>JBBQDT010000334.1:0-1677 GCA_038319955.1 Gemmatimonadales bacterium | reverse complement strand
GGCGTACAACTGGTGGAACGAGGGGCTCCACGGCGTCGCACGCGCAGGTCTCGCCACCGTCTTTCCGCAGGCGATCGGCTTTGCCGCCACGTGGGACGACAGCCTCGTCTTCCACATGGCTACCGTGATCTCCGACGAGTTCCGTGCCAAGCATCAGGAATACCTGCGAGAGAACAGCCACCAACGCTACCAGGGCTTGACCATCTGGTCGCCCAACATCAACCTGTTTCGCGATCCACGATGGGGACGCGGACAGGAGACCTATGGCGAGGATCCATTCCTCACCGGCCGTCTCGCCGTGGCGTTCATTCGCGGACTGCAGGGGGACGACCCGAAATACTTCAAGACCATCGCGACCGTGAAGCACTTCGCCATCCACAGCGGCCCCGAGTCGGAACGCCACACCTTCGACGCCATCGTCAGCGCGCGCGACCTGCGCGAGAGCTACCTGCCCCATTTCGAGATGGGGATTCGCGAGGGCGGCGCATACTCGTTGATGTGTGCCTACAATCGCATTGCGGGACAGGCCGCGTGCGCGCAGGACATGCTGGAGAAGGACATCCTCCGCGGTGAATGGAAATTCCCTGGCTATATCGTGTCCGACTGCGGCGCCATCGACGACATCTATCTCCGCCACAAGATCGCCCCGACGGCAGCCGCCGCGGCCGCACTCGCCGTCAAGGCCGGCACCGATCTCGACTGCGGTCGTGTCTATCCCAATCTCGTGGACGCCGTCCAGCAGGGCCTCATCACCGAAGCACAGATCGACACGTCGGTGAAGCGACTGTTCCTCGCGCGCTTCAAGCTCGGCATGTTCGACGCGCCCGAGAACGTCCGGTGGGCGCGCATTCCGTACTCGGTGCTCGACCAGGCATCGCACAAGCAGCTCGCACGGCAGGTCACGCGCGAGTCGATCGTGCTGCTCAAGAACGCGAATCATGCATTGCCACTGCGCAAGACGCTCGGTACCATCGCCGTCATCGGCCCCAACGCCGACCAGAAGCGCATGCTGCTCGGCAATTACAATGGCGAGCCCTCCGATGCCGTGACGCCACTTCGCGGCATTCGTGAAGCGGTGTCCGCCGCCACGACGGTCATCTACGCGCGCGGCTCCGATCTCGCCGACGACTTCCCCGTGCTCGACGCCGCCCCGGCGTCACTGTTCACCGCGCCGGATGGTACGCCGGGGCTTCGCGTCGAATACTTCGCGGGCCAGCACATGGACGGTGCTCCGCTCTTCACGGCCACCGACTCGACGATCAATGTCGAATGGGCCGACGGCTCGCCGCGCTCGGGGTTGAATCCGGACGACTTCAGCGTGCGCTGGTCGGGAACGATTCGTCCGCCGCAGACCGGCTCATATCGCCTCGGGCTGAGCGGCACGATGAAGTTCGCGCTTTTCCTCGACGATAGCCTCGTCGCCCGCTCGGTCTACCCATCGAGGGGTGACGAGTTTCCCGATCCACGCCCGGTACAGACGGCGCCACTACAGCTCGACGCCGGCAGGAGCTATCGCATTCGTGTCGAGGCGCAGGAGACGTACGGCGACGCGCAGTTGCAACTGATTCTTTCCGTTCCCCACGAGACGCTCGAAGCGGAAGCCGTCGCCGCTGCGCAAAGTGCCGATGCCGTCGTGATGGTGATGGGACTGACGGCGCGGCTCGAGGGTGAGGAGAT
>JBBQDT010000333.1:0-1758 GCA_038319955.1 Gemmatimonadales bacterium | reverse complement strand
GAAAGTCGGATGGCGTGAACCCGCCCGCACTCGGCGACGTGCAGTGCGCGATCAGGCCGCGCAGTGCTGCGACGTACCGCTCCGAGAGTGCGGCGATCGTCGCCGCGGTGTGCGCTGCGCTGCTGTAGCTCCAGCGCAGCTCGAGCCGTCCCGCAACGACCAGTGCGTTCAGCTCGAGCAGGTGCCGGCGGCGCGTCTGCGGTCCGTACCACGCGCCTGTCTCTTCGTTGGCGAAGCCGAACAGCGACGAGCCGGCGATCACCTGGTCGAACTGTCCGAGATAATTGAACACGACATCCGGTGTCGTCTGCGCACGCAGCGTCTCGGCGCCGTCGACGTAGCGCAGCACGCCGTAGCCGATGCCACGCCGCGGGACGGCGCGCAGCAGTTCCTTCGTCTCCTTCAGCCGCGCGCTGGCGTCCATCCGCCGCAACGGCAGGCGCACCGGGAAGATCGTCGTGAACCACCCCATCGTGCGCGAGAGATCCGCGCCGTCCACGATGTCCTCGCGGCCATGTCCCTCGACGTTCACGATGATCTCGCCGTCGCCCGCCCAGTCGCCGAGTGCTTCGGCAAGCGCGGTGAGGAGTGCGTCGTTGATCTGCGTGTTGTAGGCAGCCGGTACATCCTGGAGCAACGCGCGTGTCTCGCCAGCGTCGAGCGTGCCGACGACCGTCTGCGCATTCGCGGCGACGTCCTCGCCGCTGACCGCGAGGTCGCGCGGCAGCCGCGTGGACGCCGGCGACCCGACCGCTTCCCAGTACGGCAGTTCTGATTGGAAAGCCGGTCCCTCCGACGCGCTGCTCTTGCCCAGCGCATCGACCCCAGCGGCAAACCGCCCGAACGCCGTTGTCCTTGCCGGCAGCGTCACCGGATGGCGGCCGTCGATCTGCGAATACGCCGACTCGAGATCCTCGAGGAGGATTCGCCACGACACGCCGTCGATCGCGAGATGATGCACTGCGATCAGCATCCGACCCGGCTGTTCTGGCGCGAGCCGGAACAGCGCCACGCGAATGAGCGGACCGTTCGTGATGTCGAGCGACGCCTGCACGCGCTCGCACGCGTCGCGCATCAACTCCGCGTGCTTCGACGCAGGCTGTTGCCACAGGTACACCTCTTCAATGACCGAACGGCCCGCATCGGCCACACAGTGCTGACGCCACCCATCGGCCGTGTGCTCGTAGCGCAGGCGCAGGCTGTCGTGCTGGTGCGTTACCGCCGTCAGCGCTTCAGCGAGCGTATCCGCATCGAGATGCGCGGGAATGGTGAAGAGGAATCCCTGGTTCCAGTGGCTCCCGTTCCCGCGCTGTCCCTCGAAGAACCAGTGCTGGATCGGCGTGAGTGGAACCGCACCGATCACTTCGCCGAGCTGCTCGCGCGCCGACGCCACCTGCGCGACACGCGCGAGCGCCTCGACCGTCGGATGTCGCAGCACCTGCGTGAGTGTGAGGCCGAGTCCGGCCTGTCGCGCCTGTGAGACGATCTGCACGCTGAGCAGCGAATCGCCGCCGAGCTCGAACAGGTTGTCTTCCACGCCTACCTGCTCCAGTCGCAGCACGCGCTGCCAGATTTCGACGAGCGCCTTCTCGGCGTCCGTCCTTGGCGCCACGTACCCGCGGCTCAATGCCTCGCGGTCGAGCTCCGCTTCCGGCAGTGCGCGACGATCCACCTTGCCGCTGCTCGTCAGTGGCAGCGCTGGCATCCACATGAAGACGGCGGGCACCATGAACTCCGGCAGCGTGCGCATCAGGTGCT
>JBBQDT010000332.1:0-1802 GCA_038319955.1 Gemmatimonadales bacterium | reverse complement strand
CGTTCCTGGCCGCTCTCGAGGGCGGGTGCCAGGTGCCGATCGGCGCGCTGGCGATCGAGACCGACGGAATGCCGATGCTCCACGGACTCATCGCCGACGTCGACGGCAGGCGCGTGGTCCGCGGTTCGATCGCACTGGACGTCACCGACCCGGAGCTGAGCGGCATTCGCCTCGCGAACCAGTTGCGCGGCGAAGGGGCGTCCGAAATTCTCGAAGGGTTGCGTCGGGCCAGTCATGTCCCGTCGCCGCAACCAGAATGAAGAGCGATGCCAGCGTTTCCTGAATACCGACCACGCCGACTGCGGCGCACTCCTGCTCTCCGCAACCTCGTGCGCGAGACCATCCTCGCGCCGTCGCAGCTGGTGTTACCGCTGTTCGTGCGCTCCGGCAGCGGCGTGCGCCAGCCGGTGAGCTCCATGCCGGGCGTGCACCAGACGTCGGTCGACGAAATGCTGGTCGACGCACGCGCGGCCGCGGCAGTCGGAGTCGGGGGCGTGTTGCTGTTCGGCATTCCCGATCACAAGGACGCCGAGGGCACCGGCGCGTGGGACGATGAGGGCGCGGCGCAGCGCGCCGTGCGCGCGCTCAAGGCGGAACTGCCGCAGCTCGTCGTCATCACGGACGTCTGCATGTGCGAGTACACCGATCACGGCCACTGTGGCATCCTGCGCAACGGTGAGGTGGACAACGACGCCACGCTCGACCTTCTCGTGCGCGAATCGCTGTCACACGCGCGCGCGGGTGCGGACGTCGTGGCGCCGAGCGACATGATGGACGGTCGAGTGGGCGCGATTCGTCGCGCGCTCGACGAGGCGGGCTATACACAGACCGCGATTCTCAGCTACGCCGCCAAGTTCGCGAGTGCCTTTTACGGCCCCTTTCGCGAAGCGGCGGAGAGCACGCCGCAGAGCGGCGATCGTCGCGGGTACCAGATGGACGTCGCCAACGCGAACGAGGCCCTGCGTGAGACCGTGCAGGACATCGAGGAAGGGGCGGACATGGTGATGGTGAAGCCCGCTGGCCCGTTTCTCGACATCGTATCGCGCGTGAAGGCCGAGACGGGCTATCCCCTCGCAGCGTATCAGGTGAGCGGTGAGTTCGCGATGATCCACGCCGCGGCCGAGCGTGGCTGGATCGACCTCGAACGCGCGATGATGGAGAGCCTCATCGGGATACGTCGTGCGGGGGCGGATGTCGTGATCACGTATTTCGCTCGTGAGGCGGCAGCCGTGTTGACTGACGGGAGGACGGGAGGACGGGATGACAGGATGACAGGATGACAGGACTGCGATACCGTTATGCTGTTCCCGTCTTCCCGTCTTCCCGTCTTCCCGTCTTCCGTCTTCCGTCTTCCCGTCATCCCTTTTTTTCAATGAAGTATCGTCGCTTTCCCAACACCGACGTCCGCGTGAGTGAAGTCGGCTTCGGCACCTGGACCGTCTCCACCGGCTGGTGGGGCGAGAAGTCCGACGCCGAGGCAGTCGCGATGATGCGCCGCGCGCTCGATGTGCACGGCGTGACTTTCTTCGACGCCGCTGATGCGTACGGGAATGGGCGAGCTGAGCGACAGATCGCCGATGCATTTCGTGGGCGGCGCAGCGAGATCGTGGTCGGCACGAAGATCGGTTACGACATCTATGATGAAGCGGCACTGGCCGCGCGGCGGGGGCAGTCGGAGCTGCCGATGCGCACCGATCCTTCGTTCATGCGGATGGCGGTGGATAAGTGTCACGAGCGGCTCGAGACCGACTACATCGACGTGCTGCAGATCCACAACGCAAAAATGGAGCACGTGCGCGACC
>JBBQDT010000331.1:0-2022 GCA_038319955.1 Gemmatimonadales bacterium | reverse complement strand
CCCGCTGAAGATCACCGTCCAGGACGTGGAGTCCGGAATGGTCCAGATGCCGTAGGTTCCCGCAGCGATCGGTGCGCCGTTGATGGTTACCGGCTCCGAGAACGTGATGCGCGCCGCGCTGTCGGCGCTTGGGGTCCAGATCGTCCCCCACGGCACCAGTGCGCCAAAGAGCGCGCGTCCGTGCGCGACCGGGCGACGATAGAGCACCTCGATTCTCGCCGCCGCCACCTGCTGCGTGACGATGCCAAGCTGGCTGCGCGCCACGTTCTGCGCGTGTGCATCGCGCGATGACCCGCCGAGCGCGGCGAGAGCGACCAGCCAGTGTAGCACCCCGCGACGTCTCATCGACTCTCCTGTGACGGTGCCTCGCGATGCACCGACGAGCGCGCGCCGGAGAATCGCGAGGTTACGCGTGAGTGCGCTGCCAGTCGGAGCCCGCCGCGATGAAATCAGCGAAGAGGTGACGGGAGCGCTCGTGGTTGTCGGTCAACGCTTCCGGATGCCATTGCACGGCAACGAGGTAGCTGTCGTCCGCTCCCTCGAGTGCCTCGATGAGACCATCGGGCGCTTCGGCCGTCGAAACGAGCCCGTTGCCGAGCTGCTTGATGCCCTGATGGTGCATGCTGTTCACGCGTTGCGACCCTGCCCCGATGAGCTCCGCGAGCCGCGTCCCCTCGGCCACGCTGACCTCGTGCGCCAGGTAGTCACGCGTATAGGTCGCCCCGCCGAACGGGAAGTAGTCGTGCTTGATCGCGCCCGGGAACTCCTCGGCCAGGTCCTGGTACAGCGTGCCGCCTGCCGCCACGTTGATCAGCTGCATGCCGCGGCAGACACCGAGCACGGGCTTTTCTTCCGCGAGTGCCCATTTGGCCAACAGGACCTCGACGCGATCGCGCTCACGGTCCGTCTTGTCGCACAGCGGGTGCGGATCGGCACCGTAGGTGAACGGATCGATGTCTGCGCCGCCGGGGAGAAACACGGCGTCGAGCTCGTCGTAGATGCCGCGCAGGGAGTCCTCGTCGACCAGCGGAATCATCCAGGGGATGGCCCCCGCGGCGGTGAGCGTCAGGATGTACCGCTGGCTCATGACCCACGACGGCGGAATCTCGCTGGAGACGCCGCCGAGGCTTTGCAGGGTCTGGGTGGGAATGCCGATGACGGGCCGGCGGTTGCGATGTGATGCCACGCTGCTACGATGCTCCCCGCTGGTCTGGCGCGGACTCTCCGCTGATCGTCGCACGGAGCGGGTCTCCGGTGGCAACGCGTTCTGCAAACGTTCTACTGATCTCCGGTCGAACGCCCTCGGCCGTTTCGGCCACCACCCGATCGACGACGGAGCGCAGATCACGTGTCCGTTCATACACCGCCAACTGGCGATCCGCGCTGGAACCGCCGCGCATGATCTCGAAGGCGTACTCCACCTCTCGGCGGCTGCCCAGCTCATCCACGACGTCGTCCACGAACCATTCGAGCATCTCCGTAAGCAACTCCCTGGCCGGGAATTCCTTACTCTTGCCAAAATCTATCAACTTGCCGTCCAAACCGAACCGGACCGCACGCCACTTGTTCTCGTCGATCATCGCGGGCGGGTAGAGCCGGAACGTCAGGTTGTCGCGACGCAACTTCCATATCTTCGCGACGATCGCCTGGAGAATGGCCGCAATGCAGACGGCCTCTTCCACGCGGGTGCACACATCGCAGACGCGGAACTCCAGTGTTGGATACAGGTGATGGGGGCGCGCGTCCCACCAGATCTTCGATCCATTGGGGACACAGCCCGTGTCCACGAGGGTGCCGAGCAACTCGTCGTATTCAGCGTTCGAGCGCAGGATGGGCGGGACGCCGGTGCGTGGAAAGTTGCGGAACACGATGCTGCGATAGGACTTGAGCCCCGTGCGGCGCCCCTGCCAGAAGGGCGAGCTGGTCGAAAGGGCCAATACATGCGGCAGCAAGTAACGCGAGACGTTCATCGCCTCGATGAGGAAGTCCTTGTCCTCGATGCCGACGTGGATGTGGGTGCCG
>JBBQDT010000330.1:0-2166 GCA_038319955.1 Gemmatimonadales bacterium | reverse complement strand
TCGTTTCGTCGAACTGGGGAGAGGGCGCGTGAATCTTCCCGCCGTGTTCGATGCATTGCGCGACGTCGCGTTCGCCGGCTGGGCGATCGTCGAGCTCGACGCGGTCACCGCTCCCGATCGCTCGGCCGCCGCGTCGGCGGCGATCAGCAGGTCGTATCTCGTATCGCACGGCGTCGACATCACGTGAGCTTCTCGTGATACATGCCAGATACCTCATGGAAGTCGGATACGATGATAGCCACAGCTGAAGCGCAGCACAGTCGCGGACAGCTAGCGCGGCGGTTCGCCCGACAGACAGCGCATGCACGGCAGCATGGTGCCGATTCGCGACGCGCGACCCTCAGCGCTCATCACCCACGGCCGGCTCTGCAATGGTGGCTCGTGACGTACGTGCTGGCCATGTCCGCACTCGAGCAGCGCGATCCAGTGTCCCTCATCGTCGAGCGTGAAGCCGGTGATCGCGCGAGGTGGCGCGGAGTCGTCGAAAGGGCGCATGCACCATGTTGGGCCACCGTACCATGGGAGGCAACAGTGCTTCCTATGACAGCGTGAGCTCCCCTGTCTTCGCGTCGGTTCGGAAGGGGAGCTCGATCGTCACGAGCGTGCCCGTGGGTAGCACCTGGCCGATCGTGAAGCTGGCGCTGCCGCCATACAGCTGGTTGAGTCGAGCGCGCGTGCTTCCGATGCCGATGCCTCGGCCATTCGTTTCGGCGGGTGCGCGACCGATGCCCACGCCGTCATCCTGAACGTGAAGGTGAAGCACATCGCCGTGCCGACTGCTGCGGATCCACACCTTGCCGGGCGTTTCTCGCGACGCGATGCCATGACGAATCGCGTTCTCCACGAGCGGTAGCAGGATGCAGTGTGGCATGTAGGCGGTGAGCGCGTCTGGTTCCGATTCGACAACGACTTCCAACCGCTCCTTGAATAGCGTCCGCTGAATGGCCACGTAATGCTCCAGCACCGCGAGTTCACGCTCCAGCGTCGCCTCGCGCGCACTGCTTGCGTCGAGTGCGACGCGCAGCAGCTCACTCAGGTGTCCGACCAACTCCTCGGCCGCCGACGCGTCAGTGCGAATCAGCGTAGTGAGCGCGTCGAGCGCGCTGAAGAGAAACTGCGGCTGGAGGCGGCCCTCGAGTGTCTCGAGACGAGCCTGCGCGAGATTCGAGGCGTGTCGCGCTGCATTCATCTCACGATCACGGACTTCGTGATGGTACGCAATTGCGTGATAGATCGCAGAGATGGCCGAGAAGCGTACGAGGTTCGCGCCAAGGTGGCTGCTGAGGGAGATCCCGATCGCGGTCCTCAGGTTAGCGCTCGGACCCGGAGCGAGAAATTCGTGCACGACGGCAACGAGCACCGCGTGGAAGGTGGCGACCACGAGACTCGCAGACACGAGCAGGACTATCGAGCTGGTACGCAGCGCTCCGCGACGCCGCATGAGTCGCCCGATGTCGAACACCACGGGGACGAGCGCGAGCCACAGCAGCCATTGAATGAGCTGTCGCGCGAAGAGGATGCCGAAGGACGTTGTCGACGGATCGTCCACCCAGGTCTGCGCGGCGAACAGGATGCTGAGCGCGAGCACGACGCCGAGGCCGACTCGCCAATCGACTATCGAGTTGACGATTCCCTTGCTGTCGTTTCGAACAGCCTCGTCGGTCATGCGCCACCCTGTCTCCGTGCATGGTTTCACGCAAGAGGCCGCTTGTTGACCAGTGGGTCAGTACTTCGGACGCCTGTGTGCGCGCTTGCTTCTTCCACGCGGGGGACGCTCTCCAGTCGCTCGTTCCCACGCGATCGCGGCTCCCCGCCGCGCCACGACCTGCGCCACCGCAACTATGACGGCCGCCGTCGCTGTCCACGCAATCGCCCGCGCCCAATCGACATCGGGCCCTGCGGGGTCGTCCGGAGGGTCCTCGCCCGCCGCCAACCGCCAAGCCGCAACCACGGCCCGCTCAGCGAGCGGCGCGGCCACCGCGCTCGCCGCGCCCGCGAAAAGACTCCACTGTCGACGCTTGCTGAGTTGCACGATCTCCGTTCCGATGTGACCCACGTCACTCAAGGCAACGCCCGTGCCCACGGCGCCTTCCTGTCACACTGGCACACCCGGATGCCATCCGCGCATTATTCTTTCCCTTTCCCGAACCACCTGACGACATGTCC
>JBBQDT010000329.1:0-2278 GCA_038319955.1 Gemmatimonadales bacterium | reverse complement strand
TCGGCGCTCATCCATGCGGCGACGATGGTGACGGCGGGCGTGTACCTCATCGCCCGCAGCAACGTGCTGTTCTCGCTCGCGCCCGCCGCGAGCCTGACGGTGGTGGTCATCGGTGCGCTCACCGCGTTCTTCGCGGCGACGATCGGCCTCAAGCAGTGGGACATCAAGAAGGTGCTCGCCTATTCGACGGTGTCCCAGCTGGGCTACATGTTCATGGGCGTGGGCAGCGGCGCGTACGTCGCCGGCGTGTTCCACCTGATGACGCATGCCTTCTTCAAGGCGCTCCTCTTCCTCGGCGCCGGATCGGTCATCTACGCGATGCACAAGGCGTATCACCACACCGGCAACCACGAAGACGCGCAGGACATGCGCAACATGGGCGGGCTCAAGAAGTTCATGCCCGTCACGTGGGCGCTGATGTGGGCCGCCACGCTGGCGATCGCCGGCATCCCGCCCTTCGCCGGCTTCTTCTCCAAGGACGAGATTCTCGCCGCCGTGCACAACCGGCATACCGGCTCGCTGTTCGAGACCGTGAGCTTCCTCGGCATTCCCGGGCCGTTCGTGATGCTGGTCTGTTACACGCTCGGCCTGGCGGCGGCGTTCATGACGGCGGTCTACATGACGCGCATGATGCTCTACACCTTCCACGGCCCGAACCGCACGGGCGAGAAGGAGCGCGAACATCTGACGGAAGCGCCGTGGGTGATGACCGGCCCGCTCGTCGTGCTCGGCGTGTTGAGTGTGTTCGGCGGGTGGTTCAACCTGCCCAAGCTGCTGCCCTTCGGCTTCGTCGGTGCGCTCGAGCACTGGCTGGAGCCGGTGGTGGGGGTGAGTGAGTTGCGCTTCACCGGAGGCGTGCCGCAGGAAGTCTCGCACGGAGCGGAGTTCGCGCTCATCGGGGTGGCGGTCGTCATTGCCGTCGCCGGAATGGCAGTGGCGTTCGCGCGCCTCAAGCCCGCCACGCTCGTGCCGGCGAACGAGGCCTTGCCGGAGCACGGCATCGAGAAGGTGCTGGCCGACAAGTACTACGTAGACGAAGCGTACGACAAGGTGATCGTCGATCCGGTCCTGGCGACATCGCGCAATCTGCTGTGGCGCGGGATCGACGTCGGATTGATCGACGGCTTCACGCGCCTCTTCATCCAGAGCAAGGACCAGGACAGCGCGCCGGGCAGGGTGCCGATGGGCGGATTGCTGCCGCGCGCGGTCGGCTGGATCGGGTCGCAGATGCAATCAGGACAGGTGGGCACGTACGCATGGGTCATCGTCGTCGGGATGTTGCTCGTGCTCGGCGCCTTCACTTTCCGCTCGTAACGCGATGCGCGAGTTTCTGCTTTCGGTTGGCTACGACCGCTGGATCCTTCCGGCGCTTCTCATGATCCCACTCATCGGCGCGGTGCTCGTCCTCCTCGGCGGGCGTCAGGCCGAGGGTGAGGATGAGGTGGTGTCCGGTGCGGCGAAGCGTTCGAGCCTGCTCGCAACGATCACGTTCGCCATCGAATTCGCCGTGTCGGCCGGACTCTGGTGGGCATTCGACCCCGCGGTGTCCGGGTGGCAGCAGCGGTTCGATATGTCGTGGATTCCGTCCTGGGGCGCACGCTTCACCATCGGTCTCGACGGCATCGCGCTGATGATGGTGCTGCTCACGACGCTCATCATGCTGCTCGCATCGATCGGCAGCTTCACGTCGGTGCGGCAGAAGACGTCGTCGTACTACGCGCTGCTTCTCGTGCTCACGACGGGAATGCTGGGCGTCTTCATGGCGCTCGATCTTTTCCTCTTCTACGTGATGTGGGAGATGATGCTTGTGCCGATGTACTTCATCATCGGCATCTGGGGTGGCGAGCGGCGCATCTACGCGAGCTTGAAGTTCTTCATCTATACGATGATCGGCTCGCTGCTGATGCTCGTGGGCATCATCTATCTGGGCCTCGCGGCGCGGAATGCCACGACAATGGCGCCCGACTTTTCGTACGACGCGATCATGGCGACGGTGCAGCTCACGCCCACCGCCGCGCTCTGGCTCTTTGGTGCCTTCTTCCTCGCGTTCGCGGTGAAGGTGCCCATGTTCCCCTTCCATACGTGGCTGCCCGACGCGCACGTCGAAGCGCCGACGGCCGGCTCCGTCGTGCTGGCGTCGATCATGTTGAAGCTTGGGACGTTCGGCTTCCTGCGCCTGGCCGTGCCGCTGTTTCCCACGGCAGCGATGAACCCGACGGTGCGAGGTATCGTGCTCGCGCTCGCCGTGGTGGGCATCGTGTACGGTGCGCTGGTGTCG
>JBBQDT010000328.1:0-2409 GCA_038319955.1 Gemmatimonadales bacterium | reverse complement strand
GACGCGCTGCCGGGCGCCACGTCGTTGACGAGCCAGATCTCGCTCTCGTCGATGTGGCTGTGGCCATGTCGCCACCACTGCCCGAATACCACGCCGCGCGCCGTGAGGGCGAGCGAACTCCCGTCCGGCGCGGGCGCCGCGAAATACTCCGCCGCATAGCGGTCGGCCGCGATCTGCATCGGCGTGCCCCCGTCGGCACTCACGCGAAACACGTCGCTCATGCCGGCGATGTCACGGCTGACCGACGAGAAGTAGAGCCACTTGCCGTCGCGCGACCAGTTGTCGAGCGCGTCGTTGACGTCGTCGAACGTCACGCGTCGCAGGTCGCCCGAGGCGAGGGTGAGGACGTAGACGTCGCCGTTCCCCGTCCGGTTCGACACGAAGGCGAGGCGCGTGCCGTCGGGCGACCACATCGGCTTGCTCTCGGTAGCCGGATGAGAGACCAGCAGACGTGCCTCGCCGCCAGAGAAGGGCACGGTCCAGATGTCGCCGCCGGAGACGAATGCGATCTCGCGGTGGTCGGGCGAAAGGCTCGGCTCCGCCATGGATGGTGACGGCGTCACGGCGGACGACTCGACCTGTAGTCCGGTCGCGAGCACGGCTGCGAGAGCGAGGCGAAGCGGGGTGTGCATGGATGTCCTGGCGCGAGGTTGGAGGCCGCGGTGCATCTGCGGACATCCTCACGGTGCACAAGGGTGCGGCCGGTCGCAAGAATTGCGACGGAGTCGGGACGAGGCTACGTCAGCGGCCGAGCGCGAGCGACCAACGCATCGAGCTCGGTATCGCTGAGGGTCCGCCAGTCGCTCGGGCACGGAAAGATGCGGCGCTTACCGAGGGTCGAGTCGAACAGGAGCCCCGGATTGTCCGTCTGGGGAGGATATTCGCAATCGAGCGCCCATGTGATGCTCCATGCGCTCTCGTCGTAGACCTCCCACTCCACGCCAGTCGAGTCCGTGAAGAGACGGCCATGCTCCATCGTCCCCTCCAGGCTCGCGCAGGCGACTCATCGGGTTGGAACAATACTACATCGCATCGCGCCGAATGGCGTTCCGTTTCGTCGCGCCCCGGTGCTTCGGAGCGCACTCGATGCTATCCTGTACGCATCGCGCCGCCGCTCAGGCGTGATCCCAATACCCCAACACGCTCAGACGTGCGCCGAATCGCATTGCTGACCCGGCCCTTCGCCGCTGTCGTGACGGCGGCATTCGTACTCGTGGCCGCCAACTGCAGTAGCGGGGACGTCGTTGCTCCCCCGGCGACGACCATCATTTCCATCGCGCTCGATCCGCTCAGTGCGCAGCTGCGCATCGGCGCCACGCAGCAGCTCACGGCGCTGGCGACGGCGAACAACGGGTCGACGATCGCGTCAGGGTTCACCTTTTCCACCAGCGCGCCGGCTGTGGCGGTCGTGAGCGGCACCGGCCTGGTGAGCGCGGTGGGGCTGGGCACAGCGACGATCACCGCGAAGAATGGCACGATCGAGAAGGCGGCGACGATCACGGTGACGGCCGGCTTTCCGGCGACGATCACGAAGGTCGCAGGCGACAACCAGAGTGCCACGGTGCAGGCGGCGGTTGGCGTTTCGCCGTCGGTGCAGGTGAAGGACGCCGCGGGCAATCTCGTGGGGGGCGCCACCGTTTCGTTCGGCATCTCGTCGGGGAACGGCAGCGTCACCGGCGGCACGGCGACGACCAACGCGCAGGGCATCGCGTCGGTGGGCAGCTGGACACTGGGCAGCACAGTTGGCGCGCATGCGCTCATCGCTGTGGTGACAGGGGTGACCGGCCCGATCACCACCACGTTCGTCGCGTTCGCCACGGCGCGTCCTCCGGGCCCGCCTTCGTCGATCGCCATCGATGCCGGAGACGGCCAGACCGGCGTGATCGGGACGTTATTGCCCACGCCGCTGTCCGTGATCGTCAAGGAAGCGAACGGCCAACCGCTGGCCAACGTCGCGGTGACGTTCGCCATCGCGAGTGGCGGAGGGTCACTCGCGAGCACGACAACGACGACCAATGCGAGCGGCATCGCGTCGGCCGGCGCATGGACACTCGGTTCGATCGTCGGCCAGCAGAGCGTGACAGCGACAGTCGCAGGGCTGGCGCCAGTCACGTTCAATGCGACGGCCATACCAGTGCCGACGCCACCGGCGCAGCTTGGCCTGGCGCGCCCGGCGTCCAGCGCGGCGGCGACTGCGCCCTTCGGCGTCCAGCCCATCATCGAGATCCGCGACGCCGCGGGCGCAATGGTTCCGACCGCGACGAATGTGGTGACCGCGACGATCTCGGCGGGCGGTCGGCTCACGGGAACGGTCAGCGTCGCAGCGGTGGCTGGTGTGGTTACGTTCACCGATCTCACGCCCCTCGATATGGGGACGTTCACGATCACGTACCTGTCGCCGGGACTGAC
>JBBQDT010000327.1:0-2492 GCA_038319955.1 Gemmatimonadales bacterium | reverse complement strand
CAGCCTGTGGCCGATGTCCACACTCGGCTGGCCGAACGAAAAGTCCACCGACCTGCGCGCGTTCTACCCGAGCGACGTGCTCGTCACCGCGCCCGAGATCCTGTTCTTTTGGGTCGCGCGGATGATCGTGATGGGCTACGCCTTCATGGGCGACGCGCCGTTTCACTCTGTCTATCTCCACGGCACCGCGAGAGATACGCAGGGCAGGAAAATGTCCAAGTCCCTCGGCAACGGCATCGATCCGATGGACGTCGTGAACCTCTACGGCGCCGATGCGCTGCGCTACACGCTCATCGCCGGCATGGGCATGGGCGCCGACGTGCTGCTCGATCCGAACGATCTCGACAAGTCGTTCGCCACGGGACGCAACTTCGCCACGAAGCTCTGGAACATCGGTCGTTTTCTGCTGATGAACGTCGGGTCGGACGCCGTGCGACTGTTCGCCGACATCGCGGACTCCGAGTTGAACCGCGCCGACGCGTGGATTCTCGACAAGCTCGACGCGGCCATCCGGGAATGCGATCGGGCGATCGGACCCGTGCATCCCGACGGCGCCACGTGGCGCAACGACGAGCGTGCCTCCGGCCTCCGCCTCAACGAGTTCGCCGAAACGGCCCGACGCTTCGTGTGGAACGAGCTGGCCGACTGGTACGTCGAGGCGAACAAGACGCGCCTGATGACGCCGGGCGACGACGCGCAGGTGGCGCGCGCGGTGCTCGTGCACGTGTTCGACCAGGCGCTGCGCCTGCTGCACCCCATCGTGCCCTTCGTGAGCGAGGCGCTCTGGCAGCGGTTGCCGGGTCACGTGGATGGAACGTTCATCACGACGTCGAGCTGGCCGGTCGTCCGCGATGTGTCGATCAGCGACCCGCGCGCCGCACAGTTCGATGTCATCAAGGAGATCGTCGAGGCGATGCGCCGCATCCGCGCCGAGTATGCGATTGCGCCCGGCAAGAGCATCGATGCGTTCGCCGTCGCCGCACCGGCGCTGCGTCAGATGCTCGAGGAGGAGTCCGCCCTCACGAGTCGCCTTGCGCGCACCGCGCTGACGTTCGTCGACTCGGCACCCGGGGGCGCCGCCGCCAACATCATTCTCGCCGGCGGCACGGAGCTCATCGTGCCCCTCGCCGGCCTGATCGACGTCGCGAAGGAATGCGACAAGCTCAAGACGGAGCTCGCCAATCTCGAGAAGCAGCTCGCATCGCTCGAGGCGCGGCTCGGCAACGAGGGCTTCATCGCGCGCGCTCCTGCGGCGGTCGTCGAGGGCGAGCGCGCGAAGCGTGAAGAGTGGAAGAGCCGCCGTGACCTGCTGCGCACCCGCTACGAGGGTCTGTGCGGCAAGGCCTGATTGTTCTCGTCGCCGTCGTCACTGCGTGTGCCTCTGCCTCGCCGCCACCGGGCGGCCCGGAGGACAAGGCGCCACCGCAGCTCGTCCGCATGTCGCCCGACACGAACGCGGTGAACGTGCGCGACGGCCATGCGAGCTTCTACTTCGACGAGACCATCAACGACCGCGGGGCCGGAGCACAGGAGATCGACCCGCACTTCCTGGTCTCTCCATCTGACGGAACGCCGAAGGTCGAGTGGCATCGCAGCCGCATCGACGTGCGGCCTCGCAAGGGCTTCAAGGCGAACACCGCGTACACGATCACGCTGCTGCCCGGTCTCACCGACCTGCAGAGCAACGCGATGAAGACGGGCGCCACCCTCATCTTCTCCACGGGCGCCACCATCCCCGCCGAGCGCATCCGCGGTATCATCTTCGACTGGATTGCCGAGCGTCCCGCAGCGAACGCGTACATCGAGGCCCGTAGCCAGGACAGCACGCTGTACCTCGCGCAGGCCGACACTGGCGGACGATTCAGCATCGGTCCGCTGACGCCGGGCCTGTATCTCGTCACCGGCATCATGGACGCGAACAACAATCGCGCCCTGGACCGCACGGAAGCGTTCGACAGCGTGCGGGTGTCGGTGCCGCAGCAGACGCCCCTCGTCGAGTTGCTCGCTGCGCCGCGCGACACGTTGCCCGTGGGCATCAGCACGATCGCCGTGTCGGACTCCGTGACGCTCAAGGTCACGCTCGATCGCCCGGTGAACCCCGCGGTGGTCGTGACGCCAGCGGCATTCCGACTCGTCGCGTCCGACAGCAGCGTGGTCCCGATCGTCTCGGTGCTCTCGCCGCTTCAGGAGCGGATCGCGGACAGCATCGCCACCAAGACGGCCGCCGACTCCACGCGACGTGCCGACTCAGTCGCCGGAAAGCCCATCGCGCCCATCGTGCGGGTGGATACGGCGGCGGCGCGCGCCGCGCGTGGCGGACGCCCTGCTCCACCACCGCCGCCCAAGCCGTCGCGTCCCACGCCGTTCACGACGGTGACCATCAAGCTGGGCAAGCCACTGACCCCCAACAGCGACTACCGGCTGTCGAGCCCCTCCGGACTTGTGTCGCTCACCGGCCATACGCGCGCGAGCGAGCGACGCTTCACCACGCC
>JBBQDT010000326.1:0-2495 GCA_038319955.1 Gemmatimonadales bacterium | reverse complement strand
TCAACGCCGATTTCGAGGACGGCTTCGCGATCGAGCCGGAGGGCGTCGCCATCAGCGTCGAGCTGGCAACGCGCACGGGCATCGCCGGGCTGTCCATCGAGGACTCCACGGACGATCCGTCGAATCCGTTGTTCGATTTCGCGCTGGCGGTCGAACGTATAACTGCCGCCCGCCGCGCCATCGACGAAAGCGGTATCGGCGTCGTGCTCACGGCGCGCTCGGAGGGATTCATTTCCGGTCGTCCGGATCTCGCCGAGACGATTCGCCGACTCACCGCCTATGCGGAGGCAGGTGCGGATTGTCTCTATGCGCCCGGCATCCGTAGCGTCGCGGATATCAAGGCGGTCGTCGATGCCGTCTCACCGCGGCCGGTGAACGTGCTCGTCAGCGGGAACTTTACCTCGGTGGCGGAGATGACGGACATCGGCGTGCGTCGCATCAGCGTCGGCGGCGCACTCGCACGCTCCGCACTCACCAGCTTTCTCGAAGCGGCGAAGGAGATCGCGGAACAGGGCACGTTCGTCGGGCTTTCGCGCGCCATGCCGACAATCGATCTCGACGGCCTGTTCGCTCGCTGACCGACGTCAGCGTTCGCGCATCCAGAGCAGGATCGTTCCGCAGCCCAGCCGCGCCGCGGTGTATGGCGACGGCGCGGTGCCTTCGCGCGGATAGATCTCGATTCCCGCGAGATCCTTGATCGACAGGCGGGTGAAGTCGGTGGGCTCCGTGCGATCGCTACTGATGTCGGGGTTGTACGTCAGTACACCGTCGACATAGGTCGTGACGTAGCACGGCAGGCATTTGTCGCTCAGGTTGAACGCGCGTCCCCGGCACAGCTTGATCGACGAGGCGAGGTACGTTCCACCGTTGTCGGAGGAGAGCTGCCGCAGCCCAGGAGCGCGGGCCATGATCACATTGACGAGCTGTTCGCTCTCGTGCGCCCGCAACTCGGCCTCGGGAACGAAGAATCCGGCTGATCGCACTGAGCGACGGGCCTCGAAGCCGCGCAGTCCGGGTGAGGTGTAGTTGACGGCTGCGACCACGGTGCTCACCGGCGCGAGCTGCGTCACCTGCTTCTCGAGCGCATACTCGCGCGTCGTCGTTCTGCCGGCCACGAGCCGCACGGTGTCGAGCTTCGTGGCGAAATCCGGCTGCCGAACCGAAACGACCTGATAGCCCGGTGGCACGTCGTGGAAGGTGAATGCGCCCGATCCGTCGCTCGTGGTGCGCCGGTCGAGCGACGGCAACCAGAGATCGACGCCTTCGATCGGCGCAGCGTTGCTCCGCCCGATGACGCGACCGGAAAGCGTCGCCGGCCCCTGAACGACGAGTGTGCCCAGCGCACCGACGTTGATGCGCCACGTCACCTGCTCGACGTCCGACGTGCGCCGGATCGTGAGCAGTGTGTCAGCCAGTCGCCTGTCGGAAGTGAACAGGGCGAGCTGGAAGGCCTTTTCGCGCGGCACGCCACAGAGCGTGAAGCGTCCCCTGTCGTCCACATCGATCGATTCGCCGTCGTTGCGCCAGCGCACGCCGGCACCCATCACGGTAACGCTGCCGAGCCACGAACCGGAGATGCGCATCCCATTCGGCACGCGAGGGCCGCCGTCCTCGCCGATGATCCGGCCCACCAGGATCGACGTACCCGAGGGTGCCTGATCACCGCAGAGCGCGCGCATCGCTTCGACACGATCGGGGAGCCCGAGCCGGAGGTCGCCCTGTTCACTGGGCGTGATATCCACTACCGCCCTCGCGACGCGTGGCCGAATGAACGCCGAGTACGTGGTGTCGGCGACAATGACCTCATAGCGGCCGGGAAACACCGGGAAGATCGCCCAGTGTCCCGCTGCGTCGGTGATGACAGTGTCGCCGGTTGCTTCGATGGCGACGAGTGCACCCTCGAGCGGGGCCAGCGTTCCACGGATCACGACCGTGCCTGCGAGCGGCTTGAGTGGCGATTCCCACCTTTCACCATCTGGCCAGACCGCCTTGCTGACGATGCCGCCGTGATCGCTCGCCTGGAGGCCTGACCGAGTGTCCACGACGTCCGAGCCGTTTGCAGTGCTGCGACCGATGCGCAGTTGGCGTCCCGGATCGCGCGTCTGCACCATGACCGGCGTTCGTACATGCCATTGGTTGACGAACACGACGCCATTGTTCATCGTGCGAAAGTGAATCGAGCCGGCGGCATCGCCGAGCACTTGTGCCGCATTGCCGCCCGTGAAGGTGAAGTCGATGCTGCGCAGCGCAGGCGCACCCACCTCGAGCCACAGCGTTCCCGTCACGTCCACCAGCTTGTCGCGATTGCGTCTCGGCTCGAAGGCCACGCCGATGGCGCCTGTGTGTTCCGCATCGGCGTCGCGGACGCGAAAGCAGTGCGTCTCCGCGAAGCTTTCGTCGAGCAGGACGTCGGCATCGGGCGCGTCGAAGGTGAATTCGCCGTTGTGCTCCTCCAGGTAACCGCGCTCCACGAGGACGGCCGGCGACGGACGCGT
>JBBQDT010000325.1:0-2530 GCA_038319955.1 Gemmatimonadales bacterium | reverse complement strand
TATGCCGCAGAAACTTGAGACCGAGTCCCTTGCCTTCATGCGCGCCTTCGATGATGCCGGGGATGTCCGCGACCACGAACGTCCGGCTGTCGCTCATCTGAACGACGCCAAGGTTCGGGGCGAGCGTCGTGAAGGGGTAGTCGCCGATCTTGGGAGTGGCCGCACTGATCACGGACAGGAGCGTGGATTTGCCGGCGTTGGGCTGGCCCACGAGGCCGATGTCCGCGATGAGCTTGAGCTCGAACTCCAGCGTGATGATCTCTCCATCCTCGCCGGGCTGCCATTCGCGCGGGCTGCGATGGACCGACGTGGCGAACCAGCTGTTGCCCTTCCCGCCCCGACCGCCCTTGGCGATGATGAAACTGTCGCCGTCTTCGAGCACTTCGCCGATGAGCTCTCCCGTGTCCTTGTTGCGGATGACGGTGCCGGGAGGCACGGGCAACGTGATGTCCGCTCCGGAATGGCCGGTCTTGTTGGATCCGCTGCCGTGATCACCGCGTTCCGCTTCCCAGTGGTCGCGGTAGGTGAAGTCGAGCAGTGTGGCGAGGTTGCTGTCGGCCCGCACGATGACGTCTCCTCCCTTGCCTCCGTCGCCCCCATCAGGCCCGCCCATCGGGGCGAACTTCTCGCGACGAAAGCTTGCGATGCCCGAGCCACCTGAACCGGCGGTGATACGGACGACTACGCGATCAATGAACATCCTGATGGTCTGGCGAAGGTATTGGAGACACCGTTGGGGAGCGTGACCGCTCCGCTGCAGCGCGCATCGAAACAGCGCAGCGTCGAAAGCTACTTACCGAGGACCCGTGCGAGCAGGAGCCCGACCGATCTCGTCCGTTCTTCGCCGAAGAGCGGAAGCAGGGCGATGGCGTCGTCGAGTGTGGCGAGCGACCAGGCGCTCACTGCACCAGCGGGCGCACCTCGCCAACGATCTCGCCGCGCGTATTGCGCAGCGGACGGCGCGAGAATTCGGCGAGGCGAGGCGGGAGGTCGCGTGGCAAGGCGCCGTAGTGCTGGAGCACGGCGATGACGGCGGGGAACTGTGCGCGCTGCGCGCCGTCTTCCACCTTCAGCGCGATGCCGATGCCTTCGTCGATGAGCGCCACCGAATGGACGCCTTCTGCGCCGACCTTGGCGATCACGCGTCCTTCGGTGGCTTCGATGATGGCGGAGTCGAACCGATCGCTTCCGCCCACGAGGAAGGGGCGCGTCTGCATCGCGTGCACGATGCGCGAGGGAATCTCGTGCGAGCGACGGGCTTCGTCGGCGAGGCGGGCAAAGGCCGTCGCCATTGGCTGGAGCGGAAGCGCGAACACGACCACACCGCACCCGTCCACCGCGCGTCCGATGCTTGCGGCAGGGACGCCTGTCCAACGAGCGACTTCCTCGAGGCACTCGCGCTGCACGGGATGGTCCTCACGTTGATATCCGCCGGTGGGCCATCCGGCGGTGTGGGCGCGCGCGAGCATCGCGGCGTGCTTGCCCGAGCAGTTGTTGTGGAGGCGCGTGGCGCGCTCGCCGGACTCGCGCAGCACCTTCTGCCCACGTGCCGACAGCGGATCATGCGGGCCGCATACGAGATCCCCCGCCTCCATGCCGATCGACGAGAGCATCGCCGAGGCGAGTGCCACGTGCTCGGGTTCTCCGCCGTGCGAGCCACAGGCGAGCGCGATCTGGTCGTCGCCCCAGCCGATGGCGTCGAAGCCGCGACTCTCGAGCAGCGGCATGACCTGGAAGGGCTTGGCGCACGATCGCCAATGCGACACCAGGGCTGGATCGTACGACGAACCGATCAGCTCACCGGCGGCATTGACGACGGCCGCGTGCACTCGATGGCGCGACTCAATGAGCGCACCTCGTGTGGCGACGACGTCGAGTGAGAGCAGATCCATGAGCGTCCTGAGGGCGTTTATCCGACCGCGAAAGATAACCAGTCGATACGCCGAACTGGCGCTACCGGCGGGCGGTGAGCAGCACACCGGCGAGCACCACCGCGCCGCCGATGAACGTGGCGGGACCGGGTATCTCGCGAATGCCGGGCAGCATCGCGGCGATGATCGTCGCACCGATCGGTTCGCCGAGCAGGGTGAGGTTCACGACGTAGGCCGGCGTGTGCTTGAGCGCCCAGTTCATCCCGGTGTGCCCGAGCAGCATGGGTCCGAGCGCCAGCGCGATGAAGATCGCGAACTCGCGGGGCGGCTGTGGGGCGAGCGGTGCACCGGTGAGCGCGACGAGAAGCAGCAACGTCAGCAGGCACGCGCCGTAGACCAGACCGACATAGGCCCAGAGGTCGAGGGTAGCGCGAAGCCGACGGCCGACGACGAAGTAGATCGCCGCGGTGGCGGCACCGACGAGGGACAGCGCGTCGCCGAGCAGCGCGCGTGGATGGGCGTCCTGTGCCACGGCATCGGAGATGAAATCCGGCGAGGCCACGATCAGCGCGCCGACCATCGCGATGCCGATGCCGACCCACTGTCGCCTCGTGGGCGCCTCGCGCAGCCACACGACGGACAGCAGTGCAACGACCACC
>JBBQDT010000324.1:0-2682 GCA_038319955.1 Gemmatimonadales bacterium | reverse complement strand
GCGGACGCGCCGGTCGGTCCGGGTCCGCGCACCGGTGCCAAGCGGACGGTGATCTATTACATGAAGCAGCTGCCGGCATATCTGCGGCTGCTGGGTGGTCTGCTTTCGGACAAGCGCATCGCCACCACGGACAAGCTGCTCGTCGCGGGCGCGATTGCGTACATCGTCATGCCGCTCGACATCATCCCCGACTTCATCCCGTTCCTCGGCGAGGTGGACGATGTGTTCATCCTCGTGCTTGCGCTCCAGCGGCTCGTGTCGAATGCCGGGCGCAACGTGCTGGCAGCGCACTGGACGGGTGCAATGGAAGATCTCGCCGACCTGAACCTGCGTGAGGCGCTGGCAGCGGCTGCGTTCTTCCTGCCAAAGCGCATCAGGAAGCGCCTGCGCGTGATCGGACGGTAGCTCGGCGGCCCGCTGGCGCGTGGTGGTGGCCGCGATTACTCTTATCCATGGCGACCACAATCCGCTCTGATTCAAAGTCCCGGCCCGCTCCTCAGCCTCATGCTGAGAGCGGGCCTTCGCGTTCCGGCCCAGTCAATGGCGCCGCGAGGGTTCGAGATGACGTCGCTCTCACCTTCGACGATGTACTCCTTTCCCCGCGTCACTCGATCACGCATCCCAAGGATGTGTCGACGCGGTCCTGGTTCAGCAGGAAGATCGAATTGATGGTGCCGCTCGTCTCCGCTGCGATGGACACCGTGACGGAAGCGGAGATGGCCATCGCGATGGCGCGTGCCGGCGGAATCGGCGTGCTGCACAAGAACATGTCGATCGACCGGCAGGCGATGCAGGTGGACATCGTCAAGCGCAGCGAGAGCGGGATGATCATCAATCCCTACACGCTGCCGGAGACCGCGTCACTGCGCGAAGCCGCCAACCTGATGGCGCGGTTCAAGGTCTCGGGCGTGCCGATCGTGGACAGTGAGCGACGTCTCGTTGGCATCATCACCAACCGCGACCTCCAGTTCGAGCGCAGCCTCGATCGACCGGTGGCGGAGGCGATGACGAAGGACGGGCTGGTGACGGCGCCGGTGGGCACCACACTGGATGAAGCCGAGCGCATCCTCGCCAAGCATCGGGTGGAGAAGCTCCCGGTCGTCGACGACGAGCGTCGTCTCGAGGGGCTGATCACCGTCAAGGACATCCCCAAGCGGCGACAATATCCCGGCGCGACCAAGGATCAGCACGGGCGGCGTCGGGGTGCGGCGGCCCTCGGCGCCGCTGGGGACTATCTCACGCGTGCGCGGGCGTTGATCGACGCTGGCGTGGACGCGCTGATCATCGATACGGCGCATGGCCACGCGGAAGGAGTGCTCATCGCGACGTCCGCGGTGCGTGAGGCCTTTCCGGATACACAGCTTGTCGTCGGCAACATTGCCACGCGCGAGGGTGCCCGTGCGCTCGTCGAGCGCGGCGTGGATGCAGTGAAGGTGGGCGTCGGCCCCGGCTCGATCTGCACGACGCGCGTCGTCACTGGCGTTGGCGTACCGCAGCTCACGGCAGTGTTCGATGCGGTCGAGGGAGCGGGCGACGTACCGGTCATCGCTGATGGTGGCATCAAGTACTCCGGTGACGCGGTGAAGGCGCTGGCCGCTGGTGCGTGCAGCGTGATGATGGGTTCGATGCTCGCCGGCACGGAGGAAAGTCCGGGTGAGGCCTTCCTGCTCGAGGGGCGTCGCTTCAAGATGGTACGCGGCATGGGCTCCCTGTCTGCGATGCAGGATGGAAGCGCCGACCGGTACTTCCAGGAGGGCGAGCTGTCGCCGAAGAAGCTCGTCCCCGAGGGCATCGAAGGGAGAGTGCCGTACAAGGGGCCCGTCGGAGACGTGCTCTTTCAGATGGTGGGCGGCCTGCGGAGCGGCATGGGCTATGTGGGTTGCGGCACGATCGAGGAGCTTCGCTCGAATACGCAGTTCGTTCGCATCACCGCCGCAGGATTGCGCGAGTCACATCCGCACGACGTGACGATCACACGCGAGGCGCCGAACTACAGCCTGTGAGTGCGTTGGCATAGTGGTGAGGGGCTCTCAACCGATTCACCTGCTGGAGGTGTCCAACGTCGTTGGTACAACAGGCGTAGTTTGCTTGACAACCTTGCCGCCTGCGGCGATGTTGCCGTCTGCATCCTGTATACAATTCCTTCCCCGCTCCAACGACGTCGTCGCCACGCCGCGGATGTCGTCGTACCTGCTCTCCGGAGACTTCCCGATGGGTTTGTGGTCGAGAAAGAGTGTCGCCGTGCTTCAGCGCGAGGCCGCGGCCGAAGGTGAACATGGCCTGAACCGCACGTTGACCGCGACAAACCTGATGCTGCTGGGCATCGGAGCGATCATCGGTGCCGGTATCTTCGTGCTGACGGGTAATGCCGCCGCACAATATGCCGGTCCTGCCGTCGTACTCTCCATGGTGGCTGCAGGCCTCGCCTGCGGGTTCGCTGGACTCTGCTACGCCGAGTTCGCGAGCATGATCCCGATTGCCGGTTCGGCATACACGTATGGCTACGCGACGATGGGTGAACTGGTCGCGTGGATCATCGGCTGGGACCTGATGCTCGAATACCTCTTCGGCGCCGCAACGGTCGCGGTGGGCTGGAGCGGCAACTTCGTCCCGTTCCTCGCGGAATTCGGCGTGGTCATCCCGAGGCAGTGGACGGAGGCGCCGATTTCCGTGGATGCGCTG
>JBBQDT010000323.1:0-2742 GCA_038319955.1 Gemmatimonadales bacterium | reverse complement strand
TTCGCCGCGTGAAGGCGTATCGGCATCTGCCCTTGCTCCAGCAGGCGTTGCATCGCACACTCACGAGCACGAAATCCGCCGCGGCGTAAGCCGCGATCACAGCGGCATCGCCTGAATATCAACTAGGCGCGGGACACTCTCTACCGGAACGGTCGTCGCACTGCTGCTCTTGTACGCGGGTTATCGCTTCTACCATTGGCGCGGCCGCCAATACGAGCTGCGAGCAACGCTCGTGACTTCAGAGGGCGAACGGCATGTTCGATTTGCAATTTCGCGAGGAGGCGGTCCTCCCTCCGGCCCAATCACCGTTACCAAGATGCCATGACACGAAAAGGGCGAGCCGAGTCGTTTTCAGCTCAGTCCGCGCTCCGTGACGTTAGCGTTCGTGCTTGATGCGCTCTAGCAGGCGGTGTACGACCGCGACACCGACGCGGGGCTGGTGCACCACCGCGACCGATGGGTCGCAAGATCTCTCCATTCGGTACACGGAGCACTTGGCCTCCGCCGGCATCGAGGCGTCGGTCGGGAGTCGCGGCGACGGATACGACAATGCGCTCGCCGAGTCCGTCATCGGCCTCTTGAAGACGGAGGTGATTCGCCACGCAGGCCCGTGGCGCTGTCTCGACGATGTGGAATACGCGACGCTGGAATGGGTCGCCTGGTTCAACACGTGCCGGTTGCTGGCACCGCTCGGGTATCTACCCCCAGCGGAGTATGAGCAGCAGTGTGATCAACCCAAGACGGCCCCAGCACCCGCTGGAGCACTCAACAGCTGAGTCTCCGAGAAACCCGGAGCGGTTGATCTGCCATCATTCCGGCAGAGCGAAACATTCTGCTCAATCCACGACATCTGATGATGCAGATGGTGCGCATCGTTTCAATTCGTTCGTTCAGCTTCGATGGGCGTTTGCTCTGACGCCGGCGTGCACCGTGACGTACGTCACCAGGCACCAGCCATCAGGCATTAACGAGTAGCTACGCCGCCCGTCGCACGAGAAAACCCTCACCATGCGACGCGATTGGCCATACAATTGAGCATGCCGTCCGCCCGAACGCCCCACACACGCCGTGCCTTCACGCTGATCGAAGTCCTGGTCGTCGTCGTGATTATCGCCGTGCTCGCTTCGTTCGTCGCGCCAAACGTCTTTCGACACGTCGATACCGCCAAGAGCGTCTCGGCGCAGGCGCAGATCGCGTCGCTCAGCGCCGCCCTCGACGCCTACCGTCTCGACAACGGACGCTATCCGACCTCCGAGCAGGGATTGAACGCGCTCTGGCAGACGCCGACGAGCGAGCCGCGTCCGTCCAACTGGCGTGGGCCGTACCTCCGACAGCCACCGCCGGCCGACCCGTGGAACTCGCCGTACGTCTATCGCGCGCCGGGTGACCACACACCAACCGGATTCGATCTCTCGTCGACGGGTCAGGACGGCAAGCCAGGCGGCACCGGCGACGCGGCCGACATCACGAGCTGGAAGCCGTAGGGGCGTGGCGCTCCTCCGCTACCGGGCGCTCACGCGCGCAGGAGGACGCGAGGCGGGAGTCGTCGAGGCACCGACGGCCGCTGCTGCGACGAACGTTCTCCAGGCGCGCGGGCTCATCGTCCTCGACGTCTCGTCCAGCGACAAACCGGCGAGCTTTCTTCGCACACGCATACGAAGCGGCGATCTTGCCGAATTCACGCGCGCGCTCGCGGCGCTCCTGCCGGCGGGACTTCCACTGGCACGCGCACTCAGCGTCGCACGGGACATTGCTCCGGAAGCACTGCGGGTGCCACTCGCCGATGTGCAGGTGCGCGTGCAGCGTGGCAGCACCTTCGCCGACGCGCTTGCCGCGCACCCGAACGCCTTTCCGGCATCGTACACGGGCCTCGTGCGCGCCGGTGAGCGCGCCGGAAACCTCGCCGAATCGATCGGGCGACTCGCCGACGCCATCGAATCTCAGCAGGAGTTCCGCGCCAAGCTCGTTACCGCTGCGATCTATCCGACCCTCCTCGCGTTCGTCGGTGGCGCGGCCATCCTCGTGCTGCTGATGGTCGTGTTGCCACGCTTTGGAGCGCTGTTCGCCGCGTCCGGAAGCGCACTCCCTGCGTCGACGTCGTTCGTCCTCGCGCTGTCACGCACGCTGCGTACGTTCGCAATGCCGATCGTGCTCATCCTCACCGTGGCATCCGGCTTCGTCCTCTGGCTCGCCTCGGCACGCGACGCAGCGGAAACACGCTCGCGCCTATTCTTGCGTCTCCCACTGGTCTCGGGCTTCTATCGCGAGGTCCTCGCCGCGCGATCATCCCGTGTGATCGCCGTACTCCTGGGCGGCGGCGCGCCATTCGTCGTCGCACTGGACGATGCGGCCAAGTCGATCGACGACCCATCGGCGCAGCGCGAGATTCTTCGCATCCGTGCGCGCGCGCGCGAAGGCACGAGTCCAGCGGCTGCATTCGCCGAGGGTGAGCTCTATCCGCCGGTACTTGCGCGCCTCATCGCCGCCGGGGAAGAGTCGGGCCAGCTCGAGAGCTTTTTCAGCAAGGCCGCCGATCTCTTCGAGGAACGCGCCAAACGCTCGGCGGCGCGCTTCATGGCGCTTGCCGAGCCCGCGCTGATCGTCGCATTTGGTGTCATTGTGGGACTAATCGCCCTCGCGCTCGTGCAGGCGATCTACGGAATCAACCTGGCGCCGATGAGAGGTGCGCGGTGAGTCGCCGGCGCGCTCGACGAGCGTTCACGCTCCTCGAACTCCTCGTTG
>JBBQDT010000322.1:0-2833 GCA_038319955.1 Gemmatimonadales bacterium | reverse complement strand
GTGCCCACCAGCATGACGAACGCCGCGTAGCCCGCCGTGCTGTCGATCCAGCCAGGGAACGGATGCTGGCGACTCGCCGTGATGATGCTCGGGCGAATGATCGTCAGCGGAACATCGCCCCGTCGCTCCACCAGCATCCGTTCGGCGATTGCCTTGGTGAGCGTGTAGCTGTTCGGATGTCCCGTCGGCCCGAGAAGAGACTCCTCGTTCGCACCGCTCTGCGTGCATGCCGCATAGAGGTCTGCCGCGGGTACAGGCAGCGACACGAGCCTCTCCTCGATTGGCGTGCTGCCCACGCTCGGCGTCACGTATGCGGTGGAGACATACACGAACCGCGTGAGCATCGGCAGCGTCCGTGCCACTTCCAGCATGTTGAGGCTGGCCGTGATGTTCGCACGGGCCGCGACGGCGACGGGCAGGTGAAACTTGATCGACGCCGCGGCGTGGACGACGTGCGTGACGTCGCGCAGGACTTTTGTGTGCGACGCATCGAGCGCGAGCCCCGGCTGCTCGAGATTTCCCTCGAGCACCGTCACGATGCGCGACCAGCCGTCCGGCAGCAGCGAGAAGCACTCCGACTCGACGACTTCGCGCCGAAAGCGCTCCTCGGCGCGACGGCCGCGCAGCGGTCGAATCACCACGGCGATGCGATCGATCCCGAGCTCGTCCTTCCGGCGGACGAGCTCCTCCAGCATCACCTTGCCGAGAAAGCCGGTGACGCCCGTGAGCAGGAAGGTGCGCGATGCGGCTGCCATCACTGATTCGCGATGCCGAAGATGTTCGACGGATCGATGGCGCGCTTCACCTCGGCGGCCCACTCGATGCTTGCCGGCGAAAAGATGCGCGGAAGATAGCGATTGCGGATCTTGCCGATGCCGTGATGATGCGAGAGCGACCCGCCGCACCGAAGGATCTCGTCGCGCGCTGCATGCTCCAGCTCCGCGTATACCTCGGCAGGACGATTCACTCCCTTGTGGTGAAAGGCGAAATAGAAGTAGATCGCCACGCCGGTGTCGTACAGCTGCGTGATGCGACAGGTGACGAATGGGATGCCCGGAAGCTTGCGCGCCGCATACTCCTCGGCCAGTCGCCGCTTGACGTTCGCACACAGCGACAGCGCCTGGCTCCATGGCACGGACGTCTCGAACGACTCCGCCAGGATGTAGTGCTTCATGATGAAGTCACGAAGGTAGGCGATGCCGAAGGTGAGCTGGTAGCCCTTCCTGCCGTTCTCGGAACCCGCGCGCATGCCACCGTGCCGCCGAGCGATGCGCCACACCGCGCGCTCCTCGCCGGCAACCTGTGCCCGGCTGCCTTCATAGACCAGCGTGCATGCGACCATCTGCGACGGATCGAATCCCTTGACGCGGGTGACGAACAACTTCTCGGCGCGCCGCCTGGCTGCCGATAAGCCGGTGGCCTTCGGCTTGAGCGTCTGGCTGAGCTGAAACTGCAGGTTGTCCACCAGACGCACACTAGCGGGCGGTGTCGCCTCACGCGCGAGGTCGTGCAGGAAGGACACCCCCTTCTCGAAGGTCGGGAAGAGGATCGCATCGTAGCGCTCGACTTCCGGGAGCGGAAAGATCTTGACGACCGCATCCGTGATGATGCCGAGCATGCCCTCCGACCCGAACATCCATCGCCGGGGGTCGACGCCAACAGACTCGCGCGGTGCCACCGACGGTCGCGAGAGCTCGCCCCGCGCGGTGACGACGTGGACGTCGAGCACGATGTCCTCGATGTTGCCGTAGCGGTTCTTCTTCATGCCGCTGGCGTGCGTGGCGATCCAGCCGCCGAGCGTCGAGAATTCCACGCTGTCGGGCTCGTGACCCATGGTGTAGCCCTGCGCCGCGAGTTGCGCCTGGATGTGCCGGCCTACCGCGCCCGCCTGGATGCGCGCCATGCGGTTGACCGGGTCGATCCACAGGATGCGATTGAGTCGGCGCAGGTCCACGGAGACGATCATGCGCCGCTCGTCGGCCGGGCAACGCAGCGCGTCGGTGACGTTCGTGCCTCCGCCATAGGGGACGAGGCAGACGTCATGTTCACCGGCGGCCTCGACAATGGCGACGACGTCTTCGGTGGTCGCCGGATACACGACGAGATCCGGCACGCGGTCGAGGCACCCGTACTTGATGCTGTACATGGCCTCGAGCGTGTGGCCGTGGCCGTGACGCAGCCGGATGAGGGGGTCGTCGATGATGGCATCCGCAGGCAGCACATCGCGGATGGTGCGGAGGAACTCCTCGTTCTCCCACGCCGGCGGGATGGCCGGCGGATACGCGGCGTCGTGCGTGTCGGAGGGTGAGACGTCCACGCGAAGCTGTGCCCGCACCCACGGCAAGAGGTCGGGCAGCTCGGATCCGCTCAGCGCATACCGCGACCCGGTAAGAGTCACGCTGCCGTTCGGCAGGAACGTGAATCCGGTATCACGAAACCCCCAGACGTCCGGACTGATCATGTGATCATCATCCGGCGCGGGCGGGGGCGGAATGATTCGGGAACTCTCCGCGTCGGTCATCAAGTGGACGTCTACTCCGTTCAGCTCTCTGATGCTCTTGATTCTCCGCCTCGATGGGGAGACTCCCAACTTAGCGCTCTGGTGACGGCTCCGGGATGTGAACGCTGCCCCCGCGAATGATCCCATCTGCCACCTCGATGACCCAGTACCCTTCCCGACCGCGCTGCGTGGATGAGCCCGCGCAAAACACATGCGGTCGGGTCGTGGAGGCCGGGTGGTGATACCGGTCGTGCAGGTGCCCGTGCAACACGGCGAAGCTCGGACCGGCCAGCATTCGCAAGAGCACGTCCGCGTCGGCGAGCCCATGCGTGC
>JBBQDT010000321.1:0-2848 GCA_038319955.1 Gemmatimonadales bacterium | reverse complement strand
CGAACTTCCGCACTTCCTCCAACAGTCGATGCGGCGACACCGGCTTCGCCAGATACTCGTCGGCGCCGGCGGCGATCGACGCATCTCGATCCCAGCTGCCTGCCAGGCCCGTGACCACGATGATCGGGATATCGATCGTTGTCGGATCCTGTTTCAGCACACGCACAGCGTTCCAACCACTCGTTCCGGGCATTGTCACGTCCATGAGGACGAGACCAGGCCGCTCTCGCTGCGCAATCGCGACCGCCTCAGCGCCGTCACCCGCCTCCAGCACCCGATAGCCGGCACTCATGAGTATGTCGGCGTACAATGAGCGCTGCTCGACGCTGTCCTCGGCGATGAGAATGGTCGGCCCGTTCGGAGCCGTCTGCTGCATAGAGGCCAGGTGAAGGTGATGCTGGCACAACTTACCGCGCTGTGCAGTGCGCGGACAGCCACGGAGCGGTGGCACCCTCCATGCCTTCGTGCGCGCCTTGCTCCTCTCACCAAGGCACCTTCCGCGCCTCGTCGCGATCATCGAGTTGTTCACGCGCTATGGCCTGCGCGACGTCGCCCGGCAGCAGGGGTTGCTTGCGCTCGCCGCGAGTGACGACGAGGAAATGCCCGCCGAGGACATGCGGGACATCGAGGCGAATGCGGTGGGCTTCAGGAAGAAGCTCGTCGAACTGGGGCCGGCATATGTGAAGCTCGGTCAGCTGCTGTCCACTCGCCCCGACCTGCTGCCAGCGCCGTTCATTCGGGAGCTCGAGTCGCTGCAGGACGACGTGGGCCAGATCCCCCTGGAACAGGTACACGAGACGATCGAGAAGGAGCTCGGCGCTCGCATCTGCAAGCTGTTCGAGTTCTTCGATCCCGAGCCGCTCGGCACGGCGAGTCTGGGTCAGGTGCACGGGGCTCGTCTGCGCGAAGGGCGCGCCGTGGTCGTGAAGGTGCAGCGCCCCAACATTCGCGCGGCGCTGGCTGAAGACATCGAGTTCTTTCGCGAGCTGGCGAAGTTCATGGCGGCGCACACGGGTGTGGGTCATCGTATCGACGTCGTTGGCGTGATCCAGGAGCTCGAGCGCGCGCTGGGCGATGAACTCGACTATCGCATCGAGGCGCGGAGCGCGGCAGCGTTTCGCCGGTCGCTCGCGGAATTTCCGCGGTTGATCGTGCCGAAGGTGATCGAGGCGTATTCCACGGAGCGTGTGCTGACCACGGAGCGGGTGCGCGGCGTGAAGGTGGACGCGGTGTCGCCGCTGGCACGTCTCGATCACGACTTCACGCCAGTGGCTGAGGAGCTGACGCGGGCGTACTTGAAGGGCATCACGATCGACGGGTTCTTCCACGCGGATCCGCATCCGGGCAACGTCTTCGTCGTGATGCCGGGGACGCAGAATCCGCTGACGCCGACGGAGGTGGTGAGCGACGAGCGGCGCGAGGATGCGCGTCCTGCGACGACGCCACTGGCGAGACTCGAGCTCGAGGCGCAGGCCGCGGCGAAGCCGGTGCCTGATGAGGTCGACGTACGACTCGCGTTGATCGACTTCGGGATGACGGCTCGGCTGTCGTTGCGCATGCGCGATTCCGCCACGCGACTACTGATGGCGCTGGGCGACCATCGCGGCGACGACGTGGCGGCGACGCTGATCGAGATGGGCGTGCCGGCGACGGACTTCGATCGCGCCGGCTACACGACCGAGATCGCGACGCTCATCGCGCGCAACGTGGGGCTCACGGCGTCGGAGATCCAGGCGGGTCGGGTGCTCTACGAGGTGATCGATCTCTCGTACCGACACGGGCTGCGGCTGCCTTCGGAGATGACACTGCTGGCGAAGGCGCTGTTCAACCTCGATGGTGTCACGCGCTCGCTCGATCCGTCGTTCATGCCGCTCGAGACCATCCGGGAGTTCTCGAACGAGATCGCGATGCAGCGGGCGAAGCGTGACCTGTCGCCGCGGCGGTTTTACCAGATGGCGGTGGAGAGCAGCGACCTGCTTGCGGCGTTGCCACGTCGTCTCGACCAGATCACGACGCGTCTGGCCAACAACGACCTGTCGACGCACGTGGACATCCCGCAGCTGCCGGCGCTGATCGTGGCGCTGCAGAAGGTGGCGAACCGGATCTTCTCGGGGCTGGTGCTGGCGGGCCTTCTCGTGGCCAGCGCGATGCTGCTCCCCTACTGGCGTGTGCTTGGCTTGTCCGGTTTCACCGTGGCGGCGATTATCGCGCTGTATATGGTGTTCACGATCCTCTTGAGCGATCGGGCTGGTCGCCGCGACGGGTAGATAAAGTCTGACTTGTATGACTGTTGGCGTCCAATCGCGGCATGCGTAGCAGCGATCGACGCACCGTGGTGCAGGGCTCCGTGATCTTCGCCGGAATGCTGGCGTTGATGCTGGGGTAAGGGGAGTCCCCGACGTCGCCCGACGGAGCGCGCAACTACATCGTTCAGGCGGCCGCGACGTTGGCGCAGGTCGCGGCTGCCGTCACTGGCCATTATGCGCCCCTTGCCGACGAGGCGAAGGCGGGGAAGTCGCGCGAAAGTGGGGAAATGAGAGAACCGTTTGCCCCTGCCGCGAGTATAGATAGGGTACCCAGTCGAGGAAATCCCATGTCGATTCCGCAACGCGCTCCGCGCGTCTTGATGTTCGCTCTCATCGCTGCCGCCACCGCCGCAGGCTCTGGCCGCGCGTTGGCGCAATCGCCCGCTGCAATGGCCAAAGGAGACCACAAGGTGACCGACAGTTACAAGAAGCCCAGCGACGGCGAGCTGAAGCAGAAGCTCTCGCCGATCCAGTACAAGGTGACGCAGCATGAGGGCACCGAATCGCCGTTCAAGAACGAGTACTGGGACAACCACGAGGAT
>JBBQDT010000320.1:0-2878 GCA_038319955.1 Gemmatimonadales bacterium | reverse complement strand
TGGCGCACGAGCTGCGCAATCCGCTCGGACCGATCCTCAACGCCGTGGAGCTTCTGGCCCGGTTGGACGACGCGCAGCCGATACCCCGGACACTCCTGGACATCGTTCGACGCCAGGTTCAACAGATGGCGCGACTGCTCGACGATCTGCTCGATGTCTCGCGCATCACGCTAGGAAAAGTGACTTTGGAGCGCCGGCCTGCCGATGTATCCGAGTTTATCAACCGAGCGGTCGAGGCGACCCATGGGCTGGTGAAGGCGCGAAATCAGCAGCTGACGCTGGAGCTTCCAGCACACCCGCTCTTCGTCGAGGGGGACATTGCGCGCCTGACCCAGGTGATCTCCAACATGCTGCAAAACGCCTCGAAATACACACGGCCGGGCGGCGCGATGCGCGTACGTGCGGAGCGCCAGGGTGAGTCGGTCGTCGTGCGCGTCATCGACAATGGAGCGGGGATCTCCGCGAATGCGCTGCCGCATATCTTCGAGCTGTTCGCCCAGGACGAACGGACGATGGCTCGAAGCGAGGGCGGTCTCGGCATCGGCCTCACGGTCGTTCGTCGCGTGGTCGAGCTCCACGAAGGTACGGTCGAGGCGTTCAGCGGCGGTCCTGAATTGGGCAGCGAGTTTGTCGTCACCCTGCCCTGCCTCGAATATCGAGAAGATGCAGATATCGCGTCGCGCGCCGTCGGATTGCCGGCGCCCGCTCCGGCTCGCGTTCTGGTGATCGAAGACAACGTTGACGCCGGCGACACGCTCGCCGCATTCCTGAGGCAGTCGGGGCACGAGGTCGCGGTGGCGCGCGAAGGCCAGACTGGCCTGGAGCTGTTCGACGAGTTCCGCCCACAAGTCGTGCTTTGCGACATTGGGCTGCCCGGGCTCGATGGCTACGCGGTGGCGGCCCAGGTTCGAGAACGCCGACCGACGCAGCGGCCGTCCATGGTCGCGCTCACCGGCTACGGCAGCGCAAAGGATCATAAACGCACGACGGCGGCGGGTTTTGATCATCACGTGGTCAAGCCTGCGAACCCGGAGGTGCTGCTGCAGATCATCGAGGCGCGCATGCAGGCACAGGACTGACTCGCGTTGCCGGGAGGCAGTCGCCTCAGAAAGTGTCGCCGGCACACGCCGGCACGCCCAGCGGTAGCGAGCAACAGACCTCGGTGCCCCCTTGGCAAGTGGACTCGACCGACACATCACCGCCGAGACCCGCGACGCGGTGCTTCATACTGAGCAGACCGAGACCGCTCTGTTCCTGCTGCGGGTCGAAGCCGCTGCCATCGTCGGCGATTCGCAGCGTCAGCCGGTGATGCTTCCGCCGCAGCGATAGGGTGATGCGGCGGCCGCGACTGTGGCGCACGGCATTGGCCAGGGCTTCCTGCGATATGCGGTAGAGCTGCTCCGCCCGCTCGATGTCCACCTGGATCGACGGGTCCGACTGCACTTCGATCACCATGCCGCCGGCCACGCTCATCTGCACGGCGAGGCCCTGGAGTGCAGGCAGCAGGCCGCGCGACAGGTACACCGGTGCGAGGCCGTGTGCGATCTCGCGCGCCGAGACCATCGCTCGCTGCAGCGCTTCCAGCGCCTGCGACAGCAGCGGCCGCTCGGGATGACCCTTGCCGAGGTTGGACGCGGCGGCGCTAAGCATCATTGACGCGCCGGTCAGCTCCTGCCCGAGGCCATCATGCAGGTCGAGGGCCATGCGCTCGCGTTCGGCCTGTGCGGCGCGCTCGGCCCGCTTCTCGAACCGGCGGCGCTCACTGACGTCGATCTGCACCGCGACGAAATGCCTCAACACGCCGTCCTGGTCGAATACCGGGTCCAGGCGTATTTCCACCCAGATCGGTTGGCCGTCGCGCCGGTAGTGCAGCAGCGTTGCGGTGGTGCCGCGCCGCGCCTTGATGGCCTCGCGTATGGCATCCATCGCCGGTCGGTCGGCGTCCGGTCCCTGCAGGAACTCGAGGAGCTTGCGGCCCTGGATCTCCCCGAACGGGTAGCCGGTCATGTCGGTGACCGCGTCGTTGATCCACTCGACCCGTTCTTCGGCATCGGTGATCAGCACGCCGTTGGCCGTACGCCTCGCCACCAGCAACAACTTGTCGATCTCCTCGCGCGACAGTGCCAGCAGCGTGGCGGAATCGTGGATTACGAGCGAGCAGGGTTCGCCGTCGACGACGTACGGCCGCAGCCGGGCCACGAACCAGCGCTGCTCAGTGGGGCTGTGACAGGGATATTCGAGATCGAAGGGGCGCAGGTCGCCCGCCAGTGCGCGCTCGAGGGCCGCCGCGAACTCGGCCGAGCCGCCGACGCCCGCGGTCGCGGCACGGCGCGCGACTTCAAGGTAGTTCACGCCGACGTCGGTGCCGGTCGCGTCGGCGCCATTGGCGCGGCCGAACTCCCTCCAGGCGCGATTCACCGCAAAGATCACGCCGTCGCGACCCAGTATGGCGATGCTGGCCGGTAAAGCGTCGAAGGCGCCCAGGGCCAGGGCAGACAGTGATGGACGAGCAGCGATCAAATTGTCCTTCTATCGGGCCGGTGCGGCCCCGTGACATGGCGCATGGAGGAAAGCCTAATGCGGGATCGATTGACGTGACGATCCGGCGATCCCCGAAAGCAGCCGCGAAGGATCCTGGATAATGAGAAGCACGTTCCGCTTCTGGGATCTCATGTCGAGCACACCGCAGACGGCAGTTCGAGCGGTTCCGCGCCAGCGATGAGGTCGACGGTGAAGCGGCCGATCTCGGACTCGCTCGCGCAGTTTCAGCGGAACACACTCTCGTTAGAGGCGCTTGTCCCGGGCCAGTTCCGCGAAGCCGACCACATCGATGACTTTTTGCAGCTCGTGGGCAACCTGTTGCGATCGGGGAGTGCAA
>JBBQDT010000319.1:0-2895 GCA_038319955.1 Gemmatimonadales bacterium | reverse complement strand
CCGCATATCTCACGGGATGCGGTGCTCTTCCTGCGGAAGCGGCAATCTGGGTTTCCCGCCGCGTTCCAAGGAGTCCTCGACGCTCTTGACGAAGGCACCACGAAAGTACCCGTCTCGATCTCGCTGCTCACCGGCGTCGACCGAACGCCAGAGGTACAAACTCACGACTTGGATGGGTCGCCTTGGGGCGAGCCATCCGATGTCCTGCTCAGCAAGGTGGCGAATGCGCAGCAGGTGCAGATCGCGCGAGCGCTTGATCAGCATCGCGCCGTACTCGTGCAAGGACCTCCGGGCACGGGCAAGAGCCACACCATCGCAAACCTGATCGGGCATCTGGTTGCGAAAGGGCTACGCGTCCTCGTGACCAGCCATACGACAAAGGCGTTGCGGGTGCTTCGCGGGCACGTCGAGGAGTCGATTCGGCCGCTGTGCGTCTCAGTGCTCGAGAGCGATCTTGACAGTCGACGCCAGATGGAGGGGGCGGTGCGCGCGATCTTGAGCCGCTTCACCGAAAACACAGAAGATCAGCTCGAACGTGAAACAGTGAAGTTTTCGGAGAACCGTTCACGGCTCCTGAACGAGCTGCGCCAGCATACGAACGATTTGCAGGACATTCGACAAGGCGAGTTCGCGCGCATGGTGGTCCACGGCGACTCGCTGCCACCGTCCGAGGCAGCCGCGTGGGTGGCAGAACATTCCGCCGACGCGAGTTGGATTCCGGGAAAAGTTGATGCCTTGGCTCCGCTTCCACTCAGCGACGCTGAGTTGGGCGAGCTTTATGAGAGCAACGCCTCGCTTCCGTTCACCATGGAGGCCGAGCTGGATGGCGACCTTCCTGATCCAGCGAAGCTACCGAGCGAAGAAGTGTTTGCGACACTGACGCGCGTTGGGTTGGACGTGCCTCCCCCGTCGGAGCATCGATGGTGGACGCGTCCTGCCGAAGAACGCGAAATCAACGTGCTCACCGCGCTCATGACAGTAACCGCCACCGTATCACACACCGTCGCGGCGGATGCTCCGTGGCAACTGGCGTTGATCTCGGCGGGACATGAAGGCGACGCGGCGTCCGCGCTGTGGATGGAGCTCGCGGCGATGGTAGACGATGCACATGCTCGCTGGGAGCGAACCCGATCCGTCTTCATGACACACGATTGCCGAATTGCGCCGTCGTTGCCTGCGGCTCGGGCGGCGCAGGTCGCGGAAGACCTTCGGCAACACGTTGAACAGGGACGGGGACTCGGTGCCGTCACGCTGCTCTTCAAGTCCGAGTGGAAGGCGCATCTCGACGGCATGAGCGTGAACGGAAAGCGGCCCGCGCGCGCGGAGGAATTCGCAGCACTTGGCGAATGGGCGTCGCTGCTGGAGAGTCGCGAACGACTGCAGCAACGTTGGTCGCGCCAAGCGCTCGCCATCGGCCTGCCATCCGTCGAATCGATGCCGGAGCCGGTGGAGCCGGTGCTACGAGAGTATACGAATCAGTTCCCGCATTTGCTCGCTTGGTGGAAGGTCAATTGGCATCTCCTGCAGGACCGTCTCAACTTCGCCGGTTTTGACTGGAAGGCATTCCGGCAGCATCACGTCGCGGTCACGGCGCCCAATGCACCGTACGCGCGGGACCTGCTCCTCGTCAGCGAGACGCTACCGGTCCACGTGCAGATTCGTCTCGCGCACGCTGAACACGCACGCGCGCGACGTGAACTCGCGGCACTTGTAACGTACTTGGCGCCATTTCGTGGTGCCGTCTCGCGCGAACTGTTTGCGGCCGTCAAGTCGAACGATGTGACCGCATATGCGTCCGCGAACGTCGAGTATCGGCGGCTGCTCGGCTTGGGGTCACTTTATGCGAGACGCTCCGCCTTGCTGCAGCGACTCGCCGCTGCTGCACCCGAGTGGGCGGCCGCGATCCGTCGTCGCGAATCCCCGCACGATGCCGCCCTGCTCCCAAACGACGCATCGAAGGCGTGGCGCTGGCGACAGTACGCCCAAGAGGTAGAGCGGCGTGCGGCGTGGGACGAGCAGACCCTGATGACCAAGGTGCATTCGCTTCAGAGCACGATTGGTAACGTGACGGCGCAGTTGATCGACCGCAGAGCATGGCTCGGGCAGGCGCGAAGAATCAATCTTGAAGCGAGGCAGGCGTTACAGGGCTGGGCAGACATCCAGCGGCGCATCGGCAGGGGAACCGGCCAGCGCGTGCCGGCGCTGCAGGCCGAGGCGCGGCGCCTTCTCGCTAAGGCGCGTGATGCCGTGCCTGTCTGGATCATGCCGCTCAATCGCGTTGCCGATAGCATTGATCTCGCCCAGGGCCGCTTCGACGTCGTTATCATCGACGAGGCGAGTCAATCCGATGTACTTGGTCTTCTCGCGTGGTTTCTGGGCGAACGAATCTGCGTGGTCGGTGACCATGAGCAGGTGAGTCCACTCGCGGTAGGTCAGCGCATCGACGAGATCTCTGCGCTCATCAGTCAGCACCTCGACGACGTTCCCAACGCGACTCTCTACGACGGACGAACGTCCATCTACGATCTCGCGAGACAGTCGTTTGGCTCTACGATTGCGCTGCGCGAGCACTTTCGCTGCGTGCCGGATATTATCGACTTCTCGAATCACCTCTCGTACGATGGCGAGATCCTGCCGCTTCGTGATCCGACGCGCGTCTCCCAGCCGCACGTCGTGGAGTTCATGCCGTTGGCCTTCGGCGCAGAGCGCGACGGGAAATCGAACTTGGGAGAGGCGCGTGCCATCGCTGCCATTTTGAAGGCTGCCATTGCACGTCCGGAGTATGACGGCAAGACCTTTGGCGCTATCACCTTGCTCGGCGACGAACAGGCGGAGCTGATCCAGCGCCTCGCCCTTGAGCTGGTGGGTGCGGTCAATCTGGATGTGAGACGCTTC
>JBBQDT010000318.1:0-2931 GCA_038319955.1 Gemmatimonadales bacterium | reverse complement strand
TGGGACCTGATGCTCGAATACCTCTTCGGCGCCGCAACGGTCGCGGTGGGCTGGAGCGGCAACTTCGTCCCGTTCCTCGCGGAATTCGGCGTGGTCATCCCGAGGCAGTGGACGGAGGCGCCGATTTCCGTGGATGCGCTGAACAACTTCGCCTCGACGGGCGCAGTGCTGAACATTCCGGCGATGGTGCTCGTCGCCCTGATGACGGTGATTCTCGTCATCGGCATCAAGGAGTCGGCGCGGTTCAACAACATCATCGTGTTCATCAAGCTCGCGGTCATCTTCCTCGTGATCGGCGTTGGCTTCATGTACGTCAACACGGCCAACTGGCATCCGTTCATTCCGGCCAACACCGGCCACTTCGGCGAATTCGGATGGAGCGGCGTGCTGCGTGGTGCGGGCGTCATCTTCTTCGCCTACATCGGTTTCGACGCGGTGAGTACGGCGGCGCAGGAAGCGCGCAATCCGCAGCGCGACATGCCGATCGGCATCCTCGGATCGCTCGGCGTGTGCACGGTGCTCTACATCCTCATGGCGCTCGTCATGACGGGCATGGTGCACTACAGCAAGCTGAACGACCCTGCGCCGATCCTCGTCGCGGTCGCCGCGGCGGGTTCGTCGCTGGCCTGGTTGCGCTACGCCGTCGAGATCGGTTCGCTTGCCGGACTTGCGTCGGTCGTGCTTGTGATGCTCATGGGCCAGCCGCGTGTGTTCTTCTCCATGGCCAACGACGGCCTCCTGCCGCCGGTCTTCGGCAAGGTGCATCCGAAGTTCAAGACGCCGTACGTCACGACAATCCTCACCGGTACCGTCGCGATGATCGTCGCCGGCCTGCTCCCGCTCGGACTGCTCGGGCAGCTCGTCAGCATCGGCACGCTGCTCGCCTTCGTGATCGTCTGCGCCGGCGTCTGGATTCTTCGGGTGCGCTCGCCGGAGATTCCGCGCGCGTTCAAGACGCCGCTCGTACCACTCGTGCCGATCCTTGGCATCCTGAGCTGCCTCGGCCTGATGGCGGGCCTGCCGAAGGACACGTGGATCCGCCTCGTGATCTGGCTGGCGATCGGCTTCGTGATCTACTTCGCCTACAGCAAGAACCACTCGCACATCGGGCGCGGCAGCACCGATCACCACGTGGGCTAACCGTTCTCCCGCAGCACCACCGTACTAGATTGCAAGCGGCGTCCCTCGGGGCGCCGCTTCCTTTTTTGTCATCGACATGACCATCGACCTGCTGACTGTTCCCGACGCGCGCCGCGCGGCCATTCTCGACTTCGTCCCGGAGCTGGTGGCAGGGCGGCGCGTGGCGTTGAGTACGCACCTCAATGCGGACGGTGACGGCTGCGGGTCCGAGAGCGCGCTGGCGCGCCTGCTCGTGGCGCACGGCCTTGAGGTACGTGTCGTGAATCCTACGCCGTGGCCGGAGATGTTCGACTTCCTGCTGGGCGACGAGTTCGCGAACCTGACGTCGAAGGGCTCAAAGGGGCTCAGGGACATCGACCTCCTCATCGTGCTGGACATCAGCGACGTGAAGCGGCTCGGCAACCTCACGGAATCCGTGCGCGCGCTCACGGTGCCCAAGCTGGTCATCGACCATCACGTGGCGTCGGACGACCCGGCGGGGCCGCGCGGAGTGAGCGACACCTCGGCGTGCGCGACCGCGGAGCTGGTCTACGACATCGCACAGGTGCTGGAGTGGGAGATTACGCCGTCCATTGCCCGTTCGCTGTACACAGGCATGCTCACGGACACCGGCGGCTTTCGTTTCAGCAACACGTCGCCGCGCTGCCTTGCCGTTGCCGCACAGCTGTTGGCGTACGGCGTCGATCCCGAGGAGATGTACACGCGGATCTACGCGTCGGCGCCAGCGGGGCGGGTCCGTCTCATGGCCGACGTGCTGGCGACACTCCAGGTGGACGAGGCCCATGGACTCACCTGGCTCACGATGCAGGCAGACGCGCTCGACAAGTACGCCGTGAAGGCGGAAGATCTCGACGGCATCGTCGAGCATGCGCGCTCGATCGCGGGAACGCGCATGGCGCTGTTCTTCCGCGACCTCGGGCATGGCAAGGTCAAGGTGTCGTTCCGCAGCATCGGTGATACGGACGTCAATGCGTTCGCCCGCGAGTTCGGCGGGGGCGGTCACGCGAAGGCATCGGGCGCGCTGATCGTCGGCGAACTGTCGACGGTCAGGGATCTCGTGGTCGAGCGGGCGCGTGAATTTCTCGGCGGCGCAACTGCTCTTATCGCTTCGCCGCCACAACCCTGATCGTCCGACGCACGCGGATGTCGGCCGAGGATGCCCCGACTTCCAGCGACACTGGGGCATCCTCCACGATCCAGGCGTGCGTTGACTCGTCCCAGTATGCGAGCGACTGCGCCGTCAGCGGGAACGACACGGTGCGTGTCTCGCCGGGCTTGAGCAATATCCGCTTGAAGCCGCGGAGGTCTCGCTTTGGCCGAGCAACCCTCGATGCCATGTGGCGGACGTAGAGCTGGGCCACTTCATCACCGGCGCGTGTGCCGGTGTTCGTCACGTCGACCATCACCGTGACCGTGCCCTTCGCGGGCAGCGTCGCCGAGCTCGTACGGAGCGTTCTGTAGGCGAATGTGGTGTAGCTCAAGCCATGACCGAAGGGGTAGAGCGGCGTTCCCTCGAAGAAGCGATAGGTGCGTCCCTTCATGTCGTAATTCTCGAAGGGCGGCAGGTCTGTCGTGTCGCGATAGAAAGTCACCGGCAGCCGGCCGGCCGGGTTGTAGTCGCCGAACAGCACGTCGGCGAGCGCAGTACCCCCAGCCTGGCCGGGATACCAGCCCTCGACGATGGCCGGCACGTGATCCTGTGCCCAGTTCACGGCGAGAGCACTCCCATTGAGCAGCACGAGCACGGTGGGCTTGCCGACAGCGACGATGCGCTCGAGCAGCCGTTGCTGA
>JBBQDT010000317.1:0-3036 GCA_038319955.1 Gemmatimonadales bacterium | reverse complement strand
GAGGTAGGTGTGTCCCGTCACCCAGCCGACGTCGGCGGTGCACCAGTAGACGTCGCTCTCCTGGAGGTCGAACACCATGTTGGTGGACGACATGGCGCCCACCATGTAGCCGCCGGTGGTGTGCACGATGCCCTTCGGCTTGCCGGTGGTGCCGGAGGTGTAGAGGATGAACAGCGGATCCTCGGCGTCCATCACCTCGGGCTCGCACCACATGGGCGCGTTGCGCATGAGACGATGCCACCACTTGTCTCGTCCGTCGGTCATCTCCGCGCCGGCTTCGCCGCTCACCGCGCCGGCGCGCCGTTGCACGACCACGACATGCTCGATGGACGGCGTGTCCTCGAGCGCCTTGTCGGCATTGCGCTTGAGGGGCACCACCGAGCCGCGACGATAGCCGCCGTCCGCGGTGATGAGCACCTTGCACAGCGAGTCGTTGATACGATCGCGCAGTGATTCCGGGGAGAAGCCGCCGAACACCACCGAGTGGATGGCACCGATGCGCGCGCAGGCGAGCATGGCGATGACGACCTCTGGAATCATCGGCAGGTAGATCGCCACGCGATCGCCCTTCGCGACGCCGAGCGAGCGGAGGACGCTCGCGAACTGGTTGACGGCGACGTAGAGGTCCCAATAGGTCAGCGTGCGCTTGTCGCCTGGCTCGCCCTCGAAGATCAGGGCGGCCTTGTTGCGCCGCGGGGTGCGGATATGGCGATCCACGCAATTGACGGACGCGTTCAGCTTGCCGCCGACGAACCACTGCGCGTGGGGTGGCTTCCAGTCGAGCACCTGCGTCCACGGCGCGATCCACTCGAGCGTTGATGCCTGCTCGGCCCAGTAGCCCTCGGGGTCGGCGGCAGCGCGCACGTAGATCTCGGGAGACGAGACGTTGGCGGCCGCACGGAAGGCCGGGTCCGGCTCGAACTTCCGGTGCTCCTGCAGGAGGACGTCGATGTCGGACATATGTGCGGCTCGGGGAAGGCGTTGAGCAGTGGATTCTGCCGTGTGGTCGAGCGGGAATCAACCCGGCGCGCAAAGTCGCAACTCTTGACGCGGTGCTGCCGCCGGATAGGCTAAGCGACTTCGTACACACCCTGGAGAGCCAATGGAGCGATCGCAGAGCCCCGTCATCGTACTGTCGGCGGGAGAGGTGCGACGTGTGATCTTCGCGTCGTCGCTGGGCACCGTGTTCGAGTGGTACGACTTCTACCTCTACGGTTCGCTCGCGGCAATCATCAGCAAGCAGTTCTTCTCCGGGGTCAGCAATCCCACGACGGCGTTCATCTTCGCGCTGCTGGCGTTCGCCGCCGGGTTTGCCGTGCGTCCCTTCGGCGCGCTGGTGTTCGGGCGACTCGGCGATCTCGTCGGGCGGAAGTACACGTTCCTCATCACCATCCTGATCATGGGTATGTCGACGAGCATCGTCGGCCTGCTGCCCAGCTATGCGAAGATCGGCGTCCTGGCACCGGTGCTGCTGATCGCGATGCGCCTGCTGCAGGGGCTCGCACTCGGAGGCGAATACGGCGGCGCCGCGACGTACGTGGCGGAGCATGCGCCGATGGGCAGGCGAGGCGCATACACGTCGTGGATCCAGACGACGGCGACCCTCGGCCTCTTTCTTTCGCTCCTCGTGATTCTCGGCTGTCGTACGCTGCTCGGAAACGAGGCGTTCGAGGCGTGGGGTTGGCGGATTCCGTTCCTCGTGTCGCTGCTGCTGCTCGGCGTGTCGGTGTGGATTCGGCTGAAGCTGAACGAGTCGCCGCTGTTCCAGCAGATGAAGCGCGAGGGAACGACGTCGAAGGCGCCGCTAACGGAGTCGTTCGCTCGATGGGGCAACCTCAAGCTCGTGTTGCTCGCGCTGTTCGGCCTGACGGCGGGGCAGGCGGTGGTGTGGTACACCGGCCAGTTCTACACGCTGTTCTTCCTGACGCAGACGCTCAAGGTCGACACGCAGACGGCGAACCTGCTCATCGCGGGATCGCTGCTGCTCGGGACACCGTTCTTCCTGGTGTTCGGATCACTGTCGGATCGGATTGGGCGGAAGCCAATCATCATGGGGGGGCTGCTGCTCGCGGCACTGACGTACTTCCCGATCTTCAAGGCGATCACGCACTACGCGAATCCGGCACTCGAGGCGGCGACCACCGCCGCGCCGGTGCTCGTCGTGGCCGATCCCGAAAATTGCTCGGTGCAGTGGGATCCGATCGGGAAGTCGAAGTTCACGTCGCCGTGCGATGTGGCGAAGGCCACGCTGGTGAAGCGCGGCGTTCCCTACGCAAACAAGGGCAATGGCGGTTCCGGCTTTGGAGGCGTGACTGTCGGCCAGGCGCACATCCAGACCGTGTCAAACGCGGGCGAGTCGGCGGGCGACTACTCGAAGCGCGTCGACGCAGAACTCGGGGCGGCGCTCGACGGGGCGAAGTATCCGAAGAAGGCCGATGCGGCCCAGATCAACATCACGATGTTGCTGGTGCTGCTGACGATCCTCGTCATCTACGTGACGATGGTGTATGGCCCGATTGCGGCGATGCTCGTGGAGATGTTCCCGACGCGCATTCGCTATACGTCGATGTCGTTGCCATATCACATCGGCAACGGGTGGTTCGGCGGATTCCTGCCGACGACCGCCTTCGCGATCGTAGCGTCCACAGGCAACATCTACTCGGGGCTGTGGTACCCAGTGACCATCGCGGTGATCACGTTGATCATCGGCACGCTATTCGTGAAGGAGACGAAGGACGTCGATCTCGAGTCCGCGTGACGAGCAGCGGCAGCCAGACACGCTTCGGGACTCAACTGGCGCGCGATCTGACGTAGCGCGCCAGCCCATCCACCGTCATGCGAGCGGGAGTCGCCAACTCGTACGCCGCCGCCATCGCTGGGCTGGTGATCTCCGCAGCGACCTCCGTGTCCGTGCGCAACTGGAGCGCCGCGGCCATCGCGTGCGGTGAGCGGCCCTCGGCGACACGTTCGGCGACCCATGCCGTCCAGTCGTCCAGACGAAAGAGCAGGTCGTCGAAGTGACGCGTCGGGTCGTCG
>JBBQDT010000316.1:0-3088 GCA_038319955.1 Gemmatimonadales bacterium | reverse complement strand
CGACTCGACGCGCATGTTGCGGAACAGGCGCGGACTCCCGAAGCTCACCACCACGAGCAGGTCCTGGTCGCCGTCGCCATCGTAATCGACAAACAGCGCTCCCGACGCGAGACCATGTGTCACCGGATCGCCGGCGAACTGTGCGAACGCCGGGACGACGACTCGCTCGAAGCGCAGGCCGCCACGGTTGAGCCACAGCACCACGCGATCGGAGGCGATGGCGAGTGGCGTCGTCAGCAGGATGTCCTCGCGGCCATCGCCATCCACGTCGGCCACCGTTACACTCGAGCCAACCGAGAGCAGCCACTTCGCGATGTGGCGAACCCGCGGGTCCACCAGGTCGAGCGACTTCGGATCGATCGTCACCTGAAGCCCGCTGGTCCCGACAGGAACCTCGGCGAGACGAAATCCCGGATCGCCCACCAGGACGTGCGGTCGAAGCACGTTCGCATACGTCCATCCACCCACGATCGCCAACCCGCCGAGCAATGCGGCTGCACGCAGTGTGCTCGCCGCGAGCAGTCCATGCCGAAGGCGAGCGCTCACGCCATCCCGCAAAGTGGCCCTCCCGTGCAACCACACGAAGCGCACCGCCGCCACGATGAACGCGGCGTAGAAGAACGTGAACACGGACGCGAAGCGGTGCAGCACGAGATCCACGAGCGCGATCGCGATGCCAAGCCCGATCTGCGCGCCGCGCGTCGACGGCGACGTCCGCGGATCGGTGAGCATGAAGAACGTGAACAGGAAGAACGACGGTGCCGTCAACGTGCCGAGGAACAGCATCTCCGGCGGCAGATGCGCGCGCATGATCCAGGCGCGCAGCGCCGTCTGTAACGCGTAGGTGATCAGAAACGACCCGATCAGCCACCCACGCCCAATCCGGAACACGAATCCGGCAAGGGCGAGCGTGACGATGAACGCCGAGATCGCGAGCGAGCCGCCCCATTGATACGCGGGCGCCGAGGTGATGAGGTCGCCCCAGAAGAGCAGGGTCACCGCAATACCGAACAGCGACGGATTGAAGTGATGCCTGTCGTCGATCGTGAAGAGGTACTTCGAGCCGATCGCCAGAAAGACGGGCAGGGCGAGCACGGCGTAGTCGTGTGCGAAGTTCAGCAGGATCGCGATCGAGAGCGACGAGATGTATGCGCTCAGCGGCACGATCAGCTCACGCTTGCGCAGCAGCCAGTGCAGACCGACGTCGAGCCCGCAGCCGATGGCGACGATGGCGGCGATCTGTCCGGGCGAACGGTTGAAGCCGAGCCACGTCACGCCGAGCACAAGGTACGTCGTGAGGATTAAGGCGAATGGAACTCGCGGATCACGCCATGTCGGTATGCCGACGAACAGCGGACGCTTGGCCGGGGGCGGTCGCACGCCGCGCCGCGGCATCGGTGGCGTGAACCGCCCCGTCGGTGGCGCCGAACGGATGCCCTTCATCAGACGAGCGCCATCTCGAAGCCTGGCATCGGCGCCGAGAGCAGCGCGTCGGGAATGGTCGTCCCCGGCAGTGTGACCACGTACAGGTGCGCGCGCAGGTTGGTCGCCGGAAAGCCGCGATACGCGACATCGAGTGGATCACCCACCGGTGCGCAAGCGCTCAGGAAGTGAAAGCCAGCGCGACGCGCCGACGCATACGCTGATGCGATCAACGCGCGCAGCACACCGGGATCGTTTGACGGAACGGCGACGTGCGTGAGATACTGATAGCAGAACGGCTCACCCGGCTTCGGAAGCTGCGGACGCCGCAGCACCCTCGCCGCAATGTCGTGCGCTCGGCGCACCCGCCCCATCGCGCCAGTGTATCCGGCAACGACGGTCTGTTTCACCGGCGCCGCATCCCACGGCGCAACACACCCGACCATCACTCCGCCACGCTCGGCCACATGAAACGAGCCGATCGTGAGGCCGGGCCATGTTGCCAGGCGGCGTCGCAGCTCGGCCTCGGGCATCGGATAGCCAAATGGGCGACGACGTGCGTCGTCGTCGAGCAGCACCGCTACAGCGGGGATGTCAGCAACTATTGCTCTTCGCACCATGACACGGGAACGGCGGAAGAGCAGGTCCCTCGCTACGCTCGGGACGACATGGTAGGCATTCGGCACGACAAGGTGGAGCGATCGGATATCGAACTCGCGCAGCAAGGTGTACTTCGGTCGCCCGTGACGTGCCGCACGCTCCGTCTGCACAGTGAGCGCACGTCGCGCACGTGCATTGGACGCGATGATCGCCGTCAGGAAGAACTCGCAGCCGTAGCGATCACGCACACCAGCCAGGATCGGCCCATACGCGCGATCGAGCAGATGGCGACCCTCCGCGCGCGTCGAGAAGCGGAGGTCGCCGAGATAGCCGATGGGGCGGACAGCGCCGTCGACGTATCCGTCGCGCACCAGCACCGAACCCATCCCCTCGATGGCGCCGTTGCCGCCCGCAACAACCCAGCTCTCCCATGCGGTGGCATGTAGCGCGTACATCGCGTCCACCGTCGGTGTACGGACCACCGACAGCGAGAGCTCGGTGTCCATTGCCACACCGCCCAGCAGCGCGCGACGTCCGTCGTCGTCGTCGGGACGCGCCTGACGGACGACGAGTGAGGCTATGGGAGTCGACGCAGTGCGAGCCATCGTCACATCCAGAAGGAAATGCGCGACGAGAACGGCACCGGTGCTTCCCCTGCGCCGTCGGAAGAAGCGTGTTCGCGCAGCGACTCGATGCTGCGATGAATCACGTCCGCCTCGGTGCTGTTGAACCGGCGGCCGCCGTATCGCTTCAGGTTCGCCGTCTGGTTCACCATGATGGCGACGTCCTGATTGATCACCACTCGCGTGTACGCCGGAAGCAGCAGGCGGGCGAGCGGATTGAATCCGCCGAAGCGAAAGGCGATCGCCGTGTACACCATCGCGTGAGACGCATCGATCGGCGTGATCTGCGACGTGATGACGAAGCCGCGACGCTCGCCCCACATGTAGTCCACGCGCGTCACGTTCGGCATGAAGAACCGGTCGGTATGCGTCATCACCTTGCCGTCCGGATTCAGCAGCCACTTCGTGAAGCCGATGGAGTCGTCGGGCTGGAAGTACTCCAC
>JBBQDT010000315.1:0-3093 GCA_038319955.1 Gemmatimonadales bacterium | reverse complement strand
CTCGCGGTCGAGCTCCGCTTCCGGCAGTGCGCGACGATCCACCTTGCCGCTGCTCGTCAGTGGCAGCGCTGGCATCCACATGAAGACGGCGGGCACCATGAACTCCGGCAGCGTGCGCATCAGGTGCTCGCGCAGTGCGCCGAGCGTCAGCGCATCGCCATCGGCAACGACGTACGCGACGAGCCGGTTCTCTCCCGTGGTGTCCGCGCGCGCGATCACCGCCGCTTCTCGAACCTGCGCGTGCGACGCGAGCGCCACTTCGATTTCGCCGAGCTCGATGCGGTAGCCGCGGATCTTCACCTGGAAATCGAGGCGGCCGAGATACTCCACTGCGCCGTCCGGCCGCCAGCGCGCCTTGTCACCGGTGCGATACATGCGCGCACCTTTGTCGTCCCGAGCGAAGCGAGGGACCTGCTCTTCCGCGAACGGATCCGGAACGAACTTCTCAGCGGTCAACTCGGGCCGGTTGTAGTACCCCATGCCCACCTGCGCGCCGGCGAGATGGAGCTCACCCGGCACGCCGATCGGGCAGGGCTCACCACGCGCGTCGAGCACGTAGAGCTGCGTGTTCGCCACCGGCCGCCCAATGGGCACGACTATCGGCGGCACCGGCGTCACCGGGCACGCCCAATACGAAACGTCCACCGCGCACTCAGTGGGCCCGTAGAGATTGTGCAACCGAGCCGCCGGCAGCGTGCCGTAGAATGCCGCGACGAGATCCGGCGGCAGCGCCTCGCCGCTCGCCATGACATCGCGCAGCGTGGTGCAGCGCGCGGCGTCGCCGTCCGCGAGAAACGCGCGCAGCATCGACGGCACGAAGTGACAGACAGTCACGCCGCGCGACGTCATCACGTCCACCAGGTAGGTCGTGTCGCGGTGCCCGCCCGGACGCGCCATCACCAGCGTCGCTCCCGTGAGCAACGGCCAGAAGAATTCCCACACCGAGACGTCGAAGCTGTACGGTGTCTTCTGGAGCACCACGTCCGACGGGCCGAGCGTGTATTCCCCCTGCATCCAGAGCAGGCGATTCACGATGCCGCGGTGCGCATTCATCGCACCTTTCGGCCGGCCGGTTGATCCCGACGTGAAGATCATGTACGCCGGATCGTCGGGCGCAGGTCCGTCCAATGGCGCAACGTCACCAGCCGCCTGCGTCACGTCGTCGAGCCATACGATCTCCGCTCCGTGCGGCGGCAGCACCGCGGCCACACTCCGCTGCGCAAGCACCACCTTCGCGTCCGCGTCCTCGAGCATGAACGCAAGGCGGTCAGCGGGATAGTCGGGATCCAGGGGCACGTACGCGCCTCCCGCCTTCACCACGGCCACGAGTGCGACGACCATCTCCACCGACCGCTTTGCACACACGCCCACGAGCGCGCCTCGCGTCACGCCGCGCGCACGCAGCGTGTGCGCCAGCGCATTCGCGCAGGCGTCGAGCTGCGCATACGTGAGCGAGCGAGCCTCGTCCGACACCGCCGTCGCGTTGGGCGTCCGCGCGACCTGCTCCGCCATCAGCGATACCAGCGTCGCGTCGGCAGGATACGACACCGCCGAGTCGTTCCATTCGCGCACCACGAGCTCACGCTCGCGCGCCGGTAACATGGAGACGTCGCGAACGAGAGCAGGGTTGTCGTCCCGAACGAAGTGAGGGACATGCTCTTCCGCCATCGACTCCAGGATGGCCGCGAGATGATCGAGCAACCGCAGCGCCGTCGCATCGTCCACCAACGACCGCTCGTTGTCGATCTGGAGCGTCATCTCCGTGCCGCCCCACACCAGCGCCGTCAGCGGAAAGTTCGTCCCTCCGAACAGCTCGAAGCCGCGCGTCGCCATCGGGCCGCCGAGTGCCTTGAGTGTCGCATCCAGCGTCGCGTTCTCGAACACGATCGACGTCTCCAGCATCGGCGCGTTCGCACTCATCTCGCTCCAGCGCTGCACCAGTCGGAGCGGCGTGTGCTCCACGTCGAACAGCGATCGCCACGTCTCGCGCAGTTCCCCGAGCCACGACACGAGCGGCATGTCCGGCTTCACGGTCACGCGCACCGGCAACGTGTTGATCAGCATCCCGACGATGTCGTCGGCACCCTCGATCGTCCCCTTGCGGCAGGCACGCGTCGCGCCGAACACGACGTCGTCTTCGCCTGAATGCTTCGCGAGCAACAGCGCCCACGCGCCCTGCACGATGTTGTTCATCGTCAGGCCATTGGCGCGCGCCAGCGTTTCCAGGCGGGCCGTCGGCGCTGCGGCCAACATCCGCGTGTGCCATCCGCGCCCCTGCGCCTCGTCGCCAAAGCCGGCGGGCAAGGGCGTCGCGCCAGGCAGCCCACGGAGCCGGTCGCGCCAGAATTGCTCCGCTCCCGAGAAATCCTTCGCGCCATACCACGCGACGAAATCGCGGAACGGCCGCCGCGCCGGAAGCGCCGGCGACTCACTGCCGCGCGCATCGTACAGCGCGAACATCTCACTCAGCACGATGGGAAAGCTGCGGCCGTCCATCAGGATGTGATGGAATGTCCACACCATCACCCACTCCGCCTCGGAGAGGCGGATGAGCGTCACCCGCTGGAGCGGCGGCGTGGCGAGGTCGAACCCCAGCGTGCGGTCGTCGGCCATGAATGCCGCACGCCGCTGCGCCGCCGTGGCCGCATCCGCGTCCCTCCAATCCTGCTCGACCACCACTGGAGGGACGGATCCGTACACATCCTGCTGCGGCTCGGCGATGCCGTCCCAGCGAAACGCCGTGCGCAACGCATCATGGCGGGTGGTCACCTGCTCCCACGCCGAGCGGAGAGCGCCGACGTCCACGCGCTCGTGCAGCTCGCTCACCATCTGCACGATGTCCACCCCGGAGCGCGGAGCGCGGAGGTGGTTCACCAGCATCGCCGGCTGCAGGGCCGCGAGCGGATACGAGGCGACGCGAGACATGGGGCTCACGGCCGCGCGCGACGGTTCGGGATGCGGCGCATGGTCGAGAGCAGCGACCGAAAGCCCGGTCTGCTCAGGAACTGGCGCGGCTCCGCGCGAAACGCGATCCGCAGTGCGCGCAGGGCGAGGTTGGCGCGACCGTCGGCTGCGAGGCCGACAGCGGCGTCT
>JBBQDT010000314.1:0-3103 GCA_038319955.1 Gemmatimonadales bacterium | reverse complement strand
TCGAGCTTGTAGACCGCGGGGCCGAGGTAGAAATCGTCCATGTCGCCGGTGAGCAGGTGCAACTTGCCCACGAGCTGTGGACCGATGCTCGACCAGTTCGTCTCGAGGTAGTGGCGCAGGTCGAATCCCTTGTCGCGCATGTAGTGCGCGACGTCGCGATCGATGATGCCCGTGCGCAAATCCCACAGCTGACGCGGATATCCATCGGCACCGACGGGCCCGTAGGTCGCGTTCCAGATATCGATCTGCGCTGCGGAGCGTCCGCGCGTTCCGGAAGCGAGCTCCATCTGCGAGATCTGACGCATCGTCGCGACGGGCTGTCCCTCGGAGCTCATCTGCATCATGCGCTCTGGTGCGCCCGGTGCGGCATTGGGCACGAGGAACGCACTCGTGTCACGATAGATGTCGACGAGCTGATACCGACGGAAGTCCACCGGGTCGGGGTACATCGTCCAGGTGCCGCCGAAGTACTCCGGATGGTAGACCTGCAGCGCGAGCGACTCCCAGCCACCGGTGGAGCCACCGGTGAGAACGCGGCCATATGGCTTCGCGATCATGCGAAAGCGCTTCTCCAACTCGGGGATCAACTCCTGGAGAATGGCGTCGCCGTACGGGCCGTTGTTCGCGGAGTTCACGGCGTACGAATCGTCGAAGAACGGCGTGGGATGCTGGAATTTCACGACGATCATGCGCGGCATGTCATCGCGGATCCATTGCTGGAAGAACTCGTACCCCGTCTCCCGCTTGCCTCCGCCGCCCGTGGGGCGATCGATGTCGGCGGCGGTCCATGTACCGGGCACCGCGAGATTGAGTGGCGGTGTGGCGGCGGTGTCCTCCGTCGTGAAATTGAACGGCGCGACGAGCGTGAAGTGATCCTGCGCGAACACGACCGGATAGCGCGTGTTCGGATTCTCGTCATAGCCCTTGGGCAGCAGGATCGTGGCGCCGAGGAATTGCGGATGGCCCCACCACTTGGTGAGCATCGGGCTCTGGATCTTGATGCGCTTCACCCAGCGTGTGTCTGGCGCAACGTCGATGGGAGGAATCCTGTGGTCGAAGGTGAGCTGCACCTTGATCCCGCGCGACGGATCGACATGGACCTTCACCGGCGTGCTCACCAGGTTGCCCGGCGCGAAGGCCCACCGCTGTCCTTCCCACTGATCCTGATGCGCCCAGATCGTCTTGCCGTCTGCACGCGCGAACTTCGTATAGACGTTGAACACCGCCTGCACGTAGTAATCGCCGGGCGGAATCTCCTTGATGTTCCAGTACGGGTAGCCAATGGCCGTCTGGTCGACGGACGCCCACGCGCCCGGCGCGAGGTTCTCGACGTCCACGGCGAAGAACGGAATGCGCCCCACGCGAGTCCGCGCCGACTGATACGCGGCGAGACGAGGCTCCGCATCATCGCGCGGATACAGTGACACGAAGATGCGACCCGTCACCGGCTTCGCTTCGAGCGATGCCGGAAAGCGCACCTCGAAGCGACCGGGGTTCTGCGCCTCCATCGATGCCGGCACCACCATCATGCAAAGCGCGGCGACCATCGCACACACGGCTCCCGCGGGCACGCGCGGACGTGAACGCCGCATCACCGGTTCCCACCCGCGGCGCCTACCATCGTGCCCACTGACGGCGCATCGGTGACGCGATCCTTCAGGAACTGATCCCAGAACGCGAGCATGTCGCCGAGTTTCGTGCGCACGTTCGCGCGCGACGTCACGTAGTAGGTCTCGCCTGGGTATGCCTTGTACCGGAAGATCTTGTATTCGGCGTCGAGCGCCCGCGCAAAATCGAGCGACGCTGGCACCGGCTGCTGCCCCGGACGCCATTCGGACTTCGCCCCTTCGCCATGCACGAGAAACGTCGGCGTCGTGACTCGCTTGACGTTGTAGATCGGCGAGTTGCGCTTGTAGACCGCAATGCTATCGGGAAACGGTCCGAACTCGTACGCCAACAACTTCGTGTGCTGGAGCTCGTCGTTCCATTCGTGGAACTTCACCCAGTCGCCGTAACCGGACTCCGGAATCGCCGCCTGAAACACGCCAGGCGCATTCACGATGGCGGACATCGACATGCAGCCACCGTAGCTGATGCCATGAATACCCAGCTTGGCTGCGTTCACGAAGCTCAGCTTCTTCAGGTAGTCGGCTGCCGCGACGACATCCTTCAGGTCGCACCGTCCCCAGCAATCATTGTTGGCGTCCTCGAAGGCTCGTCCATAGCCGGAGCTCCCGCGAATGTTGGGCAGGATGATCGCATACCCACGTTGCGCGAAGAACTGCACCTGCGCCTGATACGTGTCGCTGTACTGTCCCGTGGGACCGCCGTGCACCCACACGATGCCAGGTGCCTTCTCACCTGGCTTCAAGCCGCGCGGCTCGTAGAGATACGCCGAGATCGTGAAACCATCGGCGCTCGGGTACGTGATCTTTCTCGGCGTCACCAGCTGGCTGCTCTTCAGGCCAGCAGGCATCGACGTCGTCAACTGCCGGGACACCCCCGACCCGACGTCCACGACGAACAGATCCGCGGGCGCCGTCGTACTTCCCAGGCTGTAGCTGATGCGCGTGCCATCGGTCGACCACGAGAGCTTGGAGACGACGCCCTCTGCCGGCGACACGAGTGCCCGCGGTGTACCGCCAGAGAGACTCGCCAGCTGCAGGCTGTGTGTCCCGTTGTGGTTCGAGATGTACGCGACCGACTTCCCGTCGGGCGACCACGACGCCTCGCTCTGCTCCGCCTTCTCGGCGAACACGGGGCGCGGGGTGCCTCCCTCGAACGGAACCGTCCAATAATTGAGCCAGCCGCTGCGCTGCGAGCGGAAGAGCACGAGCCGTCCATCCTTCGACACCTCGGCGTATCCGAACGCCGTGCCGCCGCGATAGTCGAAGAAGTTCGGCTCGCGAACGACGAGGCGCGGTGCTGCCGATCCGTCCGCGGGCACCGCGAGCACGTCGTGGTTCAGCCATCGGTCGTCGAGACGGTCGAACACCACGTACCGTCCATCGGGCGTCCATGTCGGAAAGACCTCGTAGTCGGGGTGACTCGTCAGTCGGGTCACTTCGCCAGTTGGAACAGCGACGACGTAGATGTCTTCACT
>JBBQDT010000313.1:0-3129 GCA_038319955.1 Gemmatimonadales bacterium | reverse complement strand
CCCTGCTCGTCTATGGTGGAACGGTGCTGGCCGGCGCATTGCGCACGGCGCGGGAGCCGGGTTGGCGGCGTGCCTTTGCCATCCTGCCGGCCGGCGCCCTGGTGTATTCGCTCGCTGCGGGCCAGTTGCCGATCAGCGCGTCATGGTACGGCCCCTATCTCATCGCGATGTTCGGCGGTGTGTGTGCCGCGGCGGCGCTGCTATTCGCCGAGCCGTCGTGGAGAAGCGAGCTACCGCGCGGATACCTCGCAGTCACGGTCATTGGCGTCCTGCTCGGGTGGGATGCGATCGCCGGCCGGCCGCTGGCCGTGACGATGGGTGTGGCGCTGGCGCTCGCCGTCGTGACGTACGCATCGCTGTTCGCGCGGGTCGCCCCGGCGCGGGTGTGGACGCTGAGCGCAATCGCGCTCCCGTTCGTGTCGCTCGGGGTGGCCTCGGCAGCAATGGCGAGCCGCGCCGTGACCGGTGCCATGTTCGCGGTGTGGGCGATCTTTGCGCTGAGCGCATGGCGCGTCGAGAGGCGTTCGGGAGAAGCGTGGCGCGGGGCGACTCACCTGCTGGCGGCCTCGCTGATGGGCATCCTGGCGGTGACGGCGTGGCTCTGGCCGACGCCATTGGGATTCGTGGCGGGGCTTGCGGGCTTGTCGGTGGTGGTGTCCTGGCTGGGTCGGAATGAGCGGTATCCGCACGCCGTTGCCGGTGCGGCGATCTCGGTGGCAATCGCCGCGCTTTCGGCGGTGGACCAGTTGGCGAGCCGAGGGGCGTATTCGTACGTGCCGTTCGCCACGCGGTCGTCGGCGTCAGCGCTGTGCGCGGCGGTCGGAATTGCGTTGGCGGGTGAGGTGATCGGCAAGGGCGAGGGCGGGGCGAACGTATACTGCGATCGTCCGGTACGGCTGGGCCTGTTGATCGGATTTCTGATTCTTTGGGGCAGGATGGAACTGGCTCAGGCGTTCAATGCGGATCTCGCAGCGTTCCTGCTGGTGTCGTATTACGCGGCGTGCGGAGTCGGATCCATCATCGCTGGCCGACGTCTGGGGATCGGGTGGTTGCGGGTGGCGGGACTGGCTCTGGCCATTTATGCGGGGCTCAAGGGGATGGTGCAGGTAACCGATATCGGATCGGTGCTGTTGCGAGTGAGCGCGTATGCGGCGGTGGGCGTGTTTCTGCTGGGTGCTGGGTATCTGTACCGTGCACAGAAGGAGGAGCGGACGGCGACGATGGGATAAGTGGCCTGTCGCGCTCGCCAGTGACGCCGGTGTGCCGAGTGGGCAGCATGTAATTCGTCCGTCGCGCCGGTTGACATCAGGCGCATCCCCGATAAATTCATGGGGCTACGGGTCTTTGGCTTCGTGCCGGCCCGAACGCGAGACAATTAGACGTCGAGGCTTCATGCTCGGCGCGCCTTGGGTCCCCACTCGTGCAGCAGAGGCGAGTACACCCTGGCGAGAGCGGATGGATACCGGCCCAATAGGGCGCCTGGTCCACCCGCGTTTGTATTTGATGAACTGAATTGTCGCTGGCGCTATATCAGCCGCCTCGACTGACACCTGACGGGTAGATATGGCACGCGATACTTCGCTCGAGTATTACCGCAACATTGGCATCATGGCTCATATCGACGCCGGTAAGACGACGACGACTGAGCGCATTCTGTACTATACGGGCAAGAGCCACAAGATCGGCGAAGTGCACGAAGGCGCAGCGACGATGGACTGGATGGAGCAGGAGCAGGAGCGCGGCATCACGATCACGTCAGCCGCCACCACGTGCTTCTGGATGCGTCACGGCCAGTCCGACAAGGAAGGCTCTGGTCCCGAGTACCGCATCAACATCATCGACACGCCGGGCCACGTCGACTTCACGGTCGAGGTGGAGCGTTCGCTGCGCGTGCTCGATGGCGCGGTGGCACTGCTCGATTCCGTGGCCGGCGTGGAGCCGCAGACGGAGACGGTGTGGCGCCAGGCGGACCGCTACAAGGTCCCGCGCATGATCTTCTCGAACAAGATGGATCGTACCGGCGCCGACTTCGAGCGCTGCATGCGGATGATCAAGGATCGCCTGAGCAAGCGCGCGTTCGCGCTGCAGCTTCCTGTTGGATCTGGAGAACTGTTCACCGGGCATATCGACGTCATCGAGCGGAAGCAGTACATCTTCGACGACGCGACGCTCGGCAAGTCGTTCGCCGTGGTCGACGTGCCCGACGAGTACAAGGATGCCTGCGAAGCGGCGCGGTACGAGGCGGTCGAAGCGGCTGTCGAACACGACGATGAGCTGATGGCGAAGTACCTCGACGGCGCGGAGCTGACCGTCGACGAGATTCGTCGCGCGATCCGCAAGGCGACCATCGCGATGGAGTTCGTGCCGGTGCTGTGCGGCGCCTCGTTCAAGAACAAGGGCGTGCAGGCGCTGCTCGACGCGGTCATCGACTATCTCCCGTCGCCGATCGAAGTGCCGGCGATCAAGGGGCACCTGCCGCATCACGACGAGACGTTCGAGGAGCGCCAGGTGAACGACGAGGCGCCGTTCGCGGCGCTGGCGTTCAAGATTGCGACGGATCCGTTCGTCGGAAAGCTGACGTTCTTTCGGGTGTACAGCGGCGTACTCAAGTCAGGGTCGTACGTCTACAACGCCACGAAGGACAAGCGCGAGCGTGTGGGGCGCCTGCTCCAGATGCACGCGAACAAGCGTGAGGAAATCGAGGAAGTGCGTGCCGGCGACATCGCGGCCGCGATCGGGCTCAAGGACACGCGCACCGGCGACACGATGTGCGATGACGAGCATCCGATCATCCTCGAGGCGATGAAGTTCCCGAACCCCGTCATCGACGTGGCCGTGGAGCCCAAGACCAAGGCGGACCAGGACAAGCTCGCGATCGCCCTCATGAAGCTGTCGGAAGAAGATCCGACCTTCCGCGTGCACTCGGATCCCGAGACGTCGCAGACGATCATCTCGGGGATGGGTGAGCTGCACCTCGAGATCATCGTGGACCGCATGATGCGCGAGTTCAAGGTCGACGCGAATATCGGCCGCCCGCAGGTGGCCTATCGCGAGACGATCAAGAAGCGCGTCGAGAAGGTGGAAGGAAAGTTCATTCGCCAGTCGGGCGGTAAGGGCCAGTACGGCCAT
>JBBQDT010000312.1:0-3165 GCA_038319955.1 Gemmatimonadales bacterium | reverse complement strand
TCCCCGCGATCGCCAGCCAGAACGTCAACATGTACGCTCGATGAAAACCCTCGAGCGTCACCTGCCCTCCGCCGAGTAGCCGAGTGCCGAGCAACGTCGCCAACGCCGCGATACCATAGGCCTGCACCAGATATCGCGTGGACGACACCAGCGACGTCGCCCTCGGCAACGCATCATGCTCGACGTCCGCCAACGCGGCCGTGAATGGCGTCTGCACCGTGAGACCGAGCGCGAAGCCGCGAATCGCCGTGATCATCACGAGAAAGCGAATGGACGTCGACGGACCGATATGCGCCAATTGCCATGTGTTGTAACACAACAGCGCAAATCCGCCGACGACCAACGCACGCGGGCCGATCCTGTCGTACACGACTCCCGCCAGTGGCAGGATCAACCCGGCGCAGAGTGCCAGTGGCAGCAACACGAGCCCCACCGTGAACGCGGGCTCACCTCGCAGCGACTGGAGATACACGGGCAGCAGAAACTCGGCGCCGAAGAACGCGATCACGGTCACGTAGCCGACGAGCGTGGCGATCAGGAACACGGGCCGCTTGAAGAGTCGTAGATCGAGCAGCGGTGACGGCGCGACGCGAAGCTCGACATATGCGAAAGCCACGAGCGACACGACGCCAACCGCGAGCCATGCGAGCAGGCGCGGCGAGCCCCAGCTCTCCTGGCCGAGCAGTGCCGTGACGTAGAGCAACGCGCCGAACGCAGGTATCGCAGTCGCCAGTCCCCACCCGTCCCACCTGGCGAGCGCATCGCCCGGCTGCGCGACGAGAAAACGCGACGCCACGAGAATGCCGAGTGCGCCGATCGGCACATTGATGAAGAAGATCCAGCGCCAGAGATGATGATCGACGAGCCATCCGCCAAGCACGGGGCCGAGCGCCGGCGCGAACAGCAACGCGAGTCCAAACACGCCGAGCGCGAGACCGAGCTCACTCTTCGAGAAGCCGCGAAAGAGCAGCGCGGTGCCGCAGGGAACGGCGATGCCGCCACCCATCCCCTTGAGCGCACGCGCGATGACGAGCGTCGGCAACGTCGGCGCAAGACCGGCGCACAGTGAGCCGATCACGAAGATCACCAGCCCGAGGATGTACATCCGCTTGAGGCCGAAGCGGTCCGCGAGAAAGCCGGCGACAGGTGTGCTCATGCCCAGCGCGAGCACATACACGGACACGAGCCACTGCGCGTCGTGCAGGCTCGCGCCCAACTCGCTGCGAATGACCGGGAACGCGACGTTCACCGCCGTGGTGTCGAGCGTCACCATGAAGACGCCGAACACCACCGAAGCGAGCACACGCCACTTCGACGTTCGCGCCGGCGTCGCGATCGGGGTCATCGCAACCCGAGCGACAGCACGACCGACTCCGCGGCCAGCACGGCGATCGCCGCGGAGTTGGCGCGACCGCTCACACCGAACGACTCTGCCAGTCTGCGCCGGTCGCGCACCCGACAGAACACGCGACTCAGTTGCAGCACGAGCAACGCCGCGATGATCGGGCGATTGTCGAGAGGGCGCTGCGCCGCAACCACCGCGAGCCCGCCGACGACCAGCGCCAGCGCGCCGATCATCGAGGTCATGTAGCGAATCTGCCCGCCAGCCGCGACAGACGCACCGTACAACGACCCCACCATCCTCGGCGCAAGATCAGGCGCGAACAGCGCGATGGCACCCATGACGATGTGATAGGCGGCGAGCAACCAGAGCACCAGCGTCACGAGCACCATCACGCTCACTGGTGAACCTCGTGATACGCACCAGGAGGGAGCGAGTACGTCTTCGTCTCGCCGCCGCACCACCGGATCGAGACAGGTACGGCAGCAGTCCACGGACCCAGCCCGATGTGAATGCGCGGATCGCCAGCACTCGACAGCCCGTTGGCGCGCTGCGCCTCACGGACGAGCGGCGGCTGGCCAGGCAAGCGCACCGTCACCGTCGAGCCAGTCGCGTCGCGCGAGCACGAGCGACCATCACCGACGAGCGACAGCCCAATCCACGCATTCGACGACGACACCGTGGCGACGTTGTGCAGCAGCGTCGGACCACCATGCTGGTTCGCGATGAGCACGTCGAGACGTCCGTCATCGTCAAAGTCGGCAAGCGCAACGCCACGAGAATTGTCGTGACGGGTGAGACCAACCGCTGTCGCCACGTCGACGAACTCCGGACGCGCACCAGCCCCGCGATTCAGGTACACTCGGCGCGCCTCGTTCGGATAGATGCACCGGCCACGCAAGTCGCCCCACATGTCGGCATAGACGTGAATCGCCCGCGGCGCCTGCATCAGCTTGTGATTCACGTACCAGTAGTCGGGACAACCCTCGTACTTCCGGTCGAGCCGATCATCCACCATCCCGTTCGCCTGCACGATGTCGGTCCATCCGTCGTTCTGGAGATCCCCGACGCCCGCACCCCACCCGAACCGATCTTCATTCAGCGCCCCTCGGCGCGACGCCTCGTCCGCGAAGCGAGGCACTCCATCAGCGTCGGGACCGCGATTCATCCAGAGCAGCGAACCCTCTGCCTGCAACGCATGGTGCACGTTCGAGACGTACACGTCGAGCCGCCCATCGCGATCGTAGTCGGCGACGGAGCTGTTCATCCCCTTGTACGTGTCCATGCCGACGTCGCCGAACATTGTACCGTGCACCCGACGAAAACCGTGACCTTTCTCGTTCATGTACAGGTCGTCGCGCCCGAAGTCGCTGGCGAGATAGAGGTCGGTCCACCCGTCGCCATTGAAGTCGCCCGTGCCGATCGAGAGCGTCCAGTGCGTCTCCGGCATGCCCATCCTGGCGACGTCCACCGACTCGAACGTTCCGTCACCACGATTGTGCAGCAGCACGTTGCGGCCGCCGTTGTTCGCGTCATGCCAGCCATCATGCATGAATGCGAACATCCGGCGGTCGCCGGGATACGCGGGCTCGGGAAGCTTGAAGATGCTCAGCTTCGTCGAGTCGCCGTATTCGCGCAGATACGGATTCAGCACGTTGCCGATGAGGATGTCCGGCCGCCCATCGCGATCGTAGTCGATCACGTTCGCCGAGATGCTGATGGAGTACAGGTCGAGCCCTGCCTTCTCGGTGACGTCCTCGAAGCTCAGCGTACCCGACTCGACGCGCATGTTGCGGAACAGGCGCGGACTCCCGAAGCTCACC
>JBBQDT010000311.1:0-3176 GCA_038319955.1 Gemmatimonadales bacterium | reverse complement strand
CATCTTAACCCGGCGGCCCCCCCAGCCGCGTCCCGGTGCCGGGCGCCGCCCCCCCCCGCTACCGTGCGAGGATCGAAGAGAATCGAGTGCGCCGTTCCCTGTTGGCCACCCAGCCGCACGCGATACCCCATCGCTTCCAGTGCTGCAACAGTCGCAGGAGGAAACGCGTCCTTCTCTCCCGACACCCGGTCCGGCAACCACTGATGGTGGAAGCGCGGCGCGTTCACCGCGTCCTGGATGCTCATCTGCCCGTCCACGAGATTCAGCACCACCTGGAGCACCGTGTTGATGATCGTCCGGCCACCCGGACTCCCGATCACGGCGACCAGCTTGCCATCCCTCGCGAGGATCGTCGGCGTCATGCTCGACAGCATCCGCTTGCCCGGCCGCGCGAGATTCGGATCCGTGCCGACGAGCCCCGTGCTGTCCGTCAGCCCGGGCTTGCCGTTGAAGTCGCCCATCTCGTTGTTCAACAGGAAGCCGGCGCCCGGTACCACCGCGCCGAGTCCGTAGCCATTCTCGAGCGTATACGTCACCGAGACGGCCATCCCATCCGCATCGACGACGGAGTAATGCGTGGTCTGATCGCTCTCGTACCGCTGCGCCACCTGCGCCGGCGCCGACGTCGTGGCGCGGTCGTCCATGATCGTCTTCCGCAGCTCGGCTGCATACGCCTTGCTCGTCAGCCGATCGATGGGCGGGTTCGTGAAATCAGGATCGCCCATGTAGCGCGCGCGGTCGAGGAAGGCGCGACGCATCGCTTCGGCCACGAGATGCACATACTTCGGCGAGTTGTGCTTCGCCGCGGCGAGATCGTAGCCTTCGAGGATGTTGAGCATCTCGACCATCGCCACGCCACCCGAGCTCGGTGGTGGCATCGATATCACGTCGTAACCGCGATAGGTGCCACGAATCGGCGCGCGCTCCTTCGCCTCGTAGCGCGCCAGGTCCGCCTCCGTGATCAACCCGCCGGCGCGCCGCATCTCTTCGGCGAGCAGTCGCGCGGTCTCACCGCGATAGAAGCCGTCCTGGCCCTGGTCGCGAATGCGACCCAGCGTGCGAGCGAGATCGGGCTGCCGCATGCGGTCGCCGACGACGTACGGCGCGCCGTTCTTCGTGAACGACGCCACGCTCGCTGGATACTTCTTCATCTCCTGCATGCCCCACGTGAGCGAACCGGCGAGTCCCGCAGGCACATCGAAGCCGTCACCGGCAAGGCGCACGGCGGGATCGACGAGACGCGTCCATGCGCTCTTGCCGTACTTCCTTTGCGCCAGCGCGAAGCCCGCCACGGTGCCGGGCACGCCGACCGACTTGTGGCTGTCGTGATGGATGACCGCCGAGTACGCACCCGTCGCGTCGGTGAACATCTCCGGTGTCGCGGCGCTCGGCGCCATCTCGCGGAAGTCGATCGTCGTGGCGCGTCCGTCGGGCATGCGAATCACCATGAATCCGCCGCCGCCGATGTTGCCCGCGACGGGATACGTCACGGCCAGCGCGAATCCGGTCGCGATGGCGGCATCCACCGCGTTGCCGCCGGCGGCGAGGACGTCTCGGCCGGTCTGGCTCGCGATCGTGCTGGCCGACACCACCATCCCGCGCATCGCTGGGCCGGTCGGCGCAGGCGCATTGCTCGCGGTCGACGAGGATGAGCACGCAGTGGCGAACAGCAGGGCGGCGGAAAAACGTGCGACCTTGCGCGCGTTCACATGGACGGACCGCATGGCGACCTCGAAGCGAGTTGGGTGGTCGGAAGTTTAACGCAGTATCCCGTTCTTGCTTGTCCTCGACGCGAACTGCGGGTATCGTCCGACATGAACTTCATGGACCGGGTGCGCTCGACACTCTTCGGCGACGAGCGGGTGGCGGTCGAGGAGCATGAAGTGCGCGGCTTTCGAGTCGTCGTCGAGAACAGTCGTGCCGACATCGCCACGCACGTCGTATTGCAACGGCTCGCCGATGCGCTCGCATTGATCGAGCAGCACCAGCCCTGGCGACTGGCGCACCTGCGCCGCGACTTCGAGCAATTCTGGGTAGTGCGCTATCCCTGCCGCGGCGCGTTCTTCCCGGACACGCGCACGTGCATGACGGAGCTCACCTTCCTCGCGCGCACGGACATCACTGCGGCGCCAGTGGCGTCGTCGATCCTGCACGAGGGCATTCACGCGCGCGTTCATGCGATGGGGGTTGATCCTCACACGCGCGACATGGCGCGCGAGGAGCGTCTCTGTCGACGCGCCGAGCTGGAGTTCGGCCAGTCACTGCCGCCGGAGCTCGGAGCGCCGGTCATCGAGCGTGCGTCGGACAGCCTTCTGCTCAGCGACGTGGACGTCGCGCCGCAGATCGACTGGGCCGAGGCGCGCCGTCGACAGAATGCGATCGACGACGCGTCGCGGGGCTGATCCAGCTCCGTCGTCTCTCGTTCAATCTGTTCACTCCGTTCAATCGGTGTTCGAAGACTCCGATGCGTCCCGGAGCAGTCCGCCAGGTACAGTGGCGGAGGGTGTGCACAGCGATTGAACAGATCGAACGGAGAGGACGGAGACACCAGAAAGACGGCTTTGGGCTGAACTCGTGATGCCGCCCTACAACGAATTCATTTGTCTCGAGGCTCGATGCGCCGACATCGACGACGAGCCGTGGGACCCCCTACAGCTCCGTTGTCTCCTGTTCAATCTGTTCACTCCGTTCAATCGGTGTTCAAAAGACTCCGATGCGTCCAGAGCAGTTCCGCCATGTCCACTGGCGGCGATTCTGAACACCGAGCAAACGGAGCGAACGGAGACAACAGAAATGACTCGACTCTCGTTTGGCGAGACCAGAGGATCACGACGCTATCGGCCGACTCCAAAGGGAATGGGCGGCGGCAACTGCTCCGCGAACCGCCACTGGGCGACCTTCCCACCGTCCCGGCCGAAGGGAAGCTTCATCAGCCGGGCACGCACCATTGCGATCGGCATCGCGCCGCCCTCGAGGACGGCATCGTGGAACGCGCGCTCGGTCATCTTCCCGCTGTCCACCAGCTCGTGGTGCAGCGCACGCAATTGGAGTCCGCCGAGCATGTACCCCGCCTGATAGAGCGGTGAATAACTCCCGTTGAACGAGCGACGAACCTCTCCCTCCGCATTCGCGCGCTCGAACGCCACTGTGTCCACGAGAAACTGGATCGCCTGATC
>JBBQDT010000310.1:0-3189 GCA_038319955.1 Gemmatimonadales bacterium | reverse complement strand
ACAAAACGGCGAACGTGATGAAATCGAAGACGGAGCTCACCAGGCCGACGCGCAACATGAATCGGCGCACCAGCGCCATGTCCCACTGATGCGGCTTGCGGAGATATTCGTCGTCCACGCGATCGGTGGGCAACGCCACCTGTGCAGCGTCGTACAGAAAGTTGTTGAGCAGGATTTGTGTCGGTAGCAGCGGCAGAAATTGAATGACGACCGACGCCACCGCCATGCTGAACATGTTGCCGAAGCTGGAGCTCGTGGACATCATGAGGTACTTCGTGATGTTGCCGTAGGCACGCCGGCCCTCGAGAATCCCGGCGTGCAGCACACCGAGTCCACGCTCGAGGAGCACGATGTCCGCTGCTTCGCGCGCGACGTCCACAGCCGTGGACACCGAAATGCCGACGTCGGCGGCGTGGAGGCTCGGCGCATCGTTGATGCCGTCGCCCAGGTAACCGACGACATGCCCGCGCTCCTGGAGCGCGAGGATGATGCGCAGCTTCTGCCGCGGCGAGACGCGCGCGAACAGCGTCGTGCGTTCGGCCAGTGCGCCCAGTGCTGCGTCGCTGACGGCGTCCAGCTCGTCACCCATCACGACGCTCGGGTTGGCGAGTCCGGTCTGTTCGCAAACGTGGCGACAGACGGCGCCGTCGTCGCCGGAGATGATCTTCACGGCAACGCCATCCGCGGCGAGCGCGGCGATCGCGGCCGCCGCGTCGGGGAGTGGCGGGTCGTCGAACAGCAGGAGGCCGCGCAGTACGAGATCGCGTTCGTCGTCTCGGCCCCATGCCTTCTGCGCACCGGCGTCGCGCGTTGCGAGCGCGAGGACGCGCGCGCCCTCCGCGCTTCGCGCGTGCACGAGTGCGAGTGTCGCGCGACGGGCGTCGTCGTCGAGTGCGAGGATCTGCTGACCATCCGCGTACGCCGTGCATGCCGCGAGCACCGCTTCCGGCGCGCCCTTGGTGACCAGCACCCGTTCGCCGGCGCGTTCCGCCACCACCGATGCCCGTCGTCGCTCGAAGTCGAACGGCACTTCATCCACCTTGCTCCAGCCGGTTTGCTCGGCGGGTGACGCGGCGAGAATGGCGTCGTCGAGCGGATTGTGCACGCCAGAGCTGAAGTGCGCACTCACCGCTGCGTAGGCCAGCGCGCTCGCACCGTCGGCGCCGCGCGCATCGACGGAACTGCGCAGCGTCATCGTGCCGCGCGTGAGCGTGCCCGTCTTGTCGCTACAGAGGATGTCGATGCCGCCGAGGTTCTGGATGGCGGCGAGATGCTTGACGATGACGTGTCGGCGCGCCATCCGAACGGCGCCGCTCGACAGCGTCAGCGTCGTGATCATCGGCATGAATTCGGGCACCACGCCCACCGCGAGGGCGACGGCGAACAGCAACGACTCGAGTGGGTCGCGATGGAGTGCGATGCTCACGAGCACGAGGAACAGCACGAGGAACACCACCGTCTCGCTCAACAGCCGGCTCAGGTCGCGCACGCCGCGCTCGAACGCCGTTTCGCGGGGCGCGTCTCCGAGCTTGGCGGCGATGTCACCGAATGCCGTGCGACTCCCGGTGGATGTCACCACAGCCAGCGCATTCCCCGCGACGATCGAGGTGCCGAGGAACACGAGGTCCGCGCGATGGGGATCCGCCGGTTGGGTGTCGCGCTCGAGCGCGGCGTCGGACGACGCCTCCTTCTCCGCGGGAAACGATTCGCCGGTGAGCGCCGATTGCTGCACGTGGAGATTGCGGCTCTCGATGAGCGTCGCGTCGGCGGGCACGAGGTCGCCGGCCGAGAGGCGCAGGAGGTCGCCTGGTACCAGCTCGGCGCGGGGGAGTTCGCGCCATGCCCCGTCGCGATTGACCGTGGCGGTGGGGACGATCATCTGTCGCAGTCGATCCGCCGCGGAGGTCGAGCGCGCGGTCTGCACGACGTCGAGGAGTATGCTCAGCGCGACGGTGACGACGATGATCGTCGCGTCCACCCGCTGCCCCACCGACGCGGCGACTGCGCTCGCCGCCAGGAGGATGAGCATGAGCGGGCTCGCGACCGCGTGCGCGACCTGACGCAGCGGTCCGGCGCGGACGGTGCGACTCAGCTCGTTGGGTCCCGACGACTGGAGGCGCTGCCGCGCTTCGGATGACGTCAGGCCGGAGTACACGCGCACTGACCTCATCCTCCAACATGATGTGGTTCGCGCAACTGGCGTTCCGATACATTCTGTCGCGCGACGGTCCGTTGTCCATCATCCCAACCCCGACATTCCTGTCAGGAGTATTCCACGGATGGCGAAGCCGGCGCGCGTGAGCGAAACACGGACAGACGCCGTCGCGCAACGTGGCAAGATTTGCCGTGTCCCTCCAGGAGGTGTGTCATGACCACTACGACCGCCCTCGAAGTGCGCGAAGTCACGGTGCCGTCGGCGCTCGCGCTCGAGCTCGAGATGTCCGCCGGCATCGCGTCGCCCCAAATCTCCGCGGCGATGAGGAAGGCGTTCTCCACGCTGATGGCCGCCGTCCGGACCAACAGTCTTGCCGTTGCTGGTGCGCCTCGCTCTATCTATCGGAGCTGGACCGACCACGACACGCAGTTCAGTGCGATCATCCCGATCGTGAATGCCCGGCGCAGTCGCTCGGTGAAGGAGTCAAGGTCGTCTCGATTCCCGAGGAGCAGGCGTTGCGCTTCACACACCATGGATCCTACCAGACAATGCGCGAGACATATGCGGAGATCGACGCCTGGCTGCGCGCGCGCGGTGCGATCAAGGCGGAAGCGGACTGGGCGAAGTACACCCCGATGTGGGAGGAATACATCGGTGACTCCACGACGACGCCGGAGCAGGAGCTGATGACGTACATCTACCTGCCGCTCGAGTGAGCGTGTGCGCGATGGCGTCATGACGCCGGAGCGAGGGCTGCAGGCCATCCTCGCGCCGACGACGATCGCCGTCGTCGGCGCGTCGCGCGCGCCGGAGTCCATCGGTCATCAGATCCTGGCCAACTTGCTCGCGCAGGGATTCACGGGGGCAGTGTACCCGGTGAACCCCAATGCGACGGCGGTCTGCTCCGTGCGCGCCTATGCGTCCGTCGCCGACATCTCCGGCGCGCTCGACATGGCGGTGATCGTCGTGCCGAAGGACCGCGTGCTCGCGGTGGCCGAGGACTGCGGCAAAGCGGGCGTGAAGGCGTTGGTGGT
>JBBQDT010000309.1:0-3232 GCA_038319955.1 Gemmatimonadales bacterium | reverse complement strand
ACGCATCACACCCACCGTTCTCAGGTGCCGAGTGAGACGTCTCGTGTCAATGCCTTCCAGCACAGGGATTTGTGCGGCCTCGAGGTAGCTCGCGAGGTCGCCATCGGCGCGCCAGTTCGAATAGGTGCGCGCCATCTCGCGCACGACGACGCCGGCCACCTGCGCCGACCCGGACTCAGGGTCTGCGGGGTTCACCCCGTAGTTCCCGATCATCGGCGCGGTCATCACGACGATCTGGCCGCGGTATGAGGGATCGGTGAAGACCTCCTGATAGCCGCTCATGTTCGTCGTGAAGACCACTTCGGCAACGGTCGTCGTGAGAATGCCATGCAGCACACCACGAAACAGGGCTCCGTCCTCGAGGAGGAGGAACCCTGGCGTTGGAGCTCGGTCCGTCACTGCGCTATGGCTTCGCTGGCGCCGGCGCGGCCGGCGAAGTTCCGGCAGCCGGCGCCGTCGTCGGGGCGGCCGGGGTCAGGTTCACACCCGGTGTCGCCTGCCCGGCGGCGGGCGCAGCGGGTACCGCGGGCTGCGTGAATGCCTGGTCGAGCACGGACTTGGGTGCGCGCTGGCGCGTGGACGCCAGCGAGAGCACGTACGACAGGAAGAGAAAGATCGCTCCTCCCCACCAGCCCAAACGCGTCAGGAGGTTGCCCGCCTGCCGGGTGCCGAGCAGCGAGTCAGCCGAGCTGCTCACGCCGCCAAAGCTGGCAGCGAGGCCGCTGCCTTTCCCACTCTGCATGAGGATGGCGGCGATCAGCACGAGGCTGTCGATGATGAGCAGGACGAGAAGAAACGTGAACATTCCGGCGGGCCGAGTTGAAAGTCGCGACTACGAGGGTAACCGCCAAATATCGCTGGACTTACGCGTTCCAGTCAAGCGGAAATTAGTGGTGACGCCGCGCAGATCGTCGCCCAGCTCGCAGGATCGAGGCACGCGCCGCCCACGAGCAACCCATCGACCTCATCGGCGGCGAGCAGCGCGTTCGCATTTGCCGCCGTGACACTGCCGCCGTACAGGATCGGGATGTCGCGGGCCTCGTCGCCTGCGAGCTCCACCAGCGCCGCCCGAATCACTCGGTGCACCGCAGCGGCGTCGTCGGGCGTGGCGGTGCGGCCAGTGCCGATGGCCCACACCGGCTCGTAGGCGACAATCACACCTCGCACGGCATCATGATCGAGGATCGAGAGACCCGTGCGCAGTTGGTGCAACACCACCGTTTCCGTCTCGCCCTTTTCGCGCTGCGCGATTGTCTCACCCATGCAGAGCACCGGGACCATCCCGTGCTCCACCACCTTCGCGCACTTCTTCGCCGACTCCACGTCGGTCTCGCCGAACACATGCCGGCGCTCCGAGTGGCCGACGAGGACGAATGCCGCCCCCGCATCCGCGGCGATCAGCGCGGAATTCTCCCCGGTGAACGCGCCCTTGTCTTCCGTGTGCACGTTCTGCACGCCGACGCGGATGTCGGGGCGCGCCGCCAACCGGGAATGCACGGTCGCCAAGGTCAGCGCGGGCGGGAACATGATCACCGTGCGGTCGACGCGCGCTGCGTGCGCCGCGAGAAACGCGTCGAGGTATGCGTTCGCCGCGGTCGGCCCCATGTTCATCTTCCAGTTGCCCGCGAGCACGGGCTTCGTGTGTGCCATTGCGTTACTTCTCGTCCAGGATGGCGACGCCCGGCAGCGTCTTGCCCTCGAGGAATTCCAGGGACGCACCACCGCCCGTCGAGACATGACTCATCTTCGACGCGAGCCCCGCCTGCTCCACCGCCGCCGCCGAATCACCGCCGCCGACGACGGTCGTCGCGCCCTTTGACGTCGCCTCCGCCATGGCGTCGGCGATCGCACGCGTCCCCTTGTCGAAGGGCGGTGTCTCGAACACGCCCATCGGTCCATTCCACAGCACCGTCTTGGCACTGAGGATCGCGCGGGCATACGACTCCGCGGTGCGCGGCCCGATGTCCAGCATGGCCATGTCGGACGGAATGTTCTCGCGACCGACGGTCTTTGCCTTGCTGCCCTGCTCGATCGACGGCGCCACCACTGCGTCGTGCGGCAGGATCAACCGCGTCCCTGCCTTCTCCAGCAGCTCCTCGGCCATGTCCACTCGGTCCGGCTCCACGAGTGATGTTCCTGTCTCCAGGCCCATCGCCGTGTAAAACGTGCACGCCATCGCGCCGCCGACGAGCAGCGCGTCCACCTTGGGCAACAGCGCTTCGATGACGTCGATCTTCCCCGAGATCTTCGATCCGCCGAGGATCGCCACAAAGGGCTTCTTCGGGTTCTCGAGCGCGCCATGGAGATATGCGAGCTCCTTCTCCATCAGCAGGCCGGCGACGGCTGGCTTGAGGTGCCTCGCCACTCCCTCCGTGGATGCATGCGCCCGATGTGCCGTGCCGAACGCATCGTTCACGTAGAGGTCGCCCAGTTCGGCGAGGGCGCGGGCCAATCGCTCGTCGTTCGCCTCTTCACCGCCGAGGAACCGCGTGTTCTCGAGGAGAACGATCTGACCGTCCTCGAGCTGGTGGGTCATCTTCATCGCGTCGTCGGTGTCGGTCGTCTCCACGAAAAACACCTTGCGCGTCGGCATCAGCTTGGCGAGGCGGCGCGATACCGGCTCGAGCGAGTATTTCGGCTCGGGCTTGGCCTTCGGACGTCCGAGATGCGAGAGCAAAACGACGCGTGCGCCACGCTCGAGCAGGTACTCGAGCGTGGGCAGCGCGGCGCGAATGCGCGTGTCATCCGTGATGTGGCGGTCCTCGTCGAGCGGGACGTTGAAGTCCACGCGCACGAGGGTCCGCTTGCCCTTGATCTGCTCCGGCGAGAGATCGCGAATCGTGAGCTTGGCCATCGATCAGAGGCGCGCGCCGACGTACTGCAGCAGGTCGACGCAGCGCGAGGCATACCCCCACTCGTTGTCGTACCAGCCGGACACCTTGAGCAACAGGCCGTCCACGACGTTGGTGCACTTCGAGTCGAAGATGCACGAGTGCGGATTACCAATGTAGTCGACGGACACGAGCTCCTCCTCCGTGTACTTGAGGATGCCCTTCAGCTCACCATCCGCCGCCTTCCTGAAGGCGGCGTTGATCTGCTCCACCGTCACGGCCTTCTCGACGACGACGGCGAGGTCGGTCATGGAGACATCGGGCGTGGGGACGCGAATCGCGATGCCGTCGATCTTGCCCTTGAGCTCAGGGATCACGAGCGACGTCGCCTTCGCGGCGCC
>JBBQDT010000308.1:0-3324 GCA_038319955.1 Gemmatimonadales bacterium | reverse complement strand
GTCAGAGGGTCAGAGGGTCAGAGGGTCAGAGGGTCAGAGGGTCAGAGGGTCAGAGGGTCAGAGGGTCAGAGGGTCAGAGGGTCAGAGGGTCAGAGGGTCAGAGGGTGCCTCACGATATCGCCTTCGATCGTCACGCCATCGACGGCAACGTAGACGTGGCGGTCCGTCACGGACATCTCCCAGTTGTTGCGGCGGTCGAGGCGAGCCACCAGGCCGTCGATCAATTCACGGTCGATGCCGTAGAACTCCAGATCGGCGGCACGGTGAATCTTCTCGCCGGCGAGCTGCGAAACGAGTCGAGCGGCGCCGCGATGCGTGTAGACCGCCACGCGCGGCGACGCCTTGCTCGCCTTGTGTAGCCGAGTTGCGTCCGGGGCGCCGACGTCGATCCAAACCTGCATCGCACCCGTGAGGTCCCGCACGGCCAGTGCAGGCATGTCCGGCTCCGCGATGCCCTTTGAAAAGGTGATACCCTCGCGATATTCGAGGCAGTATGCGAGGACGCGGGAAAGCAGATACTCCTCGGTCTCGGACGGCTGGCAGGCGGCGCGGAATGAAAGGCTTTCGTAGACCCCTTTATCCACGTCGGCGAGCTGCACGTCGAAGTTGTAGATCGTTGCGGTGAGTGCCATCGGCGGAAGTTCGCGGATGGCTCAACGCGGCGCCACCGACGACGCGGCCTGCGCTATGCGTCGAGATCGATGGCGCGCAACGCAGTGAGCAGCGGCGCGAGATCCTGCGTCGCCAGCTCGGGATGATGCATCTCGTTGCTCTCGACGCCATGCAGGTAGCGTGAGACCTGCGTCGACGACGCCCCGCGAGCGAGGAGGCCGTACACGGAATGCGCATGGCCGAGGTACTCATCGTGCGTGCCTGGTGTGTCGCGTACCCGCAGCGGATCCCAGTGCGTGAGCAGCACCTCGGCGATCCTGCGCTCCGCGTTTCCTGGTGGTAGCGGCATCCGATCCTCCTGAGAGTGCAGGGTGAACAGACGACGTCGGGCTCGCCAAGTCAATAGGCCATGGGCCCGGGTGGCTGGACCCTGCGCGCGAAACCTGTCAGATTGCTAACGATGACACCTCATGAAGCCGAGACGCTGGCCAAGGTCGAAGTCCTCGCCGACCTCGAGTCCGTGGTGCACGAGTTGATGATCGTGCACGAAGCCAAGCGCGTTCTGTGGTTTCCCAGCGAGCTCCTCGCGCCGGCACCGGACACGGATCCTGACGGCCACATGCGTGAGCTGCGCGAACGGGCGAGCGGCATCAGCCTGCCGGCGCGCGTGGCACTGGCGCTCAACCTCCTCACCGAGGAGGGGCTGCCCCACTTCCACCGGCTCCTCGCCACGTATCTCGGCGGCGACACCTTCTGGTCCAAGTGGACCAACCTGTGGACGGCGGAGGAAGATCGCCACGGCGCGGTGCTGCACGACTACATGCACGACACCAAGATCCTGGACAACCCAGTGCTGGAGCGCATGCAGTTCGACTACCTGCGTGCGGGGTTCGAGCCGTCGTGGGACAAGGATCCATACCGCGTCTTCATCTACACCACCCTCCAGGAACGCGCCACGCAGGTGAGCCATTCCAACACCGGCAAGCTCGCGGGCAAGTACGAGCCGATGATCGGCACGGTGCTGTCGAACGTCGCGAAGGAAGAGGCGCGCCACTACACCTTCTACCGCACGATCTTCAAGGAAGTGCTGGCGCGCGATCCGAACACGGCGCTCGCGTCCGCGGCGGAGATCATGCCGTCGATTGACATGCCCGGCGTGAACATGCCGAACTTCCGCGAGATGGCGGACGTCATCTGGCGCGCCGGCATCTACGGGCCGAGGGACTACCTCGCCATCGTCGAAGAGCAGATCCGGTTCTGGGCGATCGAGACGCTCGTAGGACTCGACGAAATCGGGAAGAAGGCGCAGGAGAAGATCATGGCGATTCCGAAGCGGCTCGAGCGCGTTGCCGGTGCGATGGAGACGCGGAGTCGCGCCAAGACCTTTTCGTTCCCCGTCGCGTTCGCGCGCGAGTTCGACATGTAGCTCACGGCGGCTCGGGCAACGCGCCGGGTCGCCGGTGGAGATCTGCCCAGAGATCGCCGACGACGTCGAGGCGGTTCGCCATCGTCCGCAGCGTGAAGGTCTGCGGCTCGGCCGTCCCGCGCTCGACCTCCTCCCACGTGCACGGTGCCGAGACCGGCGCATGCGGTTTTGGCCGGACCGCGTAGGTCGCGGCGTACGTCGCACCGAACTCATTGCGACCGGTGTCGACCAGGATGCGGCCGCCGCGATCGATCTTGTGGAACTCCTGCGTGAGGTGTGCGGGATCGCGCTCGACGAGCACTCGTCCGACGGCGTGTGCGAAACGGGCCACCTGCCCCCATTCCGCCGTCCCGTCCAGCGGGATGACGACGTGAAAGCCCTTGGACCCCGAGGTCTTGAGCCAGCTCGCACATCCGAGCTCCATCAGAAGATCGCGCAGGAGGAGGGTGACGGCGCGCAGCACGCTCGCATCGTCTTCCATCGGGTCGAGATCGAAGACGCAGAGGTCGGGATGCTGGAGATCCGGCACTCGCGAGGTCCACACATGCGGGGTGATGCAATTCTGATTCGCGAGCCACATCAGTCCGCGCTCGTCCTGCACCACCGGGTAGTTGACGACCCCATCCTTCTTCGGGACGGCGACCTTCTCGAGCCAAGCGGGCGCGCCTTTCGGGACGTTCTTTTGAAAGAAGCCCTTGTCAGCGATGCCGCGATGATAGCGCTCCATCGTGACCGGACGGCCTCGCAGGTGCGGCAACATTGCCGGCCCGACGAGCGCATAGTACGCGGCGAGATCTCCCTTCGTGATCCCGTCCTCCGCGAACATCAGCTTCTCCGGATGCGTGATCACGCTCGGTCCTCTCGGAGGCCCAGGAGTCTCGAGTGTCGAAGCTTGCGGTGGACAGTCCATTCGATGAATGGCGACATGGACGACGATGTCCGGCCGCACCCAATGCGCGCGGACGCGTGGCAGCCCGACGGCTTTCGTGAATGGTGGCTCGGCCACTTCGGACGCGGCCAGCCGTGCGCGCAGGTCGACGAGAAGGGCCGTATCGAATCCGGTGCCCACCTTGCCCGCGAAGATGAATTCGTCTCCCTCGTAGTAGCCGACGAGCAGCGCGCCCAATCCCACGCGCTTTCCCTGCGGCTCGGTGAATCCCCCGACGATGAAGTCCCGCGCGAGCTCGCACTTCATCTTGAGCCAGTGCGTCGACCGCTTCTGCTCGTACGGCGAGTCCCGACGCTTCGCGATCACGCCCTCCCATCCCTCGATGCGCGCCGTCTCC
>JBBQDT010000307.1:0-3458 GCA_038319955.1 Gemmatimonadales bacterium | reverse complement strand
CTGGCGAGGAAGCGCAGCACCAGCCAGAGGCTGACGAGGAACGCGAGCAGCTGCAGCGGCGCCAGGATGCCCTGGACGAGGGTCCAGCGGGACGCATCTCGGCGGCGTCGCTCCTCGGTGGTGTACAGGGGCCGGGGAGATTTTTTTGCTTGTGGGGACATCGTTCGGCTCGCCCGCTTCAGACCCGAACGAATTTAAGTCCCGGTGCCAGGACTGTCAACTTGGATGTACGTAAACACATGTTGACAAAAAGGACAGCCGCGCATAACTATGCGATGGTCCGGACACGGCCTGACCAGTGGCGCACATTGCTGCGCTGCACAGTAAGGTGCGCAGAAAAATCCAGAGTGTCAGGGCACCGGCGCGAGCGGGGTTCACTCCCGTACCGTCGGATGGAATTGGGGGCGCGCGCGATGAGCGACTTCAGGATGGCGGGTAACGAGGGCGACGGTGAGTCGTCCGAGCAGGACTCCGGCAATGGTGCCGGAGGGTATTCACGATTCGACAGGCCGCAGCATCGCAAAGAGCGTCTGCTGCAAACCATAGAAGGGGAAATCATTCCTCGTCTCATGCTGGTGCACAGAGTCGCAGATGGTCGTGGCGAGCCGCGCCTGGAGAGGGCGCTGCATCCCACTGCGGACGACGTTGCCGCACTCGGCCGGCTGGTGCTCGGCTACGATACCGAACATGCACTGCGGTTCGTCGAGGCGATGTCCCATCGGGGCGTGCCGATGGACGCCATCTACCTCGAGCTTCTCGCACCTACGGCGCGCCATCTCGGCACGCTTTGGGACCAGGACCAGAGCGACTTCATGCAGGTCACGATCGGCCTCTGGCGCCTGCAGGAACTGCTGCACGAACTCGCGCCGGCGTTCCTCAACGCGGCGGAACCCGCCGAGCCGGGCCGCCGTGTGTTCCTGGTGCCGGTGCCGGGCGACCAGCACACCTTCGGCGCGGTGATCGTCGCCGAGTTCTTCCGGCGCGCCGGCTGGGACGTCTGGGACGATCCGGGCGCTTCCAAGGAAGAGATCGTGCGCATCGTGCGCAGCGAGTGGTTCTCGGTCGTCGGGCTGTCGGTCAGCTGCGAGCAGCACATCGACGGCCTTGCCTCCGTGATTCGCGCGATCCGCCGTGCCTCGCGCAATCCCGCGATCGGTATATTGGTGGGCGGCCAGCCGTTCATCGAGCGCCCGGAGCGAGTCGCCCTGGTCGGCGCGGATGCCACGGCGGCCGACGGTCATCAGGCCACGCTGCAGGCACAGAAACTTCTGAGCCTGCTGGCGGCACGGGTATGACGACACGCCCCATCCGGCGTCGGTGCGCAGGGCCATTTCGGTCGGCGAGGGATTCTTCGAGCGTACCGGGGATCGATCCGGAGTGAAGAATTTCAAGTCGCCGCGAAAGTCCCTCGGCAGTCTCGACGCAGAGACCACTGCGGGTCTGATCGCGGCCGCAGCCGACGTGGCCCTCGTGATCGATCGCAAGGGCGTCATCAAGGACATGGCCTTCGGCAGCGATGAACTTTCCCGCGAAGTCGACACCGAATGGACCGGGCAGTCCTGGGTCGAGACGGTCAGCATCGAAAGCCGCCCCAAGATCGAGGCGCTGCTGAAGGATGCCGACACCAATGCCGGCTTGCGCTGGCGCCAGCTGAACCATTCCACGGCGCGCGGCGCGAGCCTGCCGGTGATGTACAGCGCGATCCGCCTCGGAGACGACGGTCGCATTCTGGCGCTCGGACGCGACCTGCGTGCGGTATCCAGTCTGCAGCAGCGCCTGATCGCAGCCGAGCAGTCGATCGAGCGCGACTATTCGCGGCTGCGTCATGCCGAGATGCGCTACCGCCTGCTGTTCCAGGTGTCCTCCGAGCCGGTGCTGGTCGTCGATGCCGCGACGCAGCGGGTCGTCGATTCCAATCCGGCCGCCGCGCAGCTGCTCGGGGAGGGCGCCAAGCGCCTCGTCGGCCGCTCGTTTCCCGACGGCTTCGATGCGGCGGGCACCAAGGCGATCAACACGCTGTTGTCGACGGTGCGCGCCACGGGCCGCGCCGAGGACCTGCGCGTGCGGCTCTCGGGCGGACAACGCGAGTTCCGGGTCTCCGCCTCGCTGTTCCGCCAGGACAATGCCTCGCATTTCCTGGTGCGCCTCTCGCCGGTGCATGCCAATGCCGAGGCCAGCCTGCCGCGGGCGAAATCACGGTTGCTGGAGGTGGTCGAAGGCCTCCCCGACGGCGTGGTGGTCACCAGCACCGACGGGCGGATCCTCACCGCCAACCGTGCCTTCCTCGACCTCGCGCAGCTCGCCACCGAGGAACAGGCACGCAACCAGTCGCTCGAACGCTGTCTCGGTCGCCCGGGCGTCGATCTCGGCGTTCTGGTCGCGAACCTGCGCCAGCATGGTTCCGTGCGCCTGTTCTCCACCACGCTGCGGGGCGAATACGGTTCTTCGAGCGAGGTCGAGATCTCCGCCGTGTCGGTGCCCGAAGGTTCCGAGCCCTGTTTCGGTTTCACGATGCGCAACGTCGGGCGCCGCATGGCCGTCGAGTCGCGCGCCGCGCGCGAACTGCCGCGCTCGGTGGAACAGCTGACCGAGCTCGTCGGGCGGGTGTCGCTGAAGGACCTCGTGCGCGAGACCACCGACGTGATCGAACGCCTTTGCATCGAGGCGGCGCTCGAGCTCACCCGCGACAACCGCGCCTCCGCTGCAGAAATGCTCGGCCTGTCGCGCCAGAGCCTCTACGTGAAGCTGCGTCGCTACGGCCTCGGCGACCTCGACAGCTCGGACAACGACTCCGAAAACCTCTCCGGAACGAGCACGCGCCAGTAGCACCCGGCTGGCCGCCTTCGGGTAGGCGGACGGTTTGTGTAAGGCGATGTTGACATCTCAAAGTGTCATGGATAACTTGCATCCCATGGCACGTCCGCTTCTCCACGTGTTCCTCGACGCACGACCTGCGGTGCCCACGGTGCTGGAGTTGCTGAAGCCCGTGACCTGGTTCCCACCGATGTGGGCCTTCTTCTGCGGCGTCGTGTCTTCGGGCGAGCCTGCCGCAGGTCACTGGGCGATGATTTTCGCGGGCGTATTGCTGGCCGGCCCGCTCGTCTGCGGCACCAGCCAGGCGGTCAACGACTGGTACGACCGGCACGTCGACGCGATCAACGAGCCACGTCGGCCGATTCCTTCCGGGCGCGTGCCCGGCCACTGGGGCCTGTACATCGCGATCGGCTGGTCGCTGGTGTCGCTGGCCGTGGCGGCCATGCTGGGCCCGTTGGTGCTTGGCGCCGCGCTGTTCGGGCTGTTGCTGGCCTGGGTCTACAGCGCGCCGCCAATCCGCCTGAAGAGCAATGGCTGGTGGGGCAATTCGGCGGTCGCGCTCTGCTACGAAGGTCTGCCCTGGTTCACCGCCGCGGCGGTGATGAGCGGTGCGCTGCCCGATCCAAAGATCCTGTTACTCGCGC
>JBBQDT010000306.1:0-3471 GCA_038319955.1 Gemmatimonadales bacterium | reverse complement strand
GCGGAATCGTCACCCAGCGCCGCTCGCGGCAGGAGAGTTCAACGGCGTTGATCAACTCCTGCACGTGGGCGCCGTCCACGAAGTTGCCCTGGTTCTCCTCGCCGCCGGCGAGGATCTCCGTGATGAACGAGCTCACGAGGTTGGCATAGAAGAGCGAGCGCCACGACTCCTCGCTACTCCCGCCCGGCGGATAGAAGCGCGCGGGAACTTCCATCTCGCGGAACTCCACCTGATCCTTCGTCGCCCCCTTGAGCGACTCGCAGATGCCATTCTCCTCGACGAGCCGGCAGATCAACGCACCCTTGCTCCCGTACACTCGCGCTTCGATGCCGGGATAATTGCCGACGGTGACGAAGCTCGTCTGGATGGAGCCGAATCCGCCGTTCGCGAAGTTGCCGATGAAGATGTCGCCATCGTCGATGTTCATTCGCATCATCGTGCCGGTGGCGCGCACGACGCGTTCGGGGATGAAGTTCTTCATCGTTCCCACCACGTCGGCGAACCGGCTGCCCATGAACAGGTGCGCGATATCCATGATCGGCGCGCCGTAGCCCTCCAGCGACGACACCTGTATCTCCGACTGGTCGGCCAGATGATCGACCTGCCGCAACGGCGTCTCCGGGTCGAGCCACTGTGAGTTCTGCTCGTAGCCGTTGAAGATGAAGGGAGTGCCCACCCACCCCTGCTCGATCAGCTCCTTCATGTACTGCATCGCGGGACTGTACCGGAAGGTGAAGCCGAGTTTGGTCTTCAGCCCCTTGCTCGTTGCCAGTTCCGCGGCGCGCAACGTGTCGGCGTAGTCGTACGCCACCGGCTTCTCGCACAGCACGTGCTTTCCCGCCTCGAGCGCCGCCCAGCTCAACTCGAAGTGTGTCGCGCTCGGCGTACACACATCGACGAGGTCGAGATCTTCGCGCGCGATCAGCGCTTCATGCGAGTCGTACACATGTGGGATGCCGAACTTCTCGGCAAAGGCGTCCGCCCGTTCGCGCAACGGATCGGCGATCGCCACCAGCTCGCACCGCGCGTCGCGCTTGAAGCCGGGGAGATGCGCGAACTCGGCCCACGCCCCAGCGCCCAGCACACCCACGCGCACCTTGTCGCCTCGAATCGTCCGCATCGTCGTCATTGGATCACCGCCGAGGTGTCGCCCGGTAGCATCAGCATGCGGTGGGCGCGAATGGGTGCGATGCCGTTCGACATCAGTCGCTCGTGGAATTCGCGCAAGTTGAAGTTCGCTCCCATGCGAGCCGCATAGTCGGCGCGCAACTTCAGTATTCCGCGCTTGCCCAGGAAGTAGCCGCCGTACGTGGGGTCGTACGTCGCACGTTCGGCCTCGCGCTTCGCCGCCGGCGCGGCGACGTACGCCTCACGCTCGAAGCAGCGCTGTGCGTCCGCCAGCGACCACACGTCCGTGTGGACGTTGATCCCCGAGAGCATCCGGCAGATCCGCGTAAGCGCATCGCTCAGTTGCGCGAGGCGGAGGCGCGGATCGCGGTCGCCGTACCCCTCATCGAGGACCATCTGCTCCGCGTAATGCGCCCAGCCGTCCTGCCCCGAGGAGGGCTGCGGAAATGGATTCAGCCCGATCCAGATGCGACGCACCTTTCCCGGCGTGCGTCGCATGTAGATGGAATGCAGCCAGTGCCCGGGCATCGCCTCGTGCGCCGCGGTGTTCGCGAGCGACGCGTAGTTGTAACGCTCCAGCCACGCCTCCTGCTGCGCCGGCGGGAGGTCGGCGCGCGCATCCGTGATGTAGAAGACGCTCTTCACCGGCACCGGTTCCAGCGGGGGCGACGCATGCATCGACGCGAAGCCGAGGTCGAAGGGCAATGCAGGAGCGACGACGATCCGTTCCCCAACCGGCAGCGATGCAATGCCGTGCGACGCAACGAACGCCGTGAGCGAATCCACCACCTTCCGCGTCGCTGCCACCACTCCGCCCAGTGGCGGGTGGTCGCGGCGGACTGCCAGCCACGCGGCCTGTGGATCCTGGCCCGGCGCGAGTAGGTTGGCCGCCGCGCGGAACTCCGCCTGCGACGCCAGCAGCTCGCGATTGCCGATCGCCACCATCTGGTTCAGCGGGGTGTCGATCAGCTCCTCGGCCAGGTAGCGTCGTGAGAGATTCGCCGCACCGATCGCAAATTTTCCCGTGGCCTTCGGCACAACCTCTCGCTCGAGCCAGCTCGCGTATGCGTCCACGAGTGGGATCACGACATCTGCCGCACGGCGCAGGGAATCGCGCAGCGCCCGATCCGGCGACGCAGCGAAGGCGAGGTCGAGATCGTTCCCCAGCATCTCGCTCGCGCCGCGCATCATCACCACGCCGCGCTCGGCGAACAACCGGGGCGGATTCGTGATGTTTCGCCGAGCATGTGCCAGGAGCGATGGCGCGGCGTGCAGCTTGGCGATGATGTGGCGCATCCGCACCGGCGCCGGCGCACTCTCCATCGTCATCAAGTCGTGGATGCCGTCGCTCAGCGCGGAGGCATAGAGCATCGGGTTCCGCTGCCAGTTCTTCAGCGTTTCCTGCTCGAGGAGCCACCCGTCGATGATGCCGAGCAGGATTCGCCGGTCCACGCGCTCGTCCAGGGTGAGCGCCGTTGTGTCGAGCTGTCGCGAGAGGAACGTCCGTTGTGCCTTGAGCGTCGCGATCTCGGCAGCGATTGCCGCTGGGGAGAAGTCCTCCAATAGGTCGTCGTGCGCGTGCAGCCCGTTCCCCGCCGCAATCGCCGGATGCCGCATCGCGAATCCGTCGAGGTAGCGGTCGACGAAGGCGGCGAATTCACCGGGAGCTTCCGGTGGGCGGGCGGCCAGGGGAACGAGACACATGCCGACGGCGAGCAGACGGGCGAGACGATGCACGATGAAGGGACGGGAGGACGGGAGGACGGGACGGGCCCATTTGCCCAAGCAAAGCTTTCGTCGCGCATGAAGGTTCGCCAGTCGTCGAGAACATATTCGACGAGGTGACGAGCAAGGTTCGCCAAGCGCATACCGAGAGAAGCGTGAGACTACCGGCACTCCCCCGCCGGTCGCGACATGCTCACTCCTTCGCGCACCGCGTCGCCGAACAGCGGCGCACCCGACGTGGACCAGGTGAATTTCTGCGTGCGCACGGTGCGGTCCCACCCCGGTGTCGCCGATTTCTTGGAGTGGTACACGATCCAGTCCTCGGTGCCGTCCGGCGACTGCGTGAAGCTGGCGTGACCCACGCCAAAGACCGAGGCGTTGCCGATGAAGACGGGTCCGGACTTGACCCAACTTGCGGGGTTCATCGGATCGGCGGGCGGGGGCAGCAGGCGCAGTTGCCCCAGTGCGTACTCCTTAAGCCACGAGTCGCGCGTCGAGTAGACGACGAAAATACTACCGTCATGCTGGAGGACCTCCGGACCTTCCTGGAGATCGAGTTCCGGCCCGCGCTCCCAACTTTCCACGGGCGCGGACAGCATTACGCGATTCGCCGCAATC
>JBBQDT010000305.1:0-3516 GCA_038319955.1 Gemmatimonadales bacterium | reverse complement strand
CCCGGTCGAAATTGCTGCAGCTTTCGCCGCAACTGAGGCTCTCACTACACCTTCCGGCTTCCCCCGCACTGAGGGCATGCCGTCAGTATAGATTATCGAACCCACTCGAAGGACTTATCGGCTCAAAAACGTTACTCTCCGTCCCTGTGACTGGCCGAAAGTTCGATGGGGCAATCTACGGTCCGTCACGTGACGGGTCAATTCAAGGAGTGCTGATGGACATCGGAATCATCGCGGCGATCGCCCTGCTCGTCATCTGGGCCATCGGGGCACTGCTCATGGAGGGACCGGGATGGATTCATCTCTTCCTCACCGTCGGCGTGTCGCTGCTGATCTATCGCATCGTCATGCGCGGCAGCCCACCGGAGACCGTCACGAAGGCACCACCGCGCAAGTAGCGCACGCGACCCTGACATGAAGAGCGGCGCGCCGGAGGCCGGCGCGCCGCTCTTCGTGTCCGATTCGAGTGAATCGCTTACTTACAAGCCGGCTCGCCGTCGCCAGCCGGACCGACGATCGGGTTCGTGGTGTTGACGCCGATTCCGCAGCTGAAGCTGGCGATCTGCGTGTGCGTGATCGTCGCGGACCAGTAGCCCGAGCCAGGAACGATCGTCGGGGTGTTGACGCCAGACGACGGCTTGAACTTGAGCTTCGTGGTGTCGTAGGTCACGTACTTGGTCGAGTCAGCGAAGAACGACTCTTCGGCCGTGACGAGATTACGGAGATCCGACTTCATCGCGGCGATATACGCCTTCGACTTGGTGTTGGCGAACTTCGGGATCGCGATGGCGGCCAGAATGCCGATAATCACGACCACGATCAGAAGCTCGATGAGGGTGAAGCCGCGGCGGAGGTTGCTGCGCATGGGAGTCTGGAGTTGAGAGGAGAAGAAAGGCGGGCGGGACAGCGTGTTCAGCGATGCCCCACCCTATTGCACGTGGGGTGCCGAAGTCGGCTCGTGCCGGGAATTCCTCCTATCTTCTTATGCGCCAACAGCTTGTAAATGATTTTTCCATTTCCCCAAGCGCGCGACTCGCGTCAGAGCTACGGCATTTTGCAACGGCTCGTGGGCATTGCAAGACCGTGGACGTCCACGCTTGTCACCTTGGCTTGACGGGTCCGCCGGCTCTCTGCCTCGACATCGCGCCCGGCCGACATGGCCGGGGGAGTCTTCACTTCAATGATCTCTCGCCTGGCCCTGCATCAGCTCGTCGACGAAGAGCTGAGGCCGGCCATCGCGCTGCTAGACTCAGACCGCTAGATCTCCCAGTTCGACAGCAGGATCCCGCGCGCGGGTAACGCCTCGGCATACCCTTCCAGCGCCATGCGGAGGTCGGTCCAGCGGACCCGGGCGCCCATCGCAATCAGCTTCTTGTACATCGCCGGATATTCGCCCTGCACGCGCCACGCGACACGGCGTGTTCCACTGCGCCTCGCGAAGTCGCACAGCGCGCGAATCATCGCCTCGAGGCTCCCCTCGCGCGTCAGCACGAGCTTGAGCACCCGCAACTCCTCGCGCGTACGGCCTTCCACCAAGGGTGCCGTATGACAGAGGGCGAAGCCCACGAGCACACCATTTTCGCGCAACAGCACGGTATCGCCAAGCGACAGTGAGTCCGTGAGCTCGATCTCGCGGCGGAAATCGTAACCCGGGGCCATCTGGCTCACGAGTGACTGTAGCGCCAGCAGCTCATCCTCACGATCGCGGATGCTCATCCGCCCCAATAGCTCCGGGGCGCGATCCGCACTGGCCGCATCGAGCGTGAGCGTGATGGTGAGCTTTCCGGGAACAAAGCCCAGACCGGAATAAAAGCCGATGTTGTCCATGGTGCGCGGCATCGTCTCGAGACCGATCACCCGCGCTCCGTCGGCTCCGGCCCGCAGCCACGACACACCGCGCTCCACGATTTCCTTTCCTGCGCCGCTGCCCTGATACTCGGTGCGGACGGCGAGCGGGCCCATCCAGCCTTCCACGCCCGAGCGATGCACCATGTTGAAGCCCGCGATCCCGCCGCGCCCGTCGCGCCAGATCATCGCACCGGCGGCAGCGTCCTCGATGGCGTAGCGCCACACCTGCGGGTTCAGATTCGGCACCCGAACGCCAACCATGCCGTCGCGGCGGTAGCGCTCCGTGAACGCGTCGCTGAAGACACCATTCAACTCGGTGATGTCCTCGATGCGGGCGCGATATGGTCCCTCGATCTGCGCCGACGGCTTCCACGTACGTGCACTCACCATCAGTCGGTCGCCTCGGCAGTGGCGATCAGCTCAGGCTCGTCAAACATGCCGGGCTCCACCTGGGTGACGACCGAGCATCCGGTCTCCTCCTCGTAGCGAACAGCGATGACGTGGTCCACGCCCTCGCGGACCTGCTCGATATGCGTGATCAGGATGACCTGCTCGAACCGGTCCTGCAATCCTCGCAAGAGCTCCACGACGTTCTGCCGGCGCGACTCGTCGAGCGAACCGAATACTTCGTCGAGGATCAGCAGCGAGAAGCTCTGCCCTGCCCGCTCCGCGATCATCTGGGAGATGGCGAGTCGCAGGCAGAGATTCGCGATGTCCTGCTCGCCGCCGGAGATGACATGCTTGGGCGCGCCGTCCTCGATGACAGTGAGGTTGTAGCTGTCGTCGAGCTCCATCTCGTCGTAGCGCGCATCGGTGAGCTCCGTGAGGAAGGCACTCGCGAGCTCGCCCATCTCGGGGCGAAGCTGGACATTGAGGTCCGTGCGCAGGTCCGTGAACGCGCGATCGAGCTCGTCATGCAGGCGGCGCTGCCGGTCGAGTGTGTCGAGCTGGGCGCGCACGCGCTGCATCTCCTCGCGCGATTGCGTGGCGCGCACGAGCGCCGCCTGCGCGCCCGTCGCGTCGCCGGAGTCGGCGACGGCATCCAGCTCCGCCGTGCGCAACTCGGCCGCGGCGGCCTCGTGCTGCGCGCGCAGGTCGGCGTAGCTCTGTTCGGAAAACGAGAGCACGTCCCGCCGTGCCGACAGCGATGCCACGCGCGCCTGTGCGCTGGCATGACCCGATGCCGCACGATCGCGCTCCGACTCCAGCACTGGCCGCCGTTCCATGAGTGTCGCCAGGCGCGTTGCGCGTGCGTCGAGCGGGCGCAGTCGATCCAGCTCGCGACGCGCCGCCACGTGGCGCACGGCATCGTACCCGCCCGGAATCGATTCGCGATCCTTGCGCACCAGTTCGAACCGCTGCTCTCGTGCGTGCAGGTCGCGCGTGAGCCCGGACAGTTCCTGCACCGCGAGTTGCACCTTCGCCAGGCGGCGTTCCAGCTTGCCGACGTCCTCGAACGCCGTACGCCGCCGCTCGTCGAGCTCGCGCACCTCCACTGGCATCTCCTCGAGCTGCTCGATGCGCGAGGTGAAGTACTTCCCGTCGGCGACGAGGTTGTCCATCTGCTCGTCGAAGTGGTCGAGCACCGAGCGATAGTGATCGTGGAGCGGACGTTCACAGGTCGGGCAGGTTCCGTCCTCGCCGGCGGCGACGAGCCGCTCGCGCTGC
>JBBQDT010000304.1:0-3557 GCA_038319955.1 Gemmatimonadales bacterium | reverse complement strand
CGAGGTGGGGTGCAGGGCGCATGGCGCTCGCGCTCGCGCCCGCCCGAACGTTTGCCTACGTCATGAGTGATGTCCTCGGCGACGACCCGGAGGACATCGGCTCAGGTCCCTGCGCGCCTGACTCATGGACGGTCAAGCAGGTGGTCGAGTTGCTCACGCAGGCGAACCTGCTCGCGCGCATCTCGCCCGCGATGCGTGACTACCTCACGGGCGTGACGCGTGGCGTCATTCCCGAGACGCCCAACGCTTCGCATCCGGCGTTCGCGCACGTGTCCACGCGAGTCGTCGGCAGCAACCGTCTGGCACTCGACGCCGTGAGCGCACACGCAACCCAGCGCACGCTCGACATCGAGTCGGTTTCGACGCCACTTCAGGGAGACGCGGCAACGGCAGGTGCACAGATCGCCGATGTGCTCCTCGAGCGCGCACGACACGGCCGGGCGGGATGCGTGCTGTGGGGCGGCGAGACGACGGTCCAGCTGCATGCGACTCCGGGAGTTCGCGGTGCGAGGATGATCGCGGCGGCGGAAGCGCCGACATCGGGAGGGCGCTGCCAGGAGCTCGCGCTGGCCGCGTCACGTCGGTTGTCGCAGGCCGGAGACGACGGTGTGCACCGCATAACCATCCTCGCAGCGGGCACTGACGGGCGCGACGGCACCACCGATGCCGCCGGCGCCTTTGCTGACGCAACGATCTGGGAGCATATCCGGCAGAGCGGGCGCGACCCTGACGTCGCCCTGCAACGGCATGAATCGCATGCCGTGCTCGGCGCGGCAGGGGCGCTCATGCCCATGCGCTTCACGGGCACGAACGTCATGGACGTCGTGATCGGCCTGGTAGAATAGCACACGACGTTCTCCGGAACCGCGGCGCGACATCCGTGATTTGTCATGGTGCATCACGGATAGAACGGATCTGTAGAGGAGAGCGACCCGCTCTTCGTTCAGCCATCTCAATATTAGATTTCCCGAAATGTCTCACTCTCCGTTCACTGTAGGGATCATTCAGGATTCCGCGTCCGCCGACCAGCAGGCAACGCTGGATGCCAGCATCGTGCGCATCCGCGAAGCTGCCGCGCGCGGCGCGCAGATCATCTGCTTGAAGGAGCTCTTCAACGCGCCGTATTTCTGCAAGTCGCAGAAGTGCGACCGCTTCGACATCGCCGAATCGATACCAGGCCCGACGACGGATGTGATGCAGAAGCTCGCGAAGGAGCTGGACGTCGTGCTCATCGTGCCCGTGTTCGAGAAGCAGGGTCGCGGTGTGTATCGCAACTCCGCGGCGATCATCGACGCCGACGGTTCGTTGCTCGGGGTGTATCGCAAGATGCACATCCCCGATGATCCGATGTTCAACGAGAAATACTACTTCGCGCCCGGCGACACCGCGCATGACGATCGTATCGACACCATCGGCGAGATCGCCAAGCAGGCGAGCGGCTTCCGCGTCTGGCGCACGAAGTACGCGAACATCGGCGTGTTGATCTGCTGGGACCAGTGGTACCCGGAGGCAGCGCGCATCACGAGCCTCCTTGGCGCCGACATCCTGTTCTATCCAACCGCCATCGGTTGGCATCCCGCAGAGAAGGCGGAGTTCGGTGATTCGCAGGTCGACGCGTGGCGCACGATCCAGCGGTCGCACGCCATCGCCAACGGCGTGTTCGTCGCGTCGCCAAACCGCATCGGGCACGAGGACGACGAGCCCGGCACACTGGGCCTCGAGTTCTTCGGGCACTCGTTCATCGCGGATCCATTTGGCCGCATCCTCACCGAGGCGGGCACGGAGGAGGCGATTCTCATTGCGACGTGCGACCCGAAGCTCATCGAGGACACGCGGCGCAACTGGCCCTTCCTCCGCGACCGCCGCATCGATGCCTACGCGCCGCTTCTCTCGCGATACCTCGGCGCGTAGGGCACCGGCACATGGCACGCTATACATGGCCAGCGGAGTGGCACCGTCACGACGCCACCTGGATCGCCTGGCCTCACCACGAGCCGGACTGGCCCGGTAAGCTCGGACCCATTCCCTGGGTCTACGCGGAAATTGCGCGAGCTATCGCGCAGCACGAGCTCGTCGAGATCGCGTGTCTCGACGACGCGGTGCGCGCCTCAGCGGCGGAGCATCTCGCCGCCCATGGCGTCGAGGGCAACGTCCGGCTGCACATCGTCCCCAACGATCGCGTGTGGCTGCGTGATTCCGCGCCCACCTTCGTCCACGACGAGTCGGGCAATGTCGTGCTCATGAACTGGGGCTTCAACGCGTGGGCGAAGTATCCGAACTTTGCGCGCGACGCGAAGGTCGGCGAAATGATGGAGCACCTTACGCAGTTGCCACGGGTGGCTCCGCAGCGGCCCGACGGCGGCGGACGATTGGTCCTCGAAGGCGGCGGCTTGGAGACCGATGGCGAAGGTACGCTGCTCGTCACCGAGGAGTGGCTCTTGTCCGACGTGCAGGTGCGCAATCCCGGCATGGATCGCATGTCGTACGAGCGCGCCTTTCGCGAGCATCTTGGTATCCGGCAGACCATCTGGCTCGGTGAGGGGTGCGTCGGTGACGACACGCACGGTCATGTGGACGACATCGCGCGCTTCGTGGCGCCTGGCATCATCGTGCTCGCCTACGAGGAAGATCCCGCCGATGACGAGAATCATCGTCGCTCGGTGGACAACATGCGACGGCTCGAGCTGGCGGGCGCCGGTGACGGCGTACTGAAGGTCGTCACGCTGCCGTACCCCCGCGCCGTCGTGATGAATGGCGAACGGCTGCCGGCCAGCTATGCGAACTTCTACATCGCCAACGGCGTCGTGCTGGTGCCCACGTTCAACGATGCCAACGATCGCGTGGCGCTGAACACTATCGCCGAGCACTTCCCCGACCGCAAGACCGTCGGCATTCACGCTGTCGATCTCGTGTGGGGATTCGGCACCTTGCACTGCCTGACCCAACAGCAGCCGGCCAGGTCGTAAACGCGCGGGCCTCGGCAGAGCGAGTGGGTTCACTCCTTGCACCATGGCGCCTCATGAAGATCACGCTCCTCAGCGAAGACGCGATCCGTCTCGAGCCGACGCCCGGCGCCCTGACCATCGAGGCGCCCACTGCCGACGTCCAGTATTCGCCCTTCCACATGTTGGCAAGCGCGCTGGCATCGTGCACGTTCTCCGTGCTCTACTCGTGGGCCACCCACAAGAAGCTCTCCGTGGACGATCTCTCGATCGACGTCCAGTGGGTGTTCGGCGACGATCCACATCGCGTCTCCGACATGGGCGTGGTGTTCGACTGGCCCTCGCTCCCTGCGGCGAGCCTCGCCACGGCCAAGCGCGTCGCGGCGCTCTGCACCATTCACGCGACACTCACGCACCCACCGCGCATCGACATCCTCGCGGCGCACGAAGTGGAACACGAGCACCAGCACGATTCGGCGCCGGCATGACGGTATCCGTCGTCCGCTTCATAGTCGCCGGACAGGATGCGCCCAGTGCGGGGCTCGGACGCGCGTACACCGTGGTGTACGATGGCGACTGCCGAGTCTGCACCAAGCTCACGAAGGTGTTGCGCGC
>JBBQDT010000303.1:0-3598 GCA_038319955.1 Gemmatimonadales bacterium | reverse complement strand
TCCGGCGGTGTCGGAGATCTTCTCGCTCCAGAACTCCTTCCGCGATGACGAGTTTCTGGGCGGTGCGACGTCGCTCCGAGGAATTCCGAAGAACCGGTACGTGGGCAAGGGAACGGCATTCGCGAACTCGGAGCTGCGGTGGTCGGCGGCGCGGTTCGACCTGCGGAGACACCCATCCCGTCTGATCCTCAGTGGATTCGTGGATGCGGGTCGCGTGTGGACCAATGGGCTGGATGCGTCGGAGGTGTTCAGCGATCTCCACGTGGGATACGGCGGCGGCGTGCGGCTGGCGATCGGTCCGACATTCGTGCTCGCGGCGGATGTTGGCCATTCGTCGCAGTCGACAGCTGCGATCTATGTCGGCCTGGGATATGTGTACTAGCGGTGGCTGGCGCGGGCCGCTTCGGCTAGCTTGGCCGATGCGCATTCACTACGTCCGAACCGCACTGCTGTGCGGCATCATTGCCGGTAGCCCTGCTGCCGCGCAGACCGCGAAGCCAATCGTCCTGGTCATGGGAACCGGCGGAACGATCGGTTCCGCCGGTGACTACTGGACGGGCAACACGACGCGCGTTCCCATCGCGGAGCTCGTTCGCACGGCCGGCATGGACTCCGTGGCGACGGTGGAGTCGGAGCAGTATCTCAACGTGGCGTCGAGCGCGATCGGGCCTGAACGCTGGCTCGATTTGTCGCGGCACATCGCCGACGTCTTCCGGATGCGGCCAGAGCTGCGTGGGATCGTCGTGACGCACGGCACCGATACGATGGAAGAGACTGCCTACTTTCTCGATCTCACCGTCGCCGGCGATCGGCCGGTCGTGGTGACGGGCTCGATGCGCCCTTCCAACATGGCGGGTGCCGACGGTCCGGCGAACCTGACGAACGCCGTGCGGGTGGCAGTGGATACGGCTGCACGGGGACGAGGCACCATGGTACTGATGGACGACAGGCTCTTCTCGGCACGTGACGTCACGAAGACCAACAGCACGCGAGTGGAGACTTTCCAGGCTCCCGATCGCGGACCGTTGGCGATCGTCGATCCGGAGGGAGCGTTCTACAGGACGCGCTCCACGAGTCGAACCACTGCCCAGTTCGACATCAGTGGCGTCCACGAGCTGCCACGCGTGGACGTCATCTATTCGTACGCCGGCGCAGACAGTGTGGCGATCGATGCGGTCGTGGCCGCGGGTGCCAAGGGCTTGGTCGTCGCCGGCGTGGGTCGCGGTGGGATGACGTCGTCGCAGAGTGCAGCTGCCAGGCGCGCCATCGCGCAGGGTGTGGTGGTGGTGATGTCGACGCGGACGGGGTCGGGGCGCGTTCCCGTGGGAACGGGCAATACGATCGGTTCGGGAGACTTGAATCCGCAGAAGGCGCGCGTCCTGCTCGCTCTCGCCCTGACCCGCACGAGCGACCCCGTTCAGCTCCGAAAGATCTTCAGCGAGAATCAGTGACGACAACCACGACATTGAAGCAGACGGAAGTACTGCGTCGTCTGCCACCGTACGTCTTTGCCGAACTCGATCGATTGAAGGCTGCCGCGCGCGCGCGGGGGGCAGCGCTCGTGGACCTCGGCATCGGCAGTCCCGACATCCCGGTCGCGCCACCGATCATCGAGGCGCTGGCGCAGGCGGCACGCGATCCGTCGTCGCACGGGTATCCGCCCTTTCGCGGCGTGCCTCGCTTCTTCGACGCGATCGGCGCATTCATGCACTCGCGGTTTGGTGTGACGATCGATGCGTCGCGCGACGTGCTTGCGCTGAGCGGCGCGAAGGAGGGTCTCGCACAGCTCGTGATGTCACTCTGCGGACCCGGCGACACCGTTCTCGTGCCGGAGATCTACTATCCGGTGTACGCCCGGTCGGCGTGGCTGAGCGGCGCCGACGTGAGCTGGGTGCCGATGCGTGCGCGCGACGACTTCGTGCTCGACCTCGATGCGATCTCGGACGACGATGCACGTCGTGCACGGGTCCTCATCGTCAACTATCCGAACAATCCCACGGGCGCGCGGGTCGAGCTGGAGTTCTACGAGCGCGCGGTGGCCTTCGCGCGGCGGCATGACTTGCTCCTGGTGAGCGACCTCGCGTACAGCGAGCTCACGTTCGATGGCACGCCGGCGCCCAGCGCCCTCGAGGTAGAAGGCGCGAGCGACGTCACGATCGAGTTTCATTCGTTCTCGAAGACCTTCAGCATGGCGGGATTTCGCATCGGCTTCGCCGTCGGGAATACCGATGCGATCGAAGCGCTCGCGGCGTATCGCACGAATACCGGCTACGGAACGCCGACGGCCATCCAACACGCCGCTGCGTTCGCGCTGGACAACCGGGTCGAGCTCGTCCCGCCCAAGGTCGCGGCCTATCGTGCGCGTCGCGATGCGATGGCTGCCGCGTTCGCAGCGGCGGGATGGACGATTCCCATCCCGACGGCGTCGATGTACCTGTGGTTGCCGGTGCCCGAAGGCGTCGAAGACTGGGCCTGGGTGCAGACGCTGATCGACGAAGATGGCGTGGTCGTCACACCGGGTATGGCATTCGGTGACGGAGGAAAGGGCTTCTTCCGCATCTCCCTCGTGCGGGACGTCGACACGCTGGTGAAGGCAGCGCACCTGATCGCTGCACGCCGTGATCGGATTGCCGGCGCACGGAGGTAGTCGGTTGCGGGCGGAAGCCCATGCGGTGGAGGCGGTCGTGAGCCACCTCGAGAATGCGGCCGTCGCACGGCTGGCCGTGCCGATGGCGGGATGTGTACTGCTCGACGTGGGATGTGGAACCGCGAGCCGACTCCGCGATACCGGCGCGGACCTCGCGGTCGGTGTGGACATGACGCCAGAGGTGCTCGTGCTGTCGCGCGGCGATGTGCGGCTTGTCGCGGGCGACGTGCGTGCGCTGCCGTTCTCGTCGCTGACATTCGACATCGTGTGGTGCCGCCTGATGATCGGCCACGTCCGCGAGATGGAGGCGGCATACGGGGAGCTGTCGCGCGTGTGCTGCATGGGCGGTGTGGTGATCGTCACCGACCTGAGTGCGGAGTCGCTGGGCGCTGAGTATGCGCGAACAAGTCGCGACGCGGGCGGCCCGACGCACGAGTTGGAGCACTTCGCGCACACAATCGAACGGCAGGCGGTGGCGGCATACGATGTTGGATTGCGCCTCGAGAAGCGCCAGGATGGCATAGTGGATCCGTCGGTGCAGCAGCTGTATGTGGATGCCGGACGCCAGGCAGCCTACCAAGCGCAACTCGGAATGCCGCTGGTGCGGGCGCTGTTGTGGCGGAAGAACGCGGCGTGACGCTGTCTCCCTGCATGTGACGAGTCGTCCGGAGACGAATGCAGGCGCGATCGACATCGCGCGACAGGAGCGCAGTGCGTAGCTTCGGTCGTGCCGGAGCCCACATTGTCTTCACACCGCCAATGACCCGATCACTGTCGCTTTGGTTCGTCGTTCACGCGGGACTCGGCACCGGTGCCGCAGCCGTCATCATGAGCACGCCCGTCGTGGCGGAGGCACAGGCGCCACTGCATTCCACTGTCTTTTCCGCCGACAGTGCGCGCGCTCGGAAGAGCACGTCCGCGAATACGCAGCGATCCATCGTCGACACGCTC
>JBBQDT010000302.1:0-3667 GCA_038319955.1 Gemmatimonadales bacterium | reverse complement strand
TGCTGTCGCATGTCACACGCAGGGAGGAGACTTCAGCCGGGCGGCGGGACAATGTCAGGCGGCCGCAGTACCTTGTTGCCGTCTGTGCAGCACGACCCACACCGGAGAGATCATGAGCGAAGATACATCAACATCGACGGGGGGTGCCGAGCGAGCACAACCCGAGTCGCTGCGCGCCAAGAGCCTTCAGGCGTCGTTGACCGTGAAGGATGTGGAAGCGAGCATGGCGTGGTATCGCGACGTCGTGGGCTTTACCGTGGACGAGCAGCATGAACGCGAGGGGAAGCTGATGGCCGTATCGCTCAAGGCCGGCACGGTGCGGCTACTCCTCGGCCAGGACAACGGGGCCAAGGGCTGGGATCGTCTCAAGGGTGAAGGGTTTTCGCTGATGCTGATCACGTCGCAGGACATCGACGGCATCGCGAACCGCATCAAGGAGACGGGCGGTACCCTCGCGTCGGAGCCGACGGACATGCCGTGGGGGCAGCGCGTGTTCCGCGTGAAGGACCCGGACGGATTCGTGCTGGTCTTCGCGTCCGAGCGAGCGTAGCTCGAGTGACGACCATGACAATTCCCCTTCGGCTCCTGGCGCTTGCCGCGTGTCTCCTTGCGTCCTCACCAAGCGCGTCGCATGCACAGGTCGCAGCCGCACGTGTCGAGCGCCAGGACCTCGTTGCCGACGACGGACATCATCTCGCCCTCTGGACCGCGCTTCCCACCGGTCGCGCGAAAGGCGAGATCCTGCTGCTCCACGGCCGCACCTGGAGCTCGTTGCCGAATTTCGACCTTCACGTGACAGGACAACATGTGTCCGTGATGGAAGCGTTGGCGACGATGGGCTATGCGGTCTATGCGCTCGACCAGCGCGGTTACGGTGCAACGGCGCGCGACAACTCTGGATGGCTCACGCCGGTGCGCGCGGCGGCCGACGCCGAAGCGGCGACCGACTTCATCGCGGCGCGCGCGCCCGGCAAGCGCCGCCCTGCACTGCTCGGGTACTCGCGCGGCTCGGCCACGGCGGCGCTCGCCGCGCAGCGACATCCCGAGAAGGTGTCGTCGCTCATTCTCTACGCACCGTACTACAACATCACGAAGCGGCCGGAGGTGCCCGCCGAACCGGCACGTCCACCTCGGGTGGCAACCACACGAGTGGCGGCAGCCGAGGATTTCCTCACTCCCGAGTCGACGCCGCGCGGTGTGAAGGACGCCTACGTGAGCTCCGCGGTGAAGCTCGATCCGGTGCGCGTGGACTGGCGGCACGAGGAGCAGTTCAACGCACTCGACCCGGCGAAGCTGCACACGCCGACGCTCATCGTGCATGGCGAGCGCGATCCCGTCGCGAAGGATGCGGACGTGGCCGCGTTCTTCACCAGGCTCGGAACGGTGGACCGGACATGGGTGGTGCTGGCCAACGCCGATCATGTCGCACATCTGGAACGAACCGCGGCCTTCGTGCACGCGGTGAGCAGCTTCCTCGAACGGCCAAGCGTGCGTCAGGAGCGCTGAGGCGCGCGTCGCACGAGCACGAACCGTGTCGCGTTATCCGGACGATCCTCCAGGCCCTCGGCGAGGATCGTCAGGCCGTAGTGTTTCGCCGCCCACGGCGCGGCGATGGCAGCCACCGAGCGTTCGCGCCGGATGGCGACCATGCGTGCTGCGCCGGCGGTGTCGTGCGCTTCGACGGTGCGGATAGCCGGGTGCTCGGCGAGAAATTTCGTGACCTGCCTGAGCGCGACGGGATGGCTCAACACCTCGCGCACCTGGTCGATCTTGGCGTCGGGCAGCCCCATCAACGCGAGGCGCACGGGCAATGCAAGCTCGCGCACGCGGACCAGCGACGGAAACTGTGCGAGTGCATCCATGGCCGCGTGCACGGGGCCAGCGATGAGGTTCTCGATGGGAACGACCGCAAAATCTGCCTGCCCATTCACCACGGCACGCACGGCGGCATCGAACGTCTCGCACGGCAGCAGCGTCAGCTCTCCGTCGACCATCAACGCTGCGGCCCGCTCGCTGAATGCTCCGGTCTCCCCCTGAAACGCGACGATTGCACGCACGGCGGCAAGTTGGACGCCGTGCGCACTCTGCACAAGGAACGACGCGTCCGGAACGCGTCGTTCGCCAACGCCTCGACTATCGAGCTTCGTGCGCCGCTGGCGTCTTGAGCTCACGATCCGTCAGTGAGCGCTGGTCGCCCACCTTGGGCTGACTTCCGGTGAGCATGCCTTTCATGACCTCGAACAGGACGACCGGTCGCGGCTGCGTCACGATGAGATACTCCACCGACTGTGCCTCGACCATGATCAACGCGAGGCGCGGATCGTCGGGTCCTCCGTCGCGATCGCCGCCCTGGTCGCCGAACCACGCCTTCCAATCCGGCTTGTACAGTTCCTTGATGGTGGCGCGATCCTGCGTCACGGTCGCGATGCCGGACACGGACACCCACTCGCGTGTCTTGACGTGATAGTACGCGAGGTTCACGTGCTGGTCCGTGGCAAGCTCGTCGAGCTTGTGCGACGAGATATCGGTGACGAACCAGAGGTCGACACCCGTGACACGCTCCTGCGTTGCCATGGGGCGCGAGACGAGATGTCCGTCGGCGCGGCGCGTCGTGAACATCGCGATCTCGATGCCGTCGATGAGCTCGTAGAGGTCCTCGAGCTTCTTTTCCGTCGGTGTCTGCTCGTCGCGGTCCGGATCTGCTGTTGTGCGGTCTGACATTTCACGCATTCTCCGCTGGAGATGGCTGGCTTCGGGTCCACATCATGTCCCTCGCTGCGCTCGGAACCACCAGCAAAGGGGCAGAAGGCGTGCCCGCACCGTTGCCGACCACTCCTACCCAGCGGACCATGCCAAATAGCCTGGCGAACGCACCCGGCGGCGACTCAGGTCGACGCGACTTTCCACTTCCCGCGCGTGAAGTCGGGGAACTTCATCGGCATGCTGCCTTTCGCCACGGACTTCTCGGATAGCGGACCGGGCGCGCTCCATGCCGCCGCGTCGTAGACGTTCATGTCCGGTACGAGACCCTCACGCATGCACGTGACGAGGCGCCAAGCCATGATGAAGTCCATGCCGCCGTGTCCGCCGGTGCGCGCCCTCTCGCCCTGGTCTCTCCACCACGGATGTTCGAACTCGGCCGTGTAGGCGTCGATCGTCGTCCAGACGTCGTCCTTGCCGCGCCCTTCCACGTAGATGCGCGGCGGATAGTCCTCGAACAGCCCCATCGTTCCCTCGATGCTGTTGATCCGGCTGTACGGCCGCGGACTCGAGACGTTGTGCTCCAAGCGGATGGTGCGTCCCTTCGCGGTCTTGACCAGCGAGCTATTGAGGTCGCCGTTCACGTACTTCTCGTTCCAGCGCGGGTCGTCCTTCGGAAGGTGGTCGGCGCGCCACTTCGTGAGGCCGAACTCCGGCGTGCTCATCGACACCATGTAGTCGAAGCGGTCGCCGTGATTGATGTCGAGGTACCAGGAAACGGGCCCGAGCCCGTGCGTGGGATAGAGGTTGCCGTTGCGCTCGAGATGGGCCGCGCGCCGCCAGAGCCCTTCGTCGCGCGTCTCGAACAGGATCGAGCGCAGGTCGTGATTGTAGGCGGCACCACCGTGCATGAGCTCACCGAACATGCCGGCGCGCACCATTTGCAGGACGAGTAATTCGTTGTAGC
>JBBQDT010000301.1:0-3712 GCA_038319955.1 Gemmatimonadales bacterium | reverse complement strand
GGCCAGTGCTCTGATCTGCGGCAAGCTGTTGAACGGGAAGGAACCGCTCGTGGATGCGCGCATCCTCATCTTCATCGGTGTGTCGCTGTTCGCCATGTCCATGTGGAAGATGGGGCACCTCACCACCGGATCGGGCGAGGCTGACGTGCGCGCCGCGCTCATCATCCGTGGATTCGGCCTCGGCCTCCTGTTCGTTCCGATCAACAATGCGGCGTACGGCAGCCTGGAACCGAAAGAAGCGCAGCAGGCCGCCGGATTGATCAACCTTTCACGCCAGCTCGGCGGTTCGTTCGGGATTGCGGTGCTGGTGAACTACGTCACCAAGCACACGCAGTATCATCGGGCCGATCTGGTGTCGAACATCGTGACCGGCAACCCGCTCACCGACGCACGCCTTCGGCAGCTCACGGCGGGTTTCGTGTCGCGTGGGATGGCGCTGTTCGACGCGAAGGTCGCCGCGCTCACTGCGCTGAACGGACAGGTCGTGCAGCAATCGACGATGTTGAGCTTCAACGATGCGTGGCTGTTCATTCTCATCGTCTTCATCGGCGTGTCGCCGGCGATCCTGCTGCTGCGCAAGCCGAAGGCGCATGCGGCACCCGTGGACGCACACTAGCGCTTCGGACGCGAGCGTTCAGGGCAAGACGTTTCCCGCCGCTCGGTAGATCTCGTACCATTCCTGTCGGGTGAGCGCGAAGGTCTGGCTCTTCGCTGCATCCCGAACGCGCTGTGGGCTCGTGGTGCCGAGTATGGTCTGGATGCGCGCCGGGTGGCGGCTGATCCAGGCGACGGCGACGGCGGTGTTCGTCGCGTCGTGCTCCTGCGCGACGCGGTCGATCACGGCATTCAGCTCCGGAAACTTCGGGTTGTCGAGAAAGACGCCTTCGAAGAGACCGAACTGGAAGGGCGACCACGCCTGCACGGTCATGTGCTTCAGCCGACAGTAGTCCAGCACGCCGCCGTCGCGCATCATCGCCCACTCGTCCTTGTTGTTCACGTGAATGCCCGCGTCGATCATCGGCGTGAATGCGATGCTGAGCTGGAGTTGATTGAAGATGAGTCGCTGCGGCAGCGCGCGCTGGAGCAGCGCGATCTGCGTCGGGTTCTGGTTGCTGACGCCGAAGTGCCTGACCTTGCCGCCAGCGTGCAGCGTCCCGAACGCCTCGGCCACTTCGTCTGGTTCCATGAGCGCGTCGGGACGGTGGAGGAGGAGGACGTCGAGATAATGGGTGTTCAGTCGCGCGAGAATGCCGTCGACGGAGGCGAGGATGTGCTCCCTGCTGAAGTCGAACATTCCCATGTCGGGACGGATGCCGCACTTGCTCTGGAGCAGGATCGACTCGCGCGGAATCTTGCGGCGCGCGACCGCGGCGGCGAAGACCTCTTCGCTCTTGCCCTTGCCGTAGATGTCGGCGTGGTCGAAGAAGTTGATGCCGACCTCGAGGCTCGCGTCGAGGAGGGCGTCCATGCTCGCCGGTGGCAGGCGGTGGATGCGCATGCATCCCAGCGACAGCTCGCTGATGGTGAGCGCCGGGGCGGCGCCGGTTTCTACGGTGATGGTTCGCATGGGGAGAGACTACAGCGGAACCGTCACGCGGACGAGGGGTGTTCACGGGGCCTCATGACAAAATTGCCATGAGGCCCCGCGAGAATCATCCTGATGCTTACTTCGACGCCGCGGCGAGATCCTTGATCGCCGCCGACATCCAGCGAACGCGCTCGGAATCCTTCGCGCCGCTCACGTCCGCGTCGACCTGCCTGGCCAGTGCCGTCAGCGAGCGGCGACGCGCGCCACCGCCCTGCTTCTGGGCTGCGGCGAGCGCGTTCGAGATTGCGGTCGTGCGAGCCGAGGACAGGCCGTCGTTGCGTACGAGCTGGTCGAGGAACGAGCGCACCACCGGAAACGCCGCCGGCCATACGAGCTTCGGCTGGCTCTGCGGATTGTACTCGCTCATCCGCACCAGCTTCGCCGCCGCCAGCTCATTCGCCGACAGCTTGTCGCTCGGCAGCAACTCGAGGATGTCCAGGCCACGCGCCATCTCGGACGAATAGACATACCCGTTCCAGTAGTACGCGCCCCACGACCCGCCGATCGTTCCGCGCGCGCGGCTGACTGCGCCGCCCGTCGTGTCGCCCTGTGCGGGCGGTGCATCAACGGCGCCGCGATCGAAGTATGCGATCTCGAAGGGATGGTCGGGATCGGAGAAGTCGCTGACGTCCACACCGCCCTGATACCAGCCCTGCACCATGATGTCGCGACCCGGCACCGGCAACAGCCCGCCGTTGTGCGACACGCAGTTCTCCTGCGCACTCTGCGCCGACGGAATCTTGAAATAGGCGTGCTGCTTGTACTTGCCGTTGGCGATGGTGAGGACGGTGTTGCCGCCCATCTCCATCATGCTCGTCGCCTGACACATCGGCGAGGTGCCACCGCCCCACTCGTCCGTGAACACGACCTTGCTGCCGTTGTTGCTGAACACGGCGGTGTGCCACAGCGAGAAGTTCGTGTCGGCCGCGGCGTCGAGACGCACCGGCTTCTCGGGATTCGAGATGTCCACGAGCAGGCCATAGCTGCCGCACGCGCCCGCGAGGATGTTGTACGCCGGATACGCGGAGACGTCATGGCAGTTGCGCGGGCCCGTCGGGACCGGGGGCGCACTGGCGGGTGCACCGCGGCCGGCCCGCTGCGGGCGACCCATCGCATGCGGCGCAGCAGTCATGCCCGTGAAGATGCGTGCGCCGGTCACCACCTCCGCCTGCTCCGGATGTGCGAGCGGCACCTTGATGACGTCGAGACGGTACATCGAATTCGATTCGTCTGCCGCATCATCGCCGTTCTTGCAACCGGCGAGCTCCGTCTCGGGACGAGCGCCCTGGCTGCCCGACACGTAGAGGTAGACGACTCCCTTGTCCGAAGGGCTCGGGATCAGCGTGTGCGTGTGCGAGCCTTTGCAGGTCTGCACGTTCTTGACGAGCCTCGGGTTCGCCGGATTGGAGACGTCATAGATGCGGACGCCGGCCATGTGGTCGGCCGGGTTCTGCACCCCGCCCTTCGCGCAATCGCTGCGATTGCCACCACCCTCGGCGGAGACGAACAGCAGGTTGCCGACGATCGTCGGGTCGCCCTGCGACGTGATGCACGAGACGACCGACACCTTGGTCGGCTTCGCCGGGTTGCTGACGTCCCAGATCGAGAAGCCGGCGAAGTTGCCCTGGTAGACGTACCGGCCGTTTCCACCGAACGCCATGTCGGAGTTCACGAAGGTGAGGCCGCGCGCCGTATCGAACTCCGCGGCCTTCGGCGTGAACGACACCTGGCGCATGTTGCCGAGTGCCACGCCGGCGTCGAGCAAACCGGTCTTCAATCCGTTGCGCGGATCGCTTCCTGTGGGATATGACTGCGCCTGAAGCGCGGGCGCGGCGAGCACGGCGAGCGACAGGGCGATGTTACAAATCCTTCGGGCAGTTGCCATCAGACTCAACTCCATTGGTTGTCTCAGAGGTTGGCGAGCATTTGGTGCATGATGTCGATTTCGGCGGTCTGTACGGTGAACACGTCGTTGGCGAAGACGGAGACGTCGACGTCCTGCCCGGCGCGCGGTGTGGCGAAGAGGTCTGCCACCATCTTGAGCGCGCCGTTGTGATGCTGAATCATGAGGGTGAGGAACTGCCGGTCGAACTCGACCCCCTTTGCGGCGTCGAGCGCCTCGAG
>JBBQDT010000300.1:0-3731 GCA_038319955.1 Gemmatimonadales bacterium | reverse complement strand
GCTCGAGCGGCGCGCACTGCTGCCGGCGCACATCCGCATCCCACTCCGATGGCGGTTGCGCCGAGCCCTGCTCCGGCTCACGCACTCGTAGACGCACCACGCTGGTCATTGCCGGCACCCCGGCGCATCTTCCGGGCATCGCTGGTCATTCCACGCCAACACGTCGCCGCATGAAACGGTTTCTGCTGTCGCTGTCGCTGCTCGTCGCCGTCACCACGTCCCTCGACGCCGCCGAGACGGACCTCGCGCGCTGGGAGCGCATCGCGAAGCGCGTCACCATCGTGCGCGACGACTGGGGCATCGCGCACATCTATGCCAAGACGGACGCAGACGTCGTCTTCGGCGCCATGTACGCTCAGGCCGAGGACGACTTCAATCGCGTCGAGACGAACTACATCAACTCGATGGGGCGGCTCTCCGAAGCCGAAGGGCAGGCGGAGGTGTATCGCGATCTCCGGATGAAGCTCTTCATCGATCCTGACAGCATGAAGGCGAAGTACCGCACGAGCCCCGCGTGGCTGAAGACGCTGATGAACTCCTATGCCGACGGGCTCAATTTCTACCTCTACAAGCATCCGGAGGTGAAGCCGCGCGTCATCAAGCGGTTCGAGCCATGGATGGCACTCACCTTCAGTGAGGGCAGCATAGGCGGCGACATCGAGAAGATCTCGACGCGCGATCTCGAGGCCTTCTACGGCAAGCGCCCGATGACCGCGCCAGTGCCCGAAACCGGCAGCGCGATCAAGGAGCCCGGCGGCTCGAATGGCTTCGCCATCGCGCCCTCGAACACGGCGAACCACAAGGCGCTGCTCTGGATCAACCCGCACACGTCGTTCTTCTTCCGCTCCGAAGTCCAGATGGTGAGTGAGGAAGGACTGAACGCCTACGGCGCCGTGACGTGGGGTCAGTTCTTCGTCTATCAGGGATTCAACGACAAGGCGGGTTGGATGCACACCACCAGTGGTGTGGACGACGCCGACGAATATCTCGAGACGGTGACGAAGAGGGGAGACGACTACTACTACAAGTACGGCAGCGGCGAGCGGAAGCTGATCGCGACGAAGATCGTCGTGCCCTACAGGACGGCCGGCGGCATGGACAGGAAGGAGTTCACCGTCTTCCGCTCGCACCACGGCCCCGTGATCCGCAACCAGGATGGCAAGTGGGTGAGCTTCCACATCATGGAAGAGCCGGTGAAGGCGCTCATGCAGTCGTACCTGCGGACCAAGGCGAAGAACTACGCGCAGTTCCGGAAGACGATGGACCTCCACACCAACTCGTCGAACAACACCATCTTCGCCGACGCGCAGGGCAACATCGCCTACTTCCACGCCAACTTCATCCCGAAGCGTGATCCGAAGTTCGACTGGAGCAAGCCTGTCGACGGCAGTGATCCCGCGACCGAGTGGAAGGGCGTGCACGGCGTCGAGGAGAGTCCGCATCTCCTCAACCCGAAATCCGGCTGGCTGTACAACACGAACAACTGGCCATTCTCCGCAGCGGGTCCCAGCAGCCCGATGCAGAAGAACTATCCGGCCTACATGGAGACCGGCAGCGAGAACCCGCGCGGCATTCACGCCATCCGCGTCCTCGCGAACAAGAAGGACTTTACGCCCTCGTCGCTCATCGCGGCGGCGTTCGACAGCTATCTGCCCGCCTTCGACGACCTGATCCCGTCGCTCCTCTCGGCCTACGACCAGACGCCGGCGTCGAGCCCACTCAGGGCGAAGGTTGCGGAGCAGGTGGAGGTACTGCGCGGCTGGAACAGGCGGTGGGGAGTGAGCTCGGTACCGACGACCCTCGCCGTCTTCTGGGGCGATGAGCTGCAGCGGGTTGGCGCACCCCGGGCGCGCGAGGAGGCGGTGGCCGTGGACACCTACATGGCCACGCGGACCACACCCGAACAGCGTCTCCAGGCGCTGGCCACCGCGTCGGAGAAGCTCATCGCGGACTTCGGCACATGGAAGACGCCGTGGGGCGACATCAACCGATTCCAGCGGCTCACGGGCGACATCGTGCAGCCATTCAGCGACGCGGGGCCGAGTATCCCGGTCGGGTTCACGTCGTCCCGGTGGGGATCGCTCGCGTCGTTCGGGGCACGGAGCTATCGCGGCACGAAGAAGCTGTATGGGACGAGCGGGAACAGCTTTCTCGCCGTTGTCGAGTTTGGCGACAGCGTGCGGGCGCGGGCGATCTCCGCGGGTGGGGAGAACGGTGATCCCAAGTCGCCGCATTTCAATGATCAGGCGGTGCGATACGCCAAGGGCGACCTCCGCGACGTGTACTTCTATCGGTCGCAGCTCAAGGCGCACACGGAGCGGGAGTACCATCCAGGATCATAGCTTCTCGCATTTCGCGAGGAAGTCTCGCACACTGCAAGGCGAGAGTTAAAAATCGACCGGACGAAAGGACTGAAGTCGTTCGGTCGAAATGACGAAAGCGTGAAATGGGCCGCCTTGCTTGGGACAGAGTGACGGATGTTTTCGCGGCGGACGTTGTGGCCCCGGCCCTGCTTTAGAGGCAGCGTCGCCCACGATTGATTGCACGCTCCGCGACGGGGATTCGAGGAAAGACTTGGTCGCGGCAGTGCCGCACCGCTCCACTCATTCGGACCCCGTCGCAACTCTCTCCCACGTCGAGCGCAAGCTCGAAAGGCTCCTGCAAATGCGAATGCCGACGAAGGCGCGCTTCGATCTGTCAGTGAAGACTGTCATTGCAGGGCTGGGAATCGCGTTGCTCAGCGCGTGCTCGGGAAGCCCCACGGGCCCGACCGCATCCGCTCAGCCTGATCGCTCCTCGACGCTCAAGCCGGTGGAGCGCAGCAACTTCACCGGGTATGTCGTCGCCGAGCGCGACACGGTCGGCAGCGGCATCACGGGAACGACGCAGCAGATCCTGCGCAAGGTTCCCCCGGTTGGCGTCGAACCACTGAGCATCGACCAGTGATCACTCCGCCCACGGACGTAGATCGCTCGGGCTACATCATCGCCTCGAGCTGATCGCCAAGCAGGCCGGCTGCCTCTTTTTTCGAACGCCCCTCGACGTTGATCGTCGGGGGGCGTTTCGGCATTGAGGCGGCGTATCAGCATCCCGTCATTCCGTCATCCCGTCTTTCCGTCATCCCAGAAAGCGCGCTAGATAGAACGCCGTCCGACTCTCCGTCACCGTCGCCACCGCGAGCGGCGGCCCTGCAGCCACCACCCCGCCGCCCTCCTCACCGGCGCCTGGGCCCATGTCGATCACCCAATCGCTGCCCGACACCACGCGCATGTCGTGCTCGACCACGATCACCGTATTGCCCGCCTCCACCAGACCATCAAGCTGCGTCATCAATTTCTCCACGTCGCTCGGATGCAGGCCCGTTGTCGGCTCGTCGAGCACATAGAGCGTGTTACCGCGCGACACCCGCTGCAGCTCCGTGGCCAGCTTGATTCGCTGCGCCTCGCCCCCAGACAGCTCAGTCGCCGGCTGGCCCAGTCGCAGATACCCGAGCCCTACCTGACGCAGGACGTCGAGCGAGCGCGCGAGGTGAGGTTCGTCGGCAAAGAACTCCCACGCGGCATCCACCGTCATGCCGAGCACCTCGGCGATGTTCTTCGCGTGATAGGTGATCTCGAGCGTCTTCGCGTTGTAGCGCGCACCATGACACGTAGGGCACGGCGCGTACACACTCGGCAGGAACAACAGCTCGACGAACACGAACCCCTCGCCTTCGCACGTCTCGCAGCGAC
>JBBQDT010000299.1:0-3762 GCA_038319955.1 Gemmatimonadales bacterium | reverse complement strand
CGCCTCTTCAAGCCGCTCGCGTGGACGAAGACGTTGTCGATGGCCGCGGCGTCGCTGCTCTCCATCACACTGGTTCCGGTGATGATGGGGCTCTTCATCAGAAAGGGCGTCAAGCCCGAGGCGGCGAACCCGGTGAACCGGTTCCTGATCCGAGCCTACCGGCCGGTCATCCTGTTCGTCCTGCGTTACCGATGGCCGACGATCGCGGTCGCCGGGCTGTGTCTCGGTGTCACGGTCCTCCCGTGGTCGCGGCTTGGCAGCGAGTTCATGCCGCCGCTGAACGAGGGCTCCATCATGGACATGCCGTCGCTGTTTCCGGGCGTGGGTACCGCACAGGCCAAGCAGATCCTGCAGCAGCGCGATGCTGCCCTCGCACGCATTCCGGAGGTCAGGACGGTCCTGGGCAAGATCGGGCGCGCGGAGTCGGCGACCGACATGGCGCCGATGTCGATGATCGAGACGATCGCCATCCTCAGGGACAAGAGCGACTGGCGACGAGGAGTGAGCTACGACTCGATCGTCGCGGAGGCCAACGCGACCGTGAAGACGCCGGGGGTGGGCAACATGTGGTCGATGCCGATCAAGAACCGGCTCGACATGCTGTCGACCGGTATCAAGACGCCGGTGGGCATCAAGCTCTTCGGGCCGAGCCTTGATACCCTTGATGCGATCGGGAGACAGATCGAGGGGATCCTGCCAGCCGTGCGGGGAACCAATACCGTATTCTCGGAGCGGGCGGTGGGCGGGAAATATCTCGACGTCACGATCGACCGCGACGCCGCAGCGCGGTACGGCATGACGACCGGCGACGTGCAGGCGGCACTGGCGACGGCTGCCGGTGGCATGGACGTAGGGCAGGTGATCGACGGGCGCGAACGCTACTCGGTCCTCGTCCGCTATCCTCGCGAGCTGCGCGAGAACCCGGAGCAAATCTCCGGCATTCTCGTCGCGACGCCCGCCGGCGCGCAGGTCACACTCGGCAGTCTGGCGCACATCGCCGTGACGCGTGGGGCGACGTTGATCAAATCAGAGAACGCCTACCTCAACAACATCGTCTACGTGGACGTGCAGGGACGTGATGTCGGCGGATACGTCAGCGAGGCGAGAGGCTTGCTGGACCGCAAGCTCGTGCTGCCGCCGGGCTACCGGCTGGAGTGGTCCGGACAGTTCGAAGCCATGCAGCGTGCCGGCCAGAAGCTGCGCATCGTCGTCCCGATCACGCTGGCAATCATCTTCGGGCTTCTGTATTTCAACTTTCGCAGTGTCGTGGAGAGCGCCATCGTGATGCTCTCACTGCCTTTTGCACTGATTGGCGGAGTGTGGCTCATGTGGTTGCTCGGCTACAACATGAGCGTCGCGGTCGCCATCGGGTTCATCGCGCTTGCGGGAGTGGCGGCGGAGACTGGAGTGATCATGCTCATCTATCTCGATCATGCGTATGCCGCGCGCGGTGCGCGCGGAGAGCTGCGCGATGTGGGCGACATCGACGCAGCGATCGAGACAGGTGCGGTGGAGCGCGTGCGGCCAAAGATCATGACCGTCATGGCGATCATGGCCGGACTCGTGCCGATTCTCTGGAGCCAGGGGACGGGCGCCGACGTGCTCAAGCGTATTGCCGCACCGATGGTGGGAGGCATGCTGACGTCGACCGTCCTCACACTCGTCGTGATACCGGCGATCTATTCGTTGTGGAAGGAACGCGTGCTCACCGCCGAAGGAGCGGAGCCAGGCGTCTGACGGCAGAACGTTGGCGCGATGGCCCAGAGCGGCTCGTATCGTGCACCGAAGGTGCGCGGACACGGTGCCGATGTCGGCGACGAAAACTTCTTCGAGGTTGCGATGCAAGAATTGACCATGGACATCTCCGGCATGAGCTGCGGAGGCTGCGTCACCAATGTGCGGAAAGCGCTGGGCGCCCTGCCGGGCACGCGCGTCGATGCAGTTACCGTCGGGTCAGCGACGGTCACTTACGACGCGTCTCAAACCACTCCAGCGGCGATTGCCCAGGCAGTGAGAGATGCAGGCTATCAGCCTGTCGACTCGTCGGCGATGGCAGGCGCGGCGGTGGGCGCTGGCAAGACAGGGACTAAAGGCGGATGCTGCTGCGGCTGATCTTCCGCGCTTCGCCGGGCGCCCGCATTTACCAGCTATTCCAAGCCTCACTCATCCTCGAAGGAGCGGTACCGTGAAGACCGTCACTGTGTTGTCCTTGTTGTCGTCTGCCGTGCTCGCTGCCACACTATTCGCGTGTAAGCCGGCTGGGGACAAAGCGAGCGCGGGCAGTTCAGTTGCGAGTGCTAAGGCCGGGTCGCTCGAAGGACCTACGCGTGGTGATGGAAGCGCGATGATGGGGGGCACGGGCGAGATGGCGAGCATGGCTGGCTTGACGGGCGCGGGCGCCTCGGACTCCATGGAGACGCGCCTCCGCACGATGGACATGATGAGCGCGGCTCAGATCGAGGCGGCGTTTCCGGCGCTCCGCCAGGCCGCCGGGGACATGCTGTCCAGGATGAGCGCTGATGTGCAGGGCATGAGGATGTCGCCGAACATGAACTGGGGCGCCACGACCGACTCGGTTCGCCGGGACCTCACGCACATGGCGGGGCTGACTGGTGCACAGATGAATGCTGCCATGCCAGCGTATCATGCGCGCATGACGAGGTTGATGGGAATGCACGGGCAGATGATGGCGACGACGAGGACACGAATGCACCGGTGAAGCGGATGCGCGACCATCGACGATAGGATCCTTGCCCAAGACGCTTCACGAAGCATCATGGACGCATCGCTTTCGATCCATCGTGGACTTGGAACAGCATCTCTATCGGAAAAGCACAGGGTGCGTCAAGATGTTTCTCCATCTGTCCCGGGATGAGCAGCGGCGGCGTTTTCCGAGCGACGCGACGAGTCGGACACGCATGGAAATGCAATTTCGCCGGCATCCGCGAACGCGCGCACTGGGATTGGACGAGTAGGCGGGAGCCGACGCCCTCCGCGTCGGTGTCCGATCACCACTGAGGAGAAACACGTGCAGATCCAGATCAATACCGGCCACAATATCGACGGAAACGAGACCATGGTGGCTGCGACCACCGACATCGTGGCGCATGCCCTGCAGCGGTTCAGCGATCACATCACGCGGGTGGAACTGCACCTCGCGGACGAGAACGGCCCCAAGGGTGGTGAGGACGACATCCGCTGCACGCTGGAGGCCCGTCTCGCAGGCCGCCAGCCGATCGCGGTGACGCACCACGCCGGCACGATTCCGCTCGCCGTGGAGGGGGCAGCCAGCAGCCTCGTCTCGCTGATCGAGACCACGCTTGGGCGCACGGAGGCGCTCCAGCGCGCAGAGCGACCGTGAATGCGATTCGTCAGCGGCGCGAATCCGGGCAGCGCCCGCGGCTCGAGGCGTCGTAGCAAGACTGCGGGCGAGCTGAGGCGACCGCCAGCGCGATGGTCCTTGAACACAAGGGCCTGCTCGCATCGACAGCGCGCGTTCTTGTTCCCATGCCCGAAGCGTGGTTGACGAACACGAACGCTCCTGGGATGTCTTGACGGCGAACAAGACGGGAGGCACAGAGCGTGTCGGAGCGGTGATGCGTCGAGGGGCCGCAGCGCGACGCGCTGCGAGCCCTCGCGCATTCATGAACTCACGGCTTGGCCTTGGCGGCCTTCTTGTCCGCCACCGCCTCGGCCTTCTCGTCCTTCGGCGTCTCGTGCTGGTTCGCGATAAGCCTGCCGGTCATTGCGTCGATATTCACT
>JBBQDT010000298.1:0-3800 GCA_038319955.1 Gemmatimonadales bacterium | reverse complement strand
CTGCTGATAGTCTCGCCCTTGGTGCTGCAGATCGCCGCGGCTTACCTGCAATGGGGTATCGTTGGATTGACATCGATACCTGAGTATGCGAACGCTGCCGTTGCCGGGGCCCCGACCGGTTTCCCCGCGTGGCTCCGCATCGCCCACTACGTCAACTTCCTGTTCCTGACGCTGCTCATCCGCAGTGGCCTTCAGATCCTGATGGACCACCCGCGCCTCTATGGGAACGTCCACTGCACCCCCGGCACCGAATGGCTGCGGCTCACGCCGATCACGGTGCCGACGGATCGCTTGTGGACGTCCAAGGACGACTCCCGTTACCTCAGTCCCTGGGTCGGCCTCCCAGGACATCGACACACTGTCGGCATGGCGCGTCACTGGCATTTCCTCACCGTCCTGTTCTGGGTGGGGAACGGTATCGTCTTCGTGGTGCTCCTGTTCGGGACCGGCCAGTGGCAACGATTGGTGCCGACGTCATGGCAAATCGTCCCCGACGCCTGGGCGGTGTTCGTCCACTACGCCACGCTCCATTTTCCGCCGGAGCCAGACGGCTTCTATCAATACAACGCACTGCAGCAGTTGGCGTACTTCGCCGTCGTGTTTGTTCTCGCCCCCTGTGCAATCCTGACAGGTCCCTCCATGTCACCGGCGCTGACGAACGGCTTCAAGTGGTATCCGTTCCTTCCAGGGAATCGACAGATCGGCCGGTCGCTGCACTTCCTCGTCATGTGCGCGTTCGTCGTGTTCATCCTGATGCACGTGACGCTGGTTGCACTCACCGGCATCGTCCGGAACATGAACCACATCGTGGTCGGCACGGACGGGGCAAGCCCGATCGGCCTGATACTCGGCCTCGTCGGCATCGGCAGCGTGGTCCTCATCAACACCCTCGCCAACTGGATGGCGTGGAAGCATCCCCGAGCCGTTCAGCACGTCTCCAAGGCGATCGTCAGCCCCGTCATGCGACCGCTGCTTGACCGGTCGACTCCGCAGGCCCAATTCCGCCGAGAGGATGTGTCGCCATTCTTCTGGGTCAACGGCAACATGCCGACCTCTGACGAGTGGAAAGCACTGGCCGCTGATGACTTCAGGAATTATCGGCTCGAGGTACGCGGACTGGTGGAGAATCCCGTAACGCTATCACTGGACGACCTTCACGCACTCGGCAAGAAGACCCAGGTCACGCTGCATCACTGCATTCAGGGTTGGTCAGGCATCGCCGCGTGGGGTGGCTTGCCGCTCGCAGAGGTGATCGCATTGGCCCAGGCACGCCCCAATGCCACGGCAGTCGTTTTCTATTCGTTCAGCGAGGGCATCGACTTCGACACCGGAATCGCCGGCGGCCAATATTACGACAGCCTCTCGATCAAGGACGCGCTGGATCCGCTCACGCTGCTGGCCTATGAAATGAACGACCAGCCACTGAATCACCTTCATGGTGCCCCGTTGCGGCTGCGCGTCGAGAACCAACTCGGGTTCAAGATGGTCAAGTGGATTCAGGCGATCGAGTTGGTCGAGGATGTCAAGGCTATCTACAAGGGCGAAGGCGGCTACGCCGAGGACAACGAATACTTCGGCGAGCTGGCCAACATCTGACAGTGCGTCGCAGGAACGTGACGGTTGAGTGCTGGTGCTGACTCACGGTAGTGTCGCCAAATCAGGCGACGCATGATCCGCGTGCGCCTCGCCAGACCGCGCACGGCGGCTTGCGGCGAGCCGTGGTTCGTGCGCAGCGAGCAGATCGCTGCGCGTGAGGATGCCGACCACGCGCCTCGGGTCCGTGCGCTCCACAACCGGCAACCGCCCCACGCGCTGAATGACCATGAGGTCGGCGGCGTCTCGCAGCGTACTGTCGCCATACACCACCGCCGGCGCGCGGCGCACCACACCGCGCACGCGCCGCAGGCCATCCAATCCGATGTCTGGACCGGACAGCAGGTCGCGACGCGTCACCACGCCCACCAGCAGTCCGTCGACGTCAAGCACCGGGAAGCCCTGATGCAACGCCGACGCCGCCGAGTCGAGCCATTCACGCACATCCGCCAGTGCCGCGTCGGCGCTCAGCGATACGACCTCCGGGCTGGCCACATCGCGAGCAATCACATGGGCAAGGTGATCGGCCTCGTACTCGGTGCGCACCGGCGCGCCGCGACGCGCCATCTTTTCGGTCATGATCGAGTGGCGGCTCAAGAGCAGCGCCGCAACGTAGGCCGCCCTGCAGCCAGCGAGCAGTGGCAGCAGCCCCACTGGCTGGCGAGTGGTTTCGAACGCAAAGACGATTGACGTGAGCAGAGCGTGCGACGCTCCGGCAAAGGTTGCCGCCATGCCGACCAGTGCGGCAACGCGCGCGTCGACACCCAATGTGGGAGCGGCCGACGCGATGCCCGCGCCGGCGAGAGCGCCCGCACCGCCGCCAATCGTGAACAGCGGCGCCAGTGTGCCTCCACTCGTTCCGCTACCGAGATACACTGCCCAGGCGATGAGCTTCAGCACCACGAGCATGAACAGCGCCTTCCCGACGATCGTCCCGCTGAGAATGCCTTCGATGTTGCTGTAGCCGACTCCGAGCACTCGCGGCTCCAGGTAGCCGCAGATGCCGACGGCGACAGCGCCAATCGCCGGCCACCACATCCAATGGATCGGCAGTTTCTCGAATGCATCCTCGATCGCATAGGTGAATCGACTGACGCCGACCGCGAACGCACCAATCACGGCACCGAGCAAGGCGTAGATCAACAACGCTTCTCCGCCTGGCTGGACGAAGGCCGGCGCCGCGAACACCGGCGCCGTGCCCTCGAATGCAACACGCACCGCTGCAGCGACGGCGGCGGCCAGCGCCACCGGGATGAGCGAGCGCGGGCGATACTCGAACAGGAGTAGCTCCACGGCGAGCAGCACGGCACTCACCGGGCTCCCGAACGTCGCCGCCATGCCCGCCGCGGCGCCGGCAGCGAGCAGGGTCTTTCGTTCGTCCGAGCTCACATGGACGTACTGTCCCAGCATCGATCCAATGGCGCCGCCCGTGGCGATGATGGGGCCCTCCGCCCCGAACGGCCCGCCAGTGCCGATGGCCACGGCGGCAGACAATGGCTTGAGGAACATCACGCGCGCCGGAATTCGACTCTCGCCACGGAGCACCTTTTCCATGACCTCAGGGATGCCGTGGCCGCGAATGGCGGCCGAGCCGTAGCGCGCCATCACGCCGACGACCAGCGCACCCACCACCGGGATCACGAGCACCCAGGCGCCAACGTGCGCGTCAGCCGGTGACGAGAAGGCCGTACTCACGCGATGAAAGAATGCGAGATTCGTGATCAGGCCGATGAGCATCACGAGCAGACGCGCGACGAGTCCGGCGGCGGCGGCAATGAGTATCGCCAGGCCGCAGATGAACACCGTGCGCCGGTCCACCGGGAGGTAATCGTCCGGCACCTGATGCTCGGACGTGACGAACGCGTCGTACTCCAGCGCGAGGCCGACGGACACAGGCAACGCGCCGTCGGAACGGTCGTTCATCGCGCGCGCACCGCGTTGACGCGCTCGTCCGTGTCGCTCTCGAAGAAGAGCGGCGCGAGCTCGCCACCGAGCCCCGCTGCCTCGAGCCACGCCTCGAGCGTATCGGCAAGGGCCAAGCGTTGCGCGGCCGTCAAGCGCGCAAGTCCGCTCACGAGCTGCGTCTGCACGGTGGGCGGTGCGGCACCGACCAGCGCACGACCCCGTGCGGTGAGCGCAATGGAGGCGCGGCGTGCATCGTCCGGCGACGGCGTACGCGTGACCAGCCGCCGTTCGACAAGCCGTGT
>JBBQDT010000297.1:0-3817 GCA_038319955.1 Gemmatimonadales bacterium | reverse complement strand
CGAGGGTCGATTCCTGTTCGAGCATGCCGCGCACGGGTGGGGCCGCGATCACGAGGGCATCCACCATCTTGCCCGGCGCGAGCGCGTACTCAGAGCGCACTCGGCGCATTGCGTCGACGATTTCCCGAATGAGGTCAAAGTCGGCGGCCCGATGATCGGAGTCGGCCATGTGGCGCTCCACCGGCCACGCCGATGTCGCGAGGAACGTCCCGTTTACGTGACCGGGCAACCGCTGCCACAGCGCCTCCGTGATGAACGGCACGATCGGGTGCAGCAGGCGCAGCGCCTGATCGAACACGTGTACGAGCACCGAGCGCGCGACCTGCTGATCGTTGCCTGGCGTGAGTAGTCGCGTCTTGTTCGCCTCGACATACCAGTCGGCGATCTCGTTCCATACGAAGCGGCGCGCCGTATCCGCATATTCATTGAGGCGAAGGCCGCTGGCGCGTTCCTCCGCGGCCCACACACCGCCGCGCAGCGGATGCACCGGTCCGATGGCGCGATCGCACTCGCGAATGGCGGCGTCGAGCTTGTCGAGAATCCATGCGTCGGCGCGGTTCAACTCGGAGTCCGCGATGTCGGCAAACGGTCGCACGGCGTCCGACCCGACGTTCATCAGCAGAAAACGACCGATGTTCCAGAGCTTCGTGGCGAAGTTGCGTCCCGTGGCGAACGACTTGTCGAGATCGTTCGGGTCGAGCAGCACGTCGGCGCCCATGCCCATGCCGGCGATGAGCGTGTAGCGCAGCGCGTCCGCGCCGTAGAGGTTCACGACGTCCATCGGGTCGATGCCGTTGCCGAGGGACTTCGACATCTTTCTGCCCTGCGTGTCTCTCGCGGTGCCGTGGAGATAGACAGAGTGAAACGGCGCATCGCCCATGAAGGCGTAGCCCATCATGATCATCCGCGCGACCCAAAAGAACAGGATCTCGGGCGCGGTGACGAGCACGTCGCTCGGGTAGAACGCGCGCAGGTCGGTGGACTTTTCGTTCGGCCAGCCGAGTGTGGACATCGGCCACAGGCTGCTCGAGAACCAGGTGTCGAGGACGTCTTCATCCTGCACCACATCGCAGCCGCAGTACGGGCACGCGGTGAGGTCTTCGCGGCTGGCGATGACGTCCTGCGGTGGATCGCACTCCTTGCAATACCAGATGGGCACACGATGTCCCCACCAGATCTGCCGGGAGATGTTCCAGTCGCGGATGTTGGTCATCCAGTGCTCGTACACTCCAACGTGCTTTTCGGGCAGGAGCCGCACGCGCCCCGAACGCACGGCCTCGTGTGCCGGCTCGGCGAGCGGTGCCATGCGGACGAACCACTGGTCGCTCAACCGCGGCTCGACGACCGTGTCGCACCGATAGCAGTGCCTCACGCTGTGCTGATGCACTTCCTTCTTGACGAGACGACCCGCCGCCTCGAGCAGCTTCACGACGTGTTCGCGCGCGACGAAGCGGTCCATGCCGCGGAGTTCCTGCGGCACTCGGCCCGCGGCGTCGGCGTCTTCATGCATCATGCCGTGCGCGTCGATGACGACCGGCATGGGCAGGTCGTGGCGGCGGCCCACCTCGAAGTCATTGGCGTCGTGCGCCGGCGTGATCTTCACGACGCCCGTGCCGAATGCGGGGTCGGCATAGTCGTCCGCGATGATCGGGATGCGCAGGTCGAGAATCGGCAGGAGCACGTCCTTCCCGATCATCGACTGATAGCGCTCGTCGGCGGCGTTGACGGCCACCGCGACGTCGCCGAACATCGTCTCGGGACGCGTGGTGGCGACGGTGATGGACTGCGCGGGATCGTCGGCGAGCGGATATGAGACATGGTACAGCGCGCCGCTGGTGTCCTTGCCCTCCGCCTCCTCATCCGAGAGGGACGTGAGGCAACGCGGGCACCAGTGGATGACGCGATGACCGCGATAGATCAGTCCACGCTCATACAGACGAACGAACGCTTCCCGCACCGACACGCTCAGCTCGGGGCTGAACGTGTAGGCCGTGCGCGACCAGTCGGCACTCGCGCCGATGGCCTTGAGCTGCTGAAGAATGACCCCGCCCGTCTCCTTCACGAAGACGGCCGTGCGCTCGACGAATTTCTCGCGGCCGAGGTCGTTGCGGGTGAGGCCTTCACCGGCGAGCTGCTTCTCGACGACGTTCTGCGTCGCGATGCCGGCGTGGTCCATGCCCGGCAGCCAGAGCGCCTCGAAGCCCTTCATGCGCGCCCAGCGGATCAGGACGTCCTGCACCGTGCTGTTCAACCCATGGCCGACGTGCAGGATGGCCGTAACGTTGGGCGGGGGCATGAGGATGCCGTACGGATCGCGGTCGCCGCCGATGCGACTCGACCGCGAGGCATCCGCGGTGAAGGCGCCCGCCTGCTGCCAGCGCTCGTAGATCGCCGCTTCGGTGGCCGCGGGGTCGTATTGCGCGGGAAAATCGTCCGGTGCGGTCACGGACGTGGATTCAGGTGCGCCGGAAATGGACATGACCCGGGGAAGTTAACCCCCGGGTCAGGTGTGTTACAGGTCGATGCGATTGACGCTGGAACTGCGGTTCACTGCCCTTGACGCGGATTGACGCGGGACAACTGCCGGATCTACACGGATAGCCCAGACCGAGAACATTTCAATCTGTCTTGGTTCCGTAGTCTCCGCGAAAATTCGGCTTTTTTCCGCGGCCGTTCATCCGCGTGCGCTGTAGCTCTTCCGTATTTCCGCTCTGCGAAAATCCGTATTCCGTTCCGCGAAAATCCGCCGCTCTCAGGGCGTCGATCCAGGGTTCGCGACGTGATCCGCCTTGGGCACCCCAGACGGCGCAACCGGCGACCCACCCGCACGATCACCCTTTACGGTCTTCTTCTCGCGCACGCGACGCTCGGCAGCGATGGCATCGATGTCTTCGGCCGCGTCGAGAATTTCGGCATCGGCGCTCGTCCACTTCTCGGCCAACTCGACGCGCGGGTCCTTGTGGCGGTCGTACTCGTCCGACGTCCCTTGGCGACGACGACCCGTGCCTACGGTGTTGCCTTCCCAGTGTGCTTCGGTGTGCGCGTCGTCGCCCTCCGCGAAGAGACGCGAGTGTTCCGCAACACGCTCCTCCTCCTCGCCGACGGCGATGCGGTTGAGCACCGTGGTGACTCCGGGAACGCCGCGCGCGATGGTCACCGCGAGGTTCGACTCCTCGTCGGATTGCACCCAGCCAGCCAACTCGATCGTGGCGTCGCCGATGCCGCCGATGTCGATGGCACGCTCGCTGAGAATGGGGTCATTGCGAAAGGCCTCGAGCACCTGATCCTCGAGTCCCGTCGCCTCCACATTCTCCTCGATCTCGTCGTCATCGTATTCGTCGTAGTCGGCAAAGTCGTCCGCCACGACGGGCGACGATGTGTCGTCGGCCGCGGTGGGCTTGCCGCGGCGTAGCTTCTCCGCAAGACCGCGGAAGCCACCCACACGCTGGGCGACGACCATGCCGACGGCGAAGCCGGCCAGTGCGCCGAGCAGAACAGAGGTGACCGTGCCTGCGACGGAGGACTCGTCCTCGTCTCGAAACCGCAGATATGACATAGCAGTAGGCCTGTGGCGAAGGGTCTGCCGCAAGGATAGCTTGCAGAGGAATTTTCCCCGAACGCGGTGCAAGAAGAAGGCCCGTCGTTTCACCTCAATCGCTGGCCAGTGCGCCTCTCGCGAATTGTTCGACCCGCCGATTCCGGCAACAAGGAAGATGCGATCCCCCTGCGCCGCATCGTCTTCTGGGCGGCGGTGTGGCTCGGCATCACCATCGGAATCGTCTTCTATTTCAGGTACGCGCGGCTCCTCACGCCGCTG
>JBBQDT010000296.1:0-3837 GCA_038319955.1 Gemmatimonadales bacterium | reverse complement strand
CGCTGGAATCCATTTCCCAAGAGCATCTACGACAACGTCGCGTACGGGCCTCGCATCAACGCCAGCCCGACGCGCAGCGACCTCGATGCGATCGTGGAGTCTGCACTGCGCCGCGCCGCGCTGTGGGACGAAGTGAAGGATCGCCTCAGGAACAGCGCGCTCGCGCTGTCCGGTGGCCAGCAGCAGCGACTGTGTATCGCGCGGGCCCTGGCGAACGATCCGGAGGTGCTCCTGCTCGACGAGCCGGCATCGGCGCTCGATCCGATCGCGACGCAGAAGGTCGAAGAGCTCGTGTACGAGTTGAAGAGCCAGTTGACGATCGTCATCGTCACGCACAACCTGCAACAGGCCGCCCGCATCTCGGACCGCACGGCGTTCTTCTATCTCGGCAAGCTGATCGAGATGGGCGACACGCAGCGGCTGTTCACCAGCCCGCGCGAGCAGCAGACGGAAGCGTACATCACGGGGAGATTCGGATGAGCCCAGAAGGACCATTTCGCCACTTTCACGAGCAGCTCACGGCGCTCAATCGCCGCCTTCTCGCCATGTCGGAAAAGGCGGAATCGCTGGTCGAGCTGTCCGTGGATGCGCTGCTCAGCCAGGACGCGGGAAAGGCGGAAGCCGTCATCGACGCGGACCGCGAGCTGGATTCCATGGAGCTCGAGATCGAGGCCGCAGCACTGGAGTTGCTCGCGCTACAGCAACCGATGGCGCGCGATCTCCGCTTCATCGTCACCACGATCAAGGTGACGAGCGACCTCGAGCGGGTGGGCGACCACGCGGTGAACATCGCGCAGGCGGCACTGCGCCTCATCTCGCAGCGGACGAACATCACGCCGGATCCGGAAATCGAGGACATGGCGCGTCGCGCACGTGCGATGCTGAGCGATGCGATCGACGCCTTCCTCCGCGCCGACGGCGCGCTCGGTCGCGATGTCTGTGCGCGAGACGATCAGGTCGATGCGCTGCACGAGTCGGTGTTCCGCATCCTGCTCACCCACATGATGGCCGATGCGCGGACGATCAACCCGTCGCTCGAATATCTGCTCGTGAGCCGCAACCTGGAGCGCGTCGCCGATCTCGCGACGAACATCTCCGAGGACGCCGTCTTCCTCGCGGAGGGGAAGAACATCAAGCACGGCGGCGACCAGGCGCGTGCGGGGACATTCACCTCTTCCTGAAGGGCAGTGCTGGCCAGCTTCTCGCCGCTATAGATTCAGGCCATGTCCGCCTCCCCCTCCCGACTGGCGCCCCACACGCGCACCGCAAAAGGCGCGAACTCCGTCCGGCGGATCGCCGCCATCGACGTCGGCTCCAACTCGGTGCGGCAGATCGTGGCCGACGTCACCGCTGAGGGGGGCATCACGGTGGTCGACGAAATGAAGGCGGCGCCTCGCCTCGGCGCTGACGTCGACGAGACCGGCGTGCTCGGTACGCAGGCGATGCAGGCGGCGGCCGAGGCCATCGGCCGCATGGCGACGCTGGCGCGGCAGCTTGGCGCACAGCGCATCGATGCCGTCGCGACGAGCGCCGTGCGCGACGCCTCGAACGCGAGCGAGTTCCTCGCGCGCGTGCGCCAGGAGGCGGGCATCACCCTGCGCGTCATCGACGGTGCGGACGAGGCGCGATTGTCGTACCTCAGCGCGCTCGCCCACTTCGATCTCGGGCAGGGACGCACGGTGGTCATGGACATCGGCGGCGGCTCGCTGGAATTGGCAATGGCTGCTGACGGCGTCCTCGACAACCTCGTCTCCCTGCCCTTCGGCGCATTGCGATCGACAGAGCGCTATCTCCGCGACGGCGCCACCCGCAAGGCGCTCGCCCGACTGCGGCGCGACGTCCGGCGCGAGTTGCGCGACATCCTGCCCCGACGCGATTGGCGCGGTGCACAGATCATCGGGTCGGGCGGCACCTTCACCAACCTCGCGGGCATCCATCTCGCCCGGCGCGGCATCGTCACCGCGCGAAACGTGCATGCCACCGCGGTGCCGCGCGTGGACGTCGAGCACATTCTCGATGCGCTCGCCGCCATGCCGCCCGAAGAACGTCGCGCGCTGCCTGGTCTGAACCCGGAGCGTGCCGACATCATCGTCGCCGGCGTTGCCGTGGCCGCCGAGGTGCTCGCGCGCACCGAGGCGAAGGAGGTCGCGGTGTCACGCTACGGCATTCGAGAGGGCCTGCTCCTTCAGGCCGCCCGTGTGGTGCCCGTCGTCGCCGACCCAGGTGCCGCGCGCGAGCGCTCCGTGCGCGAATTCGCCGAGCGCTGTCACTTCGAGGAGCCGCATGCACTACAGGTGCAACGCCTGGCATTGAGGCTGTTCGACGCCGTCGGCAGCCGGATCGGCTGCACGGCGGACGACCGCGCGACGCTCGCGGACGCAGCGCTCCTGCACGACGTCGGCTATCACATCAACTACGATCGCCACCACAAGCACTCGTACCATCTCATCGTGCACGCGGAGTTGCTCGGCATCACACCGGCCGAGCAGGTCGTGATCGCCAACGTGGCGCGCTATCATCGTGGGGCACCACCGAAACGAAAGCATCGAAACTTCGGTACGCTCGACAAGCCGCTGCGTGATCAGGTCGAGCGACTGTCGGCGATTCTACGCGTCGCGGACGGCTTCGATCGCGGTCACGTGTGCGCCGTGGATACGCTCAAGGTGCGCTGGATGCCGCGCGCCATTCGCATCACGCCAGTACCCACACGCGGCGCTGGCCCATTGCGCCTCGAGTTGTGGGGCGCGCATCGCAAATCGCAGATGCTCGCCGCCATCGCCGGAGTGCCGGTGGAGATCGTCGGTGCGGACGGCGCGGTGATGTCGTCCAACGACGTGGCGGGAGACGACGAGTAGCGCTCGAGGACCGAGTGAGATCGTCCCGGTCGAGCTAGTCGTCGCCGATCGTCTGGCTCAACGTGGCGCCGAGCGACGCGCGCGGCGGCGTTTCCACCGGCTCACCCCACGACTGCGCGACGAACCGGACGTGCGTCGAGACTTCCTCACCCTCGGGAACGCGCTGCGTCCAGTTACCCACCGCATCGAGCTCCCACGCCTGCCGGTTGTCCTCGAGGCACGTGCGGAGCAGGCTCCGGAGGCGCGCCTGCAATCTCGGCGCTTCCACCGGCGCCACCGCCTCCACTCGGCGCAGGAAGTTGCGCGGCATCCAGTCGGCCGATCCGATGAAAAACTCGTCGGCGCCCGCGTTGCCGAAGTGCCAGACGCGCGAGTGCTCGAGGAAGCGGCCGATGATGCTGCGCACGCGAATGCGCTCGCTCACGCCGGGAATACCCGGCCGCAGGCAGCAGATGCCACGCACGATGAGATCGATCTCCACTCCTGCCTGCGACGCCCGATAGAGTGCGTCGATCACCGTGGCGTCGACGAGTGAGTTCATCTTCGCCACGATGCAGCCCGACCCGCCCCCCAACGCGTGGTTCTTCTCGCGTTCGATGAGCTCGAGGAAGCGCTCGTGCATGTTCGCCGGCGCCACCAGGAGCTTGCGATACAGCCGCTGCCGCGAGATCCCCGTGAGCGAGTTGAACAGGTCGCTCACGTCGGCGCCGATCGACGGGCTGCACGTGAACAGACCGACGTCGGTATAGAGCCGAGCGGTGCGCGAGTTGTAGTTGCCACTGCCGATGTGCACGTACCGACGGATGCCGTCCGGCTCGCGGCGCACGATCAGCGCGGTCTTCGTGTGCGTCTTGAGCAGCGCGGAGCCATAGGAAACGTGCACACCGTAGTCTTCGAGCGTGCGCGCCCAGGTGATGTTGTTGGCTTCGTCGAAGCGAGCCTTGAGCTCGACGAGCACCGCGACCTGCTTGCCCCGCTGCGC
>JBBQDT010000295.1:0-3957 GCA_038319955.1 Gemmatimonadales bacterium | reverse complement strand
CGTGCATGGCATTCCGTCGAAGAAGCGAGTGCTGAAGGACGGCGACATCATCTCGATCGACCTGGGTGTCGGCTTCAAGGGCTACTACACGGACTCCGCGACGACGATAGCGGTGGGCACCGTGGACGAGGAGACGACGCGCCTGCTCGCCACGACGGAGCGTTCGCTCGCGGCGGGAATTGCCGCCGCGGTGCCGGGCAATCATCTCGGCGACATCGGCGCGGCGGTGCAGCGGGTGGTGGAAGAGGCGGGCTTCAGTGTGGTCCGCGACCTCGTGGGGCACGGCATCGGCGTGGAGTTCCACGAGGAGCCGCAGGTGCCGAACTATGGAAAGCCGAAGCGCGGTCTCAAGTTGGTGCCGGGTCTCACGCTGGCGATCGAGCCGATGGTGAACATTGGCGGGCCGGCGACGCGGACGCTGCCCGACAAGTGGACGATTGTGACTGTCGACGGCTCACGCTCGGCGCACTTCGAGCACACGGTGGCGATCACAGAGGCTGGCAACCGCGTGCTCACGGCAGCGTAGAAGGCTGCTGCGATAGGACCCTTGACAGATTTCAACGGTCACTGCCTCGCTAGCGTTGTCTAGTTCGAGGCCATACAATCCGACGTTCGAACACCGCGACGCCCCATCCAGCCGGGCAGTCGCCGACAGGCATCCACGGAGAAATTCATGCGGGTACCCACCACCTCGCGATATCGGCAGTTGCCGACCGCGATCGTGTTCGCCACGGCCATTGCGCTGTTGCCCTCTGCCGCCAGCGCGCAGAAGGTGACGTCGCCGAAGGAGCAGTTCGGCTTCAACATCGGTGATGACTACAAGCTGGCCAACTACACGCAGTTCGAGACGTACTTCCGCAAGCTCGCGAAAGAGTCCAACCGGATGAAGCTCGTCGAGATCGGGAAGACGGCCGAGGGTCGCCCGCAGCTGATGGCGATCATCTCGTCGCCGGCGAATCTCGCGAAGCTGGAGCGCTACAAGGAGATCTCGCGCCGGCTGTCACTCGCCGGAGGGCTCACGGATGATCAGGCGCATGCCCTGGCGAAGGAAGGCAAGGCCGTGGTCTGGATCGACGGCGGCCTGCATGCCACCGAGGTGCTCGGCGCCGCGCAGCTGATCGAGACGGTGTATCAGCTCGTGAGCAAGAGCGACGCGGAGACGATGCGCTTCCTCGACGACTGCATCATCCTCGCAACGCACGCGAACCCGGATGGCATGCAGCTCGTGTCCAACTGGTACATGAAGGATGCGGACACGCTCAAGCGCGGCATGAACATCCCGACGCTGTACCAGAAGTACATCGGGCACGACAACAATCGCGACTTCTACATGAACAACCAGCCGGAGTCGCGGAACATCAACCACCAGCTCTACTGGGAGTGGTTCCCGCAGATCGTCTACAACCACCACCAGACCGGCCCCGCGGGCACCGTGATGTTCGCGCCGCCCTTCCGCGATCCCTTCAATTACAACTTCGATCCGCTCATCCCGGTGGGCATCGACCTCGTTGCCGCGTCGATGCACTCGCGCTTCGAGGCCGAAGGCAAGCCGGGCGTCACGATGCGCTCGGGGTCGAGCTACTCCACGTGGTGGAACGGCGGCCTGCGCACGACGGTGTACTTCCACAACCAGATCGGGCTGCTCACGGAGACGATCGGCAATCCCACGCCGATGAACATTCCGTTCGTCCCTGACCAGCAGCTTCCGCGCGCCGACCTGCCGTTCCCGATTGCACCGCAGCCCTGGCACTTCCGCCAGTCGATCGAATATTCGCTGACGGCCAACCGCGCGGTGCTCGACATCGCGTCGCGCGAGCGAGAGAACCTGCTGTTCAACATCTATCGCATGGGCCGCAACTCCATCGAGCGCGGTAGCAAGGACACCTGGACGACGACGCCGACCGAGATCGACGAAGTGAAGCGTCGCATCGCGGCGGCTGATTCGACGTCTCGTGGCGGTCGAGGAAGTGGCGATGCCGTGGGTGATCCGATCTTCGCGTTCGGACGCGGCGCCGACATCAGGCTCTACAACGAGGTCCTCCGCAACCCTGACAAGCGCGATCCGCGCGGCTACATCCTGCCGAGCGACCAGCCGGATTTTCCGACGGCGACGAAGTTCATCAATGCACTGCGTCACGTCGGCATCACGATCCATCGCGCGACCGCACCGTTCACGGTGCAGGGAAAGAGCTATCCCGCGGGCTCGTACGTCGTGAAGACGGCACAGCCCTTCCGTCCGCACGTGCTCGACATGTTCGAGCCACAGGACCACCCGAATGACTTTGCGTATCCGGGCGGCCCGCCGAAGCGTCCGTACGACAACGCAGGCTACACGCTCGCCTTCCAGATGGGCATCAAGTTCGATCGCATTCTCGAGGGGTTCACCGGTCCGTTCCAGGAGATCCAGGGACTCGCCGTGCCGGATCCGCAGATGGTGGCGGGTGCAGCCAGTCCCGCCGGCTATCTCGTGAGCCACGCGATGAACGACGCGTTCATTGCGGTGAACCGCGCGCTCAGGGCAAATGCCGACGTCTTCGTCCTTCGGTCACCGATGGCGGCCAATGGGCACACGTATCCGGCGGGTAGCTTCTACATCGCCGCCACGCCGGCGACGACGACGATGATCCGCGACCTTGCCAGGAACAACGGCGTGAAGTCGGATGGCGTGACGTCGCGTCCGGGCGCCGATGCGCGCAAGCTCCACACGATGCGTGTGGCGCTGTACGATCAGTACGGCGGGTCGATGCCATCGGGGCACACGCGGTGGCTGCTCGAGCAGTTCGAGTTCCCGTACGATCTCGTGTTTCCGAAGACGCTCGACGCAGGCGACCTCTCGAGCAAGTACGATGTGATCGTGCTGCCGTCCGGCGCGGTGCCGTCCGCGACGGGTGGTCGTGGCGGCGGTGGCGGCTTCGCGCAGGACACCTCGAGCATCCCGGCGGAATTCCGTGATCGCCTCGGCCGCTTCTCGGTTGCGAACACGGTGCCGCAACTCAAGAAGTTCGTCGAGGCTGGCGGCATCGTCATCGCCGTGGGCACGTCGTCCACGCTCGGCATGCATATGGGTCTGCCGATGGCGAATGCGCTCGTCGAGAAGAATGCGGCGGGCGTGGAGCGCAACCTGTCGAATGACAAGTTCTACGTGCCGGGTTCCGTGCTGCGCGTGCAGGTGGATACGTCGCTGGCCATCTCGGCAGGTCTACCGAGGGATGTCGATGTCTTCTACGACAACAGTCCGGCGTTCCGTCTCGGAGCCGATGCAGCCGCGAAGGGTGTGAAGGCCGTGGCGTGGTTCCCGAATGCGACACCGCTGCGCAGCGGCTGGGCGTGGGGTGAAGCGTATCTCGACGGCGCTGTGGAAGCCGCCGAGGCGACGATCGGCAAGGGCAAGCTGTACATGTTCGCGCCGGAGATCACCTTCCGCGGACAGCCACATGGGACGTTCAAGTGGTTGTTCAACGGGATCTATGGTGCGCCCGATCCGACGCCGGTTCCATAGCGCTGACTGGTGATGTGACGAGGCCGGCCTCCAAGTGTGGGGGCCGGCCTCTTTCATTCAACGCTCGATCATTGCATCCAGGATGCGAGCTTCGTGCTCCCGACACCTGACGCGGTCACGCGCCGAGCGCCTGTTCGACGAGCGCTGTCGTCTTGCGGGCAAGCTCCTTCGTTCGCGCCACGACGCCCTTCGCGTTGTCGGCCAGGGCCGTACCACGTGACTTGTCGGTGAGCGACGCCACGTTGATCCGCACGTTGTAACTCGCGCCGACGCATCCCGCTTCCGCGAGCAATGCCGCGACGCCGGCGTCACTCGCGGCGTTCGTGTTGCCCCGCTCGGCGACTGCCAACGCGAGTTCCGCCACGGCGGCACACGCCTGCGCCGTCTCGAGCGGGACGTCCGCCGCATGCATCAGCGCATCGTCGATCCGGGATGTCTTCTCCGCCTGCTGCGCGTCC
>JBBQDT010000294.1:0-4115 GCA_038319955.1 Gemmatimonadales bacterium | reverse complement strand
GAGCTGGGTCTGTGCGAGGTTGCCCTTCCCGACTTCGGAGGTGACGAACGCGCGATACTGATCGCCGTTGAGGAGCTTGAGGCTTCGCGCGGGCGACGAGGCAGCGACGTACGTGTCGTAGTCCACGCTCGACTTGCGGCTCAGGCCACGGCGGGTCTGGATCAGGAGGACACCGTTGGCGCCGCGGCTGCCGTAGATGGCGGTTGCCGAGGCGTCCTTGAGGACCGTGATCGTCTCGATGTCGTTCGGGTTGATCGAATTGAGTGGGCTGCGGCCCAGCGCGGGGCTGACGTCAACACCGCCGTACGCGCCCGCGACCGCATTTTCATTCTGGAGCGGCACACCATCGATGACATAGAGCGGATCGTTGCTCGCGCTGATCGAGGTGCCGCCGCGGATGCGGATCTGCGCGCCGCCGCCAGGCTCGCCGTTGTTCGTCGTCATCTGGAGACCAGCGACGCGACCCTGGAGCATCTGGTTGGCATTGGTGATCACGCCGACGTTCGCCTGCTCGGCGTCCACCGTGGCAACGGAGCCGGTGATGGACTCGCGCTTCTGGGCGCCGTAGCCGGTGACGACCATCTCGGTGAGCACCGCGGCCTGCGGCATCAGCACGAAGTCGACGTTGGTGGTGCCACCCGACGTCACGGTGACCGTGCGCGCCTGCGCCGCGAATCCGATGCGCGTGGCGCGTACCTCATGGGACCCCGCGGTCACGCCGCCGATGGTGAAGGTGCCATCGCCGCGCGTCAGTGCCCCGTTCGTCGAGCCGGAGATGCGCACGCTGACGGAGGTCAGCGGTTGCCTCGACGCGGAATCGACCACACGACCGGATACGATGCCCGTCCCGCTTTGCGCGGCGAGCGGCGCGGCGAGCAGAATGCTGCCCAACACGAGGGCGAGCGCACATCGAGTGACTGCCATTCGACTGCCTCCAAAGTGGACGAAAAAGCGCTTGCGGGGGGCGGTAGGCGAGCGACGACGCGTCGCAAACCGAAGTGGTGCGGCACCGGCCACGACGTTGTGGGAACGTCGCGTCACTGCAAATATTCGTGCAAAAAGATGCTGCAGATTGTAACTCTATTCAACAAAAGCGCAAACGCCGATGTTGATTCGCCTCCCTCTAGTAGCGCCAAAATTCCGAGGAGACAAGTGCACGGCGCCGCAATAGATTGTGCAACCGTTTGCGCAAAATTTGCGGAGTAAACCATTCCAGCACACTCGTGTGAGGACCCCATGGCCGGCAATCGGGTCACCCTGAAGGACATCGCGCAGAAAGTCGGCCTCTCGATGGCGACCGTTTCCCGGGCGCTGGCCGACCATCCCGACATCAGCGGCGAGACGAAAGCGCGCGTCCGCGAAGTCGCCCAGGCGCTCAGCTACATCCCCAACTACCGCGCCCGGTACCTCCGCGCCAAGCACTCCCGCCTCATCGCGCTGATCGTCCCCGAGATGAACATGTTCTTCGTCCCGTCGATGATCACGGGCATCAATCGAGTGGTCCAGGCCAACGACTATTCCCTGATCGTCTTCCAATCGGACAATTCCATCGTCCAGGAACGCCGGTTGGTGGAATATTGCACCCACCTCTCCGCCGACGGCGTCCTCCTCGTGCTCTCCTCGGAGACGGCCAACCTCCAGCACCTGGACATCCTCCACGAGGTAGACATCCCGGTGGTGCTGCTCGACAAGACGATCGACACCGTGAAGTACACGACGATCACCATCGACGACGAGGAGGCGGGCCGAGAGGCGGCGTCCTACCTCATCGCCCGTGGGCACACGCGCATCCTCGGCATTTTCGGCGACCAGCGGCAGCGCATCAGCACCCAGCGGCTCAAGGGATTTCGTCGAGCGCACAACGAGCACGGCATTCCGATGGAGGAGTCGCAGGTGTTGCGCGTCACGATCGTCAACGAGCTCGAGGAGCAGCTCGACCGCGCGTTCGCGGCGCATCCCGACCTCACCGCCATCTTCACCATGACGGATGAGCTGCTCGTGCACACGCACCACCTCCTCTCCCGGCGCGGCGTGCGAATTCCCGAAGACGTCTCGCTGATGGCGATCAGCGACGGCCAGGCGCCCTCGTTCCTGCATCCGAACGTGACCCACCTGCGCCACTCGGGCATCGAGGTCGGCGAACGCACGGCGCACATTCTCATCGGCATGATCGAGCACAACTCGGACGCGATGATGGACATCCGCATCCGCACGACGCTGGTGGAGCTGGGCTCGGTGGCCACGCGCACTGCGACGCCCAAGCGGCGTGCGAAACCATCGACTGGAAAGAGGACGGCATGAGCCTGATCGCCCTTGCACTCTTCGCGCAGCTTGTGTCGTCCCGAGCCACAGGCGAGCGACCTGCGCTTCCGACCGGCGACAAGACCCTTCCCGTCCTGAGTTTCCCCGAACGGGGACTCGACGACAGTGCCGCATACCAGGGCTACCAGACGCGTCTCTTCCGCGACGCGCGCGGCAACACGGTGCAGATCTACCTCGACGCACGCGCCGATCGCGTCGTCCACCTGTGGGCCGACGCCGAGGACGAGAGCCTGGGCTTCACGGCGCGGGGCGCGGGTGGGAAGCCCGCCGACCTCCAATGGAATGGCGACGGCGCGGTCATCGCGCGTTCGGGCCGTGCGCGCTCGCTCGAGCACGCGCTCATCGCCCGCGAGCCGCGCATCGACATCGGCTGGTTCCTCCTCGGCTCCATGCGCGTGGAGCGCGATCTCCAGTACGCCGAGCGGCAGAAGGCGGCGTTTGCGGACGCGCCATTCACGCTGCCGGAGATGGACCGCATGCTCGCCGCGCTCGACATGCTCCCGGATGCGGAACGACGGCGCCATCTCGCGCTGCTGCATGCGTCGAGCATGGATGCGTTGCGTGCGCGGCTGCGGCCGAGGGTCTCCCTTCGCGTGGCGGGAGGAGTACAGGTCGTGCGAGTTGCCCAGCCCGCGTTCGATGGATTGGACACGCTCGCGATGGAGCTGCGCACGGATCCGCGTCGCGTCGCGGCTGTCGTGCAGGGTGACTCCGTGTCGCTGCGCGCAATTTCCGGGAGGGAGGTGCCGTTCAGCGTGCGGATCACGACGAGCGGCAAGGCACTCACTCCACTGCGGCGCGCACAGATCTTCACGCCGGAGTTCCTCGCGTTCATCGAGAAGTCGCGCGCCGACGGCCTGCGCGGCCGACGGCTCGAGCGACAGGTGCGCGGGCTCGAGCTGCTCGCGTCGCGCGAGAAGCTCATGGCAGGATTGCCGACGTATGCGACCTACTTTGGACGCGACATGCTGATGACGGCGCTGATGATGCGTCCCGTCTGGCGTGACGAGATGTCGGAGTTCGTGATCGCCAGTGTGCTGCGGAAGCTGTCGCCCGAGGGGCAGGTGAGCCACGAAGAGGCGATGGGCGGCCAGGCGGTGCGCGAGGCGGCGAGTGAGTATGCGGCGCTCGTGGATGCGTCGGTGCGGGCCGGCAGTCACGCCGGCGCGGATTCGCTGCTGGGTCGTGCGCGACGCGTGCTGCGCGGCGTTCGCCGCACGCGCGAGAACTACCACATGATCGATGCGGAGTACCAGTTTCCGATCATCGTGTCACGCTGGCTGAGCGACCCGAACGTCTCGGCGTCTCGCAAGCGCGCGTTCCTGCTCGACAAGTCCGACGGCGGCGAGACGCGTCTCGTGCGGCTCGTGCGCGAGCTCGCGCTCGTGGCGCGCGAGACCGCGCCGTACGCTGGGAATCCCATCGCGTCGAGCCTCATCTCGTTCGCGCCGCGCGATTCAGGGCGCTGGGCATCGCAGAGCTGGCGGGACAGCAACGTCGGCTATGCGGGTGGGCGCTACGCCATGGACGTCAACGCGATCTGGGCGCCGCACGCACTCGAGTCGGTCAACAGGATTCTCGACGTGCTGGCCACGCTCGAGCTGCCGATCAAGGCTCCCGCCAACACGCCCCTCGGGCGCTACGTGCAGGAGCGCGGGCAGTTGCGCGACGCGATCGAAACGTGGCGCATGGCGAGTCGCCATTTCGAGGTGCACCTCTCGGCGGCGGCGGTGCGGGAGCGCGTGTCGGCGCGGCTCGCGGCGATGAACGACGTCGATCGTGCGTATTGGTCG
>JBBQDT010000293.1:0-4157 GCA_038319955.1 Gemmatimonadales bacterium | reverse complement strand
AAGGGATTCGACCTGCGCCACTACCTCGAGACGAACTGGTCGAGCATCGGTCCACAGCTCGTGGGCAAGTTGCACCTGCTCACCGGCGACATGGACGATTTCTACCTCGGCCCCGCGGTCTACAAGCTCGAGGACTTTCTGGAATCCACGCGCAATCCGTACTACGGCGGTTCGTTCCGGTACGGACGCCCGAACAAGGGGCACGGATGGCAACCCATGACCAACGCCGACCTGCTGCGTGAGATGGCCGCGCAGATCGCCCGTAATGCGCCCGCTGGCGAGCGCGTGGAGACGTGGCGCGCCGCGCGCTAACCCACTGACAGCAGACAACCGACTTCGAACTATCTCACTTCTTCAGACGACGACCATGCATCGACACACCTTTGTCCGCGCCACGCTGATCGCGCTCACCGCGCTGGCACTGCCATCGTACACTCACGCACAGGACTCGCCGCGAGTTCGGCAACTCGCCGGCAAGATCATCGAGGAGGGAAGTGCGCTGCCGGCGACGTCCGTGCAGATCCTGCTCGAGGGCGCGCTGATCGGCACCAGTCGGGATGACGGGACCTACTCCGTTCGCCTGCCCGCCGGCGTGGCGACCGTGACCTTTCGCCGCATCGGCTTTCGGCGCGTCGACCAGGTCGTCGGACCCGCGGTGACGACGCTCGACGTCGTCATGGGACGCGACCTGCTGCGACTCTCCGAAGTCGTGGTGACCGGCCAGGCAACCGGCATCGAACGACGGAACTCCGCCACCGCGATCGCGTCGGTCAATGCCGACGAGCTCAATCGCGTGCCGGCGGCGAGCGTGGAGTCGATGCTCACGGGGAAGGTGCCAGGCGCCGAGATCTCGAGCAACTCGGGCGCACCGGGAGGCGGCAACCAGATCCGTCTGCGCGGCATCTCCACCGTCATCGGCTCCGCGACGCCGCTCTATGTCGTGGACGGCGTCATCGTGAGCGATGCGACCATCCCACCGGGAGTGTTCGCCGTGACCGGTTCGTCCTCCAATCCGGTGACTGGCGGGCGACAGGACAACGCCTCCAATCGCGTCGCCGATCTGGACCCGAACAACATCGAGCGCGTGGAGGTGCTGAAGGGCGCCACCGCCGCGTCGATCTACGGCTCGCGGGCAAACAACGGGGTCATCCTCATCACCACCAAGCGCGGTGCGGTGGGGCGGCCGAAGTTCAACTTCATCCAGCGCGTCGGCACATCGCAGGTGTCGAAGAAGCTGGGGTCGCGGCGCTTCATGTCACAGGCCGATGCCATCGCCACGTGGGGGTCCGTCGTCGGCGCGCTGTGGACGCCCGACGCCTTCTACGACCACGAGCAGGAAGTCTACGGCGAGACACCCGCGGCGTGGGAAGACGTGTTCAGCGTGAGCGGTGGCAGTGAAGACACTCGCTACTTCGTATCCGCCCTGCTGAAGGACGACGGCGGCATCATTCCCAAGACGGGGTATCGCAAGCAGGCGCTCACCACGAGCATCGACCAGAACATCGGCAATCGGGTCGTCGCACGCATCACCTCCAACGTGCTCGGCTCGACGACCGGCCGAGGACTCACCAACAACGACAACCGCGGCGTGGCGCTCGGTCAGGCGCTCGCGCGCACGCCGAGCTTCATCGACGTGCGCCGGAGAGCTGACGGCTCGTGGCCGATCAATCCAGCCTCGCAGAGCAATCCCCTCCAGACCGCAACGCTCTCGAGCAACGTGGAACAGGTATATCGCGCGATCGGATCGGGCAGCATCACCTACAACGCGATCACGGGCGACCGGCAGCAGCTGCGCTTCGTCGCCAACGGCGGCCTCGACTTCTTCAACCAGCGCAGCAACATCCTCTCGCCGCCCGAGCTCCAGTTCGAGCCGCTCGACGGGCTTCCGGGTACGGCCGTCCGGTCGAATGCCCAGAACCTGAACATGAACCTCAACATCAATGCGGTGCACACGTATCGCACTGCAGGTGGCGGACTCCTGGCCACGACGTCGCTGGGACACCAGTACGAGCAGCGGGGCCTGAGCAACGCACGCGTCGTGGCGCAGAACCTCATCGGTGGTCTCGACAACATCGGTCGCTCGACGGCGGTGAGCGTCAACGAAGACATCGCGCGCACCAACGACGTCGGCGTCAACGGGCAGGAAGACCTCCTGCTGCTCGGCGAAAAGCTGTTCCTCGCCGCCGGCTTCCGCGCGGATCGCAGTTCCAACAACAGTGACGCGAGCAAGTACTATTTCTTTCCGCGAGCGCAGGCATCGTATCGGGTGACGTCGCTGCCGTGGCGGTTCGAGGAACTCAAGCTTCGTCTGGCCGTCGGTCGCTCCGGGAACCAGCCGCTCTTCGGCCAGAAGTTCACCGAGTTCCTGGGCGCCAACATCGCGGGGCTGCCATCGATCGAGATCCCCGCTGGCGGACAGACCGCCGACCTCGACCTGCGGCCGGAGATCCAGACCGAGTTCGAGACCGGATTCGACCTCTCGGTACTGAACGGACGCGCCGCGCTCGAGTTCTCGTTCTTCAACAAGAAGATCGACGATCTCCTCGTCACAGCGACGCTCGCGAATTCCACCGGCTACGGGCTGCGCATCTTCAATGGCGGCTCCATGCAGTCGCGTGGATACGAAGCGGCCATCCGCGCATTCCCCATCATCACGGGCGGCTTCGAGTGGAACTCCACCACGACGTTCTCCACGGTGAAGGCGAAAGTCCTGACGCTGCCCGTGCCGCCGTTCCAGACGCCCGGCTTCGGGACGACGTTCGGCGTCTTCCAGGTCGAGGCCGGCAAGTCGCTGACGCAGATCGTCGGCAACGATTCAATGCCGAATGGCACCGGCTTCGTGACGCAGGTCGGCGACGCCAATCCCGACTTCCGCATGGGCTTCAACAACGGCTTCCGACTCGGCGCCTTCAACCTCTCCACGCTGCTCGATTGGCAGAAGGGCGGCGAGATCATCAACCTCTCGCGCTATCTGTGGGATGCGTCGCGCAATGGAGTGGATTGCAACGATATCGCGCCTCCGCCGAACGCGCTCAACGAGACGGTGTGTGCACGACGTCAACGGACCTTCTCGCGCCAGACGCGCAACTACCTCGAGGACGGGAGCTTCGTGAAGCTGCGTGAAGTGTCGGCGTCGTTCGAATTGCCGAGCCGCCTGGTGCAGCGCGCCATCAGCCGTGCGGAGTCGGCGCGCATCACGCTGTCGGGACGCAATCTCGTGACATGGACCGACTACACAGGACTCGATCCCGAGGTCTCGAACTTTGGCAGCCAGGCGGTGTCGCGCGGGTTCGACGTCTCGCCCTATCCGCCCAGCCGCAGCTACTGGCTCTCCTTCGACGTGAGGTTCTGACCATGCCGACCATTCGACTGCTGACTGGCGGCTCGCGAACGCTCGTCGCCGCAACGATCGCCCTCGTCCTCTCTGCCTCCTGCGGCGAGATCGACGTCGCCAACCCGAACAACCCGAGCGTCGGTGATCTGGTCAACTCACCAACCGCGACGAGTGCATCGGCGCTCGCCACCGGATTGCTGCGCGGCACGCGCACCAACGTCGGCGAAAGCATTCGCTGGCTCGGCGCGTTCGGCCGCGAAGGGTATCCGATGTCGGTGACCGGTGCATCGCTGCCGGGCAGCGTCCGCGACCCGTTGAACGGCAACGGCTTCCCAGGCAACGTGCTGTATTCCGATCCCTACCGAAATATCCGCTCCGCCAACATCCTCCTCGCGGCAATCGATGGCGTCGCCGGATGGACGGACGCACAGAAGGAAGCCGCCCGAGGTTTCACGAAGACGGTGCAGGCGTACGACTTCCTGCAGGTGATCGTGACGCGCGACAACTTCGGCGCGCCAATCGACGTCGGCATCGATGCCACGGCACCGCCGGCGCCGATCGCCACGAAAGCTGCCGTCTATGCGCGCATCGCCACGCTGCTCGATGAGGCACGGACGCACCTGGCCGCCGGTGGTGCCGCGTTCCCCTTTCCCGTCACGAGCGGACTCGCCGGATTCAACACGCCCACCACGTTTCTCCGAGTGAACCGTGCCCTCCGCGCTCGCGCCGCCATCTATAGCGACGACTGGGCAACGGGATTGACCGCACTGGGCGCGTCCTTCCTCAACACCAGCGGCGCGATGTCCCTCGGGGCGTATCACGT
>JBBQDT010000292.1:0-4171 GCA_038319955.1 Gemmatimonadales bacterium | reverse complement strand
TGGGCAGCGCGATCGTACGCGCTGCGGACGAGAGCGTGGACGCAGCCGTTGCGCTCGCGACCTCGCTGCGCCGCGGCATCGACCAGGACTGATATGCGAGCGTTCCTCACGGCGTACGCTCGCGTCGTTGGTGTACTCGGTGTCGTGCTGCTCATCGCGTCGCTACTGATCGACGGGCGCTGGCGCGAACAGCCGATGGCGATCGTCGTGTTGTTCATCGCCGTGCTGCTCATGCGGGTGCAGCAGATTCCGCTCACGAAGTACGGTGCGTTGAACCTGCTGTCGATGCCTGCGGTGGCGGGCGCCCTGGTGGCCGGCGCGCCAGCGAGTGCGCTGGCGCTCTGGGCCGGCGTGTTCGTCGGCGATGCGATCGCGCTGAAGAAGGGCATGGAGATCGCCTGGATCAATGCGGGCCGCGAGGTGATCGCACTGATCGCCGCGTACGGCATCTTCTCGTGGGCCGCGGTGTCCACGGGCGCCGAGTTGACGAAGCTCAACACGGAGACGTTGCCCGCGCTGGCCCTGCTGGTGTTCACGTACTTCCTGACCAGCCGGCTGCTCCTCTACTTCACGCTCCTGCTGCGCGACAAGCTCAACGACGAGGAGCGGTCGCTCATCCTGCGCTATGAAGTGATCGCGTTCGGCGCGGGCAGCATCGCCGTCGCCATCGTCCTTCTTGCGTTCGGCAACCTGAGTCCGATCGGCTGGGCGCTCGTCGGCGTCGTGCTCGGCGGCGCCGGCCTCCTGGTGAAGCGTATCCTCGAGGAATCCATCGCCGCTGAGGAGCTGAACAAAATCCTCGCGATGGAGCAGATCGTGTCGTCCGACGTGGAAATCGGGGATGCCTTCCGGCGCATCGAGTTGCTGGCGCATCGCCTGGTGGACTGGCGCGAATTCCGCATTGGCCGCTTCGAGAACGGCGTCCTGATGCACGTATTCCGCGGCGCGGAAGGCTATCTCGAACAACCACGCGAGCCGGACTCGAACCTGGCCGCATTGCGCGCGGAAAGCTTGCGCAGCGGCGCTGCCGTCAGCGTGCCCGACGTGCTGCGGGACGAACGCGTGCTACCGGGCCGCACGAAGGCGCGGAGTGTGATCATCCTGCCGCTGCGCTTCGGTGACCGCACGGTCGGCGTGCTCGAGCTGGAGCACCACAAGCCAGACGCATATTCCGAGAAGGAAGTCGCGCTGATGCGGCGGTTCGCACAACAGCTGGCGACCACGCTGCACATCTACGACCTCCGCCGCCCGTTGCTCGAGGCGATGACGCGCGTGAGCGACCAGATGGAGACGCTCACCGGCTCGGCGCGTGCATTGCGCGGCGGCGGCGAGTCCGTCGCCCGCACCATCGCCGACATCAGCCGCGGGCTGGCGGAGGAAGGCGAGCAGCTGTTGCAGTCACTCGAAGCGACGAAGTCACTGCATTCGGCAACGCAGGACGTGGTGCGCGATGGCAGCGCAGCGGCCGAGGCGAGCCAGCGCGCCACCGAGATTGCCACCCAACACCGGCACACCATTGCCACGGCGATCGAGCGGCTCGTCGGCGCGAAGACGTTCGTGGGCGAAAGTGGATCGCAGATCCAGGTGCTCGCCGGCAGCGTACGGCGTATCACGGAGTTCATCGCCGTCATTCGCGAGCTGGCCGACCAGACCAACCTCCTCGCCCTGAACGCGGCGATCGAGGCGGCGCGGGCCGGCGCGCAGGGCAAGGGCTTCGCCGTCGTCGCAGACGAGGTGCGCAAACTCGCCGAGCAGAGCGCCCGGGCGTCCGATCAGGCAGGTGAAATCGTCGGCGCGTTCGAGGAGCAGATGCGCCGCGTCGCGTTCCAGATGTCGCGGGGTGAGACGATCGTGCAGGATGTCGGCACGCTGTCCGAGCAGGCGCGCCAGGCGCTCGACCTCATCGTCGAAGCCACGGAGAGCGCGGCAACCGGCGCGTCGCGCATCGCGCACACGTCACGTGAGCAGGAACTCGAATTCGCGAAGCTGAGCGAACGCGTGCGACGCATCGCAAGCATCTCGGGCAGGAATCGCGACGGTGCCGAGCAGGTGACGACCAGCGCGCGGGAGCAGGCGGCTGCGCTGCGCGAGCTCGAGGGCGCTACCCAGGAGCTGCGCAACGTCGCCACGTACCTCGGCGAACTCACTCGGCGCATCACCAACGTCGTGTGATGGCCACCGCTCCGCAGACGGAAGTATCGCTCGTGGGCATGCGCTTTCACGTCTGCGTGGGCATCCTGCCACACGAGCGTGAGATCGCACAGCCCCTCGAAGTGGATCTCGTCGTGCGCCACGATGCGAAGCGAGAGGGAGTCGTCGACTATCGCGAGCTGTATCACCTCACGCAATCGACGCTCGCGTCCGATCCGCTGACCTATCTCGAGCCGCTGGCCGAATCGCTTGCGGCCGGCGTGCTCGCGCTGAACGGTGTCACGTGGTGTCGCGTCGCGTTGCGGAAGCCGCAGGTGGCGTTGGGCGGACCGCTGGCATTCGCGCAGGTGGCGGTGGAGCGGACGCGTGGCTGACCTCGCGTTCATCGCGCTCGGTGCCAATCTCGGTGATCGGGCGGCCAACCTGTCCGCAGCACGTGCGGCGCTTTCGCTCGTGCGGGGTGTCCGGCTCGTTGCCGCATCGCACGTCGAGGAGACCGCGCCACTGGGCGGGCGAGTACAGGGCCCCTACCTGAATCAGATGGTGGCCGTGACGACGACGCTCGAACCACACGCGCTGCTCGCGCGCCTGCAGACGATCGAGCGGCAACTCGGCCGCATCCGCCGGGAGCGCTGGGGTCCGCGCATCATCGACCTCGACATCGTGCGGTACGGTGCGCGGTCGCTCGTTTCGCCGACGCTCATTCTGCCGCATCCGGGGATTTTCCATCGGGCGTTCTGGCAGCGCGAAATCGCGGAGATCGAGCATTTGCTGCAGGTCGCAGCGTGAAGGACGCGTCCGTCGAATTGCCGTCGTGGGCCATGGTGAGCGACAAGCGTCGCGCGCACATCGGCCGCGTTACGGCGCTGCTCGACGAATGGGCGATGCAGCTCGCGTTGAAGAAGCAGGACGCGCTGGCCTGGCATGACGCAGGGCGGCTGCACGATGCGTTGCGCGACGCGCCGGAAGCGAGGTTGCGTGCGCTGGGCGGTGACCTTCCCGGCTTCACACTCGAGATGCTGCACGGGCCGGCGGCGGCGGAGCTGCTGCGACGCAATGGCGAGACCCGCACCGAACTCCTCGAGGCCGTGCGCTTCCACACGGTTGGCTCGTGCGGCTGGGGCCAGTTGGGCCGTGCGCTCTACATGGCGGACTATCTCGAGCCCGGACGCAAGTTCTCTCGCGCGGACCGCGCGTATCTCGCCGTCCAGGTACCTCGCGAGTTCGACAGCACCTTCCGCCAGGTTTTGCGATCGCGGTTGGACTGGTCGCTGCGGGAAGGCATGCAGCTCTACCCGGAAACAGTGCAGCTCTGGAACCAGGTGCGATGAAGCGCCGGTCGCTACTGGCGATTCTTGGGCTGACGTTCGTCGTGCTCGCAGGTGCCGTCTACGCAGTGCGCGCGAGGCACGGCGGCCTTCGGGTGCTACCGGTGCCCGTGATGCATGCAGACCTTCCGCGCGCGCCCGCCGGGACGCGCGTCCGCGTGCAGGTGGTCAACACCACTCGGACGCGAGGACTCGCTCGCCGCGCCACGCGTGTGCTGCGCGATCAGGGCTTCGACGTCGTCGAGATGACGTCGGCCGGCCCGCCGCGCGACTCGACGCTGGTGCTCGACCGCTCCGGACATCCAGCGTGGGCCACGTCGGTCGCACGGCTCCTCGGCCCAGCCGCGCGCGCCGAGTCGCGGCCGGACAGCTCACGCTACCTGGACATCACCGTGCTGCTCGGTGCTGCGTGGCGGGCGCCGGCCGAGCCGTTCGACCCGTAATTGCCCGCACGCGGCGGCAATGTCCATCCCGCGGCTTTTGCGCACCGCGACTTCCACGTCGCGGTCGCGCAGCAGTCGCGCGAAGCGCGAGATCTCGTTGCCCGACGTCGGGACGAATCCCTGCGAGCCGCCGGGGTGCAGCGGAATCAGGTTGACGAACGCACGACATTCGCGCGCGAGCTGCGCGAGCTGGCGCGCTTGCTCGATGCCATCGTTCACGCCGCCGAGCATGACGTACTCGAACGTCAC
>JBBQDT010000291.1:0-4188 GCA_038319955.1 Gemmatimonadales bacterium | reverse complement strand
GCGCGGCCGCCGCCGCGGGAACCGGCGCTGGAGTTGGCGTCGAAACTACGGTGGGCGGTGGCGTTGCTGCGGGAATAGGAGTGTGCGCAGGCGTGGGCGTCGGCGTCGGCGTGGGCGTGGGCGTGGGCGTGGGCGTGGGCGACGGCGCAGGCGTCGCCGGTGCGGCCGGCGGGGTTCCGGGCGGCGATGAAATCGCCGCGATTGCGCGCGGATCGTTTGACACCACGTCCCAGACGAGGGATTCGAGCGTCGACGTCAGCCCTGGCGAGAGGCGCGCGACGCCGTCGCCGAACTGGTAACTGACGGGCACCGTGATACCCGCCGGGCTCTCGCGAAAAATTGTTGCAAAGACCGTCAGTGCCGCCACAAACCGGCCGACTTCTCCCATGTGCACGTCGTCGCGGTATAGGTCCGCCAGCGAACTGACGCCAGGCAGCCGGCCGGCGCGCGCCTCGACGTCAATACGCGCCAGCACGTCGCCGACGGGAATCACGCGAAAAGTTACCGTACCGCCGTACGCGGCCACCAGCCGCCCCAGAAGTGCATCGAGATAGGCGCGGGCCGCCACGGTCTTCGTAGTGGGGGAGTCCGGTACCGGGCTGTTCCAGAATGCGGAGTAGTTGCCCTGCGTCGCGTACTGCGATGGCCAGGCCGCATACAGATAGATCGAAGCGTCGCGCGACGGTCCGGAGCGGGTCAGGGTCACGAACTGCTGGATCGCCGAGAGATCCGAGGCCATTGTCGAATTCGTGCCGAAGTAGGGCTGGATCGACACGCTGGTCCACTTGCCGGAAACGAGGGCCTGGTCGAAGCTGCCGCCCTGCGTGATCGTGGGGTCCTGCGGGTTTGCGACGATGTAGTCGAGCGATAGACCACCGCGGACGTGATAGCCCACGGTCAACTGCCGACCTTTCTGGATCGCGAGCGCAGGTACCTGGGACGGATACATGTCGTTGGTCAGGCTGTTGCCGATGGCGTAGAACGACACTTGGGCAAAGGTCGGCCCGCAAGCCGCAGCACAAAGCGCAATCGCCAGCCATCGAGTCACGCGTTTCATGCCGCGGATTCTCCGCAGACCTTGTTACGGATGCGCTACGAACCCCGGCACAGGTGTCATCGCACCGTCGCGTGCCGTCGTTAGGCTGGCGGCCGGTATTGCCACTTCCGGATGCAGCGAGATGGCGTCTGACGACCACCCACGGGCGATGCTGCGGCGGCTTACGCCGTCCTGGGTGCTGAAGGTGGGCGAACCGCGCGATCGAGCGCTGTCCCCCAGAGGTTGGTCGCGACGATCCGCGCAGTCGTCCAGCGGCCTCGAAGCACCGCCTTCATGAGTTCCCGTCGCATGACGCGACGCGTGGCACCGAGGCGCTCCGGGAAAAAGCGCTGCGCGAATCGCAACTTGTTGCGGTAGTAGAGGTTGGTCGCGAACGCCCGGACCACGTCCGAACTGCTCGCTCCGGACTTGTGAAAAACATGGCTCTCCTGGGCATAGCCGAGCTTGAATCGACCGCGGGCACGGACCGCCCAGTCCATTTCCTCGAAATACAGGAAATAGTCTTCCTGCATCGGCCCGACATCCTGGACGAATTCCCGACTCACCAGCATCGACGCTCCCATGATGTAGGAGAGTTCAGCTTCGACGCCGGCTGCCCGCTGCGCCAGCTGTTCGATCGGCGTGTTCTCGCCGATGTGCCGGGCGTCGACGGTACGCGCGTCCATGCGAGCGCCTCCCATGCATTGCACGACCTGAGGTCGGTCGTACCAGCGAATCGTCGATCCGATCATACCCACGCGAGGATCGGATCGTGCCCGGTCCACCAGCGCCGCGAGCGCGTCGCGGTGCACCACCGTGTCTGTGTTGAGCAGCCAGTAGAAATCGAAGTCGCGCAGTCCCGCGGCTGCGATGCCGACGTTGCAGCCGCCGGCGAAGCCGAGATTCGCGCCCGATCGGACCAGGGTCACGGCGCATCCCGACGCGGCTTCGGGCAGGGTTCCCTGGTCGCGCGCCGCCGAGCGACAGCCGACCGGCACGCCGGGTCGCAAGCGACTGTGCCGATCGACTCCGTCGTGCGTCGGCGTGCCAGCCGCCGTCCGCGGCATCCGGCACCAGTCATCGATGGCCCCGGGGGAACCGTCGCTCGAGTCGTTGTCGACGATGAAGACGTGAAGTCCGGGGAAGCGCTGCGCCAGCAGCGAATCCAGGCACTCGACGGTGTTGCGCCAGGAATTCCAGTTCACGAGTATCGCGGCGACCCGGGGGCCTTCTCCCGGTGGCACGGCGGTCGAGGTCTGTTCCATGTCCAATCGTCTCTCCGCGCTGTTGCGCCGGCCGCTCGTCAGCGATGCCCTGGCGCTGTACGCCGTCCAGGGGCTGAACTTCCTCCTGCCACTGCTGCTGCTGCCGTACCTGCTGCGGGTGCTGACTCCGGAAGGGTACGGTGCGGTGATGTTGGCGCAGTCGCTGGTCGGTTACGGCGCGATTCTCGTGGACTTCGGTTTCAACTTCACTGCGGCGCGGGACATTGCGGCGCACCGGCAGGACCCGGCTGCCGTCCTGCGCATCTACTGGACGACTGTCGTCGCCAAGCTGGCGCTGTTTTTCCTGGCGAGCGTTGCCCTCGCGCTGGTCGTGCTGCTCGTCCCGGGGTTCCGCCTGCGCTGGGAGCTGTTCGCCGTCTCCGGGCTGCTGCTCGTCGGGAACCTCGCGTTTCCCGTCTGGTACTTGCAGGGCATGTCGCGCCTCAAGGATGTCGCGCTGGTCCAGGCACTCGCCAAGATGATCGTCGCAGTGCTGGTGGTTGCCGCGGTCCGTTCGGCCAGCGACCTCGTCACCGCGGCCGCGATCCTGGCGTCGCCGCAACTGCTCGGGGCCGTCGGCGCCTGGCTCCTGGGCCGCGCGTTGATGCCGGCAGGAACCTACCGGCCCGGACTGGCCGAGGTTCGTGCAGCGCTCGCCGATAGTCGGCACATGTTCGCCTCCATCGCATCGACCACCCTCTACCTGCACACGAACACGCTGGTGCTCGGGCTCGTCGCCGGCGAGCGCGAAGTGGGTTTCTACAGTCTCGCGACCCGGCTCGCCTCGACGTTGCAGAGCCTCGTGCAGCCCGTGGTGCAGGCCGCGTTCCCCCGCGCAGGGGGGCTGTTCGCCTCGGACCCCGTGGCCGCGTGGGCGCGCGTGCGGAACGCCGCGAAATGGATTCTTCCTGCGGTCGCGGTCGGCTCCCTGCTGCTGGCCGCGGTCGCCGATCCGCTGGTCCTGCTCGTGGGCGGTCGCGACTACGCGGACGCTGCGATCGTCGTGCGCATCGTGGCGCTACTGCCGGTCTGCGTCGCCGCTGCGACGATGCTGTCGCAGCTCGTCATGGTGAACCTGCAGATGACCTCGCCGTTGTTCCGGATTTATGCCGCCGTGGGACTGCTGAACCTGCTGCTGATCGGGCCCTTGACCCTGTGGGGCGACGCGCAGGGCGCGGCGATCGCCTTGGTCATTGCCGAGTTCATCGGGCCGCTCCTGATGTATCGGGCGGTCCGTCGGCGTCTGGGGGGGCTGAGTGCGGAGAAACGTTGAGCCGAAGTCGCCGCTGCGCCGAGCCCCGGCGTCGACGCGGTGTCACGCTTTTGGCGCATCTCTGCAACACAGGTCGTGGAAGCTGCTGCCTTTGAGCGGCTGGCAGAATCATGGCGTCCAGCATACGACAGGCAATGTGGCTCATTTTGTTGTTCGGAATGGCGTTCACCGCGACGTGGACGATCCAGACTCGCGGCGATCCCACGCCTCCCTTTCCGGGCAGTGAACGTGCGGCTCGCCCATCCGCCCCGCTGATTCCCTCCCCGGCAGGCGGCTCGTTTGCTCAGTCTGCGGCGCTGCCCGCCACACCCGGGACGGCGCGCCCGTCGCTGAATGACACGGCGGATGATGCGGCCTCACGCGAAGCGGCCGCGCGCGAGATGCGCGCCCGTGCGCTCGATCGCATCGAGCAGCTGCTGCTGGCCACCCGGGATAGCGCCGAGCGCCTGGACGCAGTCCAGAACCTGTCTGAACTCGCGCTCTCGGGCGACCCGTCGGGCCGCATTCTGGCGATACTCGGGAGCTTGCGCCGGGACTCCGATCCGGAAGTCGCTGCGTTCGCTGGCTACAAGACCGAGGAAATCGCGGCTGGCCTGGCGGCGCGCTGAGGTCCC
>JBBQDT010000290.1:0-4267 GCA_038319955.1 Gemmatimonadales bacterium | reverse complement strand
CGCCACCTGCACCGCATGCTCCGTGGGCAGCGCGAGCGTCTCGTCCATCGAGTTGGTGTGCAGCGACTGCGTGCCGCCGAGTACCGCGGCGAGCGCCTGGTAGGCGACGCGCACGATGTTGTTCATCGGCTGCTGTGCGGTGAGCGTGACGCCGGCCGTCTGCGAATGGAAGCGCATGAGCAGCGACTTTCCCGTGGCGCCGTACCGCTCGCGCAGGTGGCGCGCCCAGATGCGGCGCGCGGCCCGCAGCTTCGCGATCTCCTCGAAGAAGTCGTTGTGGATGTCCCAGAAGAACGACAGCCGCGGCGCGAAGTCGTCCACGTTCAGGCCGCGCGCCACGCCCCGCTCCACGTAGGTGAACCCGTCCGCCAACGTGAACGCGAGCTCCTGGGCGGCAGTCGCTCCCGCCTCACGGATGTGGTAGCCGGAAATGGAGACGGTATTCCACTTGGGCGCGTGCGTCGCGCCCCACTCGAAGCAGTCGACGATGAGGCGCAGCGCGGGCTCGATGGGGAAGCACCACGCGTGCTGCGCCATGTACTCCTTCAGGATGTCGTTCTGGATCGTGCCCTGCAACTTCGCGCTCGGCACCCCCTGCTTCTCCGCGGCAGCGATGTAGAACGCCCAGAGGATGATCGCCGGCCCGTTGATCGTCATCGATGTGGAGACCTCGTCGAGCGGAATGCCGTCGAACAGCACTTCCATGTCGGCGAGGCTCGAGATCGCGACCCCGGTCTTGCCCACCTCGCCTTCCGAGCGCGGATGGTCGGAGTCGTAGCCCATCAACGTCGGGAAGTCGAAGGCCGTGGAGAGTCCGGTCTGGCCGTGACCGAGCAGGAACTTGAACCGCTCGTTGGTGTCGCTCGCGCTGCCGAAGCCGGCGAACTGTCGCATCGTCCACAGCTTGCCGCGATATCCGGTGGGGTGGATGCCGCGGGTGAATGGATACTGCCCCGGCACGCTGAGCTTGTCCGCGTCGTGATGCTCGACGTCGAGCTCGGTGTAGAGGGGCTCGACTTCCTGCTCCGAGTTGGCGAAGGCGATCGCGCGCTTCTTTCCCTTTTCGTACGCGCGGCGCCACTCGGCGACCTCGTCGCGCAGTCGTTCGATCTCGGCCTGCTGCTCGCCGATGGTCTCGGAGAGCTCTCGCATCGACGTCATCGCGATGTCCGTGTCAGAAGGTCCACACTGCGCGCAAGAAGGTCGTCCGCAATCGCGAACGGCGTGGCCGACCCGGTTTCGAGATCGGCCAGACGGTCCTCGAGCCATTGATTCGTCGCGGCATCGCCCCACAGGCGACGCCGCGTCTTGTCTTCCACCACTTCGACGACGCGTTCGCGGAGACGAGCCCGCCGCCGTGCGCGCAGGGCGCCGCTGTCCTCAAGATAGCGGAAGTGGCGATCGAGCGCGGCGACGAGTTCGTCGATTCCCTCCTCCTTCACAGCCACCGTGCGCAGCACTGGCGGTGTCCAGTGACTGGTATCGTCACTCTGCGCTGCCGCCCGCACCTGCCTTCCGATGTTGTTCCGTGAAAGGTCTACGCCATGGTGCGCCGGAACGTTCCGCATCGTTGCGCCACTGCGCATGCCGAGCATCACCTCGATCTCGTTGCGCAACCGATCCGCGCCGGGCCGGTCGGCCTTGTTGACGGTGAAGATATCCGCGATCTCCATGAGGCCGGCCTTCAACGTCTGGATCGCATCGCCGGACTCGGGCACGAGCACGACGAGGCTCGTGTCTGCTGTGCGCGCGACGTCGAGCTCACTCTGCCCCACGCCGACGGTCTCGATGAGGATGCGGTCCATGCCGAAGGCGTCGAGCACGTCCGACGTCTCGCGCGTCGCCGCGGACAACCCACCGAGCGAGCCGCGCGTGGCGAGGGAGCGGATGTAGACGCCGGGATCGAGTGCCACCTCTTCCATGCGGATCCGATCGCCGAGCAACGCGCCGCCGGTGAACGGCGACGTGGGGTCCACCGCGATGATGCCAACCGTGAGTCCCTGCGCGCGGAACGCCTTCACGAGACCCGTGGTCAGCGTGCTCTTCCCGGCACCGGGCGGTCCCGTGATGCCGATGCGTCGCGCATGCCCGAGCCGAGGATGCCACGCGGCGAGCAGCTCCTCGAAGCCAGTGCGGTGATTCTCCACGATGCTGATGGCTCGCGCGAGTGCGGCCTTCCGGCCGGCAGCGAAGTCAGCGAGCAGGCGTTCGTGCATCGGAGACGGACGAGTGGCGGTCACGGCGTGGGATTCTGTGCGGGCTCATCATGCTCGTCGCGGATATCGCCGACGAGTTCCTCGAGCAGGTCTTCCAGGGTAACCAGACCGGCGGTGCGGCCGTCCGCGTCCTGCACGATGGCGAGATGCGTCCGTTTGCGAAGCATGCGGAACAGGAGATCGCTGCACGGCGTGGTCACCGATGTCATCGCAACGGGCCGGAGCGACGGCGTCTTCTCCCCGCGCAGCTTCAGCACGTCGAACGCATGGATCATCCCGATGACGTTGTCGAGCGAGCCTTCATACACCGGCACCCGGCTGAACGCGGACGTCGCCACTTCCTCGGCAATTTCGCGCGACGAGGCCTCGCGGCCAATCGCGAAGATCTCCTCGCGGGCGATCATCACGTCACCGACCGGCTTCTCGCCGAACTGCATCACCCCGGTGATGATCTCCATCTCCTGTCGCTCGCCAACGCCCTCGAGCTCTCCTTCACGCAGCAGATCCTGGATGGCATCGCGCTCCGAGATCGTGTGCTCGAGGGACCGACGCTCGAATGGACGGCTGGCGACACGGCCCGCGGCGACGATCGGCGCGGCAATGAGCGCAGCCGCTTCCAGCAGCGGCGAGAGGAACGATGCGACGCTTGGCGCGAAGCGCCTCGCGATGGCGCGCGGCAGTAGCTGGCCGAGCACGATGACGGTGATGGCGAAGATCGCCAGCGCCTCGGTGAGCGCCTCGAGGTTGCGCGCATGATCGCTGGCAATCAGCTCACCGCTCAGCACGAGGATCAACGCCACGGTGGCGCTGGACGCGATGATGAGGCGCTGCGGACGCTCCAGGTAGGCAAGTGCCGCGCGCGAGCCCCGCAGCTGTCGCTCCACCCAATGGCGCAGCCAGATGCGGCTCACCGAACGCATGGCCATCCCGCCGGCAGTGAGCGCCGCCACGGTGACGATCGAGAGCGCGAGCAGCACGTCGGCGGAGGTCATTCGGCCGCCGATGTCGCAGCGGGGTGCACCCGCTCGAAGTAGACGCGCTCTACACGACGGCCGCGCACGCGCTCGACGACGAGCTTGTAGGCACCGATCACCACCGACTCGCCAGCGCGCGGCACCCTGCCGAGCGCCTCGTACACGAGGCCGCCCACCGTATCGACGTCGTGCTGCACGAAGCTCTGTCCCAGCAGCTCGCTCAGCTCGTCGAGCGATACGCGGCCGCTCACCCAGAAGCAGCGCCCGCCCTCCTGCTCGATCTCGGGCTCCTCCACGTCGTACTCGTCATGGATCTCGCCGACGATCTCCTCGAGCACGTCCTCGATGGTCACGAGCCCCGCCGTGCCGCCGAACTCGTCGCTCACGATGGCGATGTGCGTGCGGCTCGTCTTGAAGTCGCGCAGTTGCATGTCGATCGGCTTCGACGTGGGAATGAACTGCGCCGGCCGTACGAGGCTCTGCCAGCCGAGCATCGGTTCGTCGTCGTCGATGACGAAAGGCAACAGATCCTTCGCGTAGAGAATGCCGATGACGTTGTCGAGTGTCTCGTCGTACACCGGAAAGCGTGCATGCTCACTGCTGCGCACTCGATCCACCGCTTCGTTCCAGTGCGTGGTCACGTCGATGCCCACGATGTCCACGCGCGGGACCATCACTTCGCGCACCGAGGTGTCGCCAAGCGAAAACACGCCGCGCAGCAGCGCTTCCTCGGCACGGGAGACGTCCGCCTCGGCGGCGACGACCTGCCGGAACTGCTCCGTGGCTTCTTCACGCTGCTCGGCGCGCTCCTCGATCGTGGGCGCAGGCATGAGGCGCTCGAACAGCGTGTCGAGCATCGTGCCAAGCCGCAGCACGGGCGACAGCACGAAGTCGAGCACACGCACCATCGGCGAGAAGGCGAGGATGAACCGCGGGGCCGTCGCGAAGCCGAGCGACCGCCCGACACCCTCCACGAGGATCACCACGAACAGCGCAGCCGCGAGGGAGATGGCGGCGCCGACGATGCCGTCGCCACGTTGCACCCCGAGCAGGCGTGCGAGCGCTGCACCCGCGATG
>JBBQDT010000289.1:0-4276 GCA_038319955.1 Gemmatimonadales bacterium | reverse complement strand
GAGATCATGGAAGTGTGACGGAGCTCGCCGTCGCATGAGCGAGCTCGCGCTCCGCATCATCTTCTCCGTCATCGCCGCCCCTCTCGCGCTCTGGATCGTCCTCGCGGGAGGGGCGCCGCTCGCCGCGCTCCTCGCAATCGTCAGCGCGCTCGGCGCGTGGGAGTTCTTCCGCATCGCGCGTGCATCGGGGTCACGTCCACTCGACGACGTGGGCATCGCGCTCGCCGGCCTGGTGCCACTCGCGATTCACGCGCACTACCTCGGCGTCTTCTCGGTGCGGCCCTCGATTGCCGCGCTGCTCGTGCTCGGCGTCATGGGTGCGACCATCTGGCTGCGTGGCGTCGAGGGACGACCGCTTGGCGCCGCCGCGACCACACTGTTCGGCGTGGTGTATACCGCCGGCATGCTCGGCTTCGGATACGCGATCCGCTATCACGATATCGTCGCCGGGTATGACGTGGTGGGCGCGAAGCAACTGGGTCTGCTCGGCCTCTCCGTCGCGCCGGGCGGGGTGCTGCTCATATTTCCACTCGTCCTGACCTGGGCATCGGACATCGGCGCATTCTTCGTCGGACGCACCCTTGGTGGGAAGAAGCTCATTCCATCGGTGAGTCCAGGAAAGACGATTTCCGGCGCTGTGGGTGGGCTCGTGGCCAGCATGCTCGTGGCGTACGCCTATGGACGTGGCGTGCTTGCTCCCGTCGCCCATCTCGGCTTTACACCGGCTGGCGCGCTGCTCTTCGGCGCGATCATCAGCGTCGCGGCGCAGGTAGGCGACCTGTTCGAGTCACTGCTCAAGCGCGAGGGTGGCGTGAAGGACAGCTCGCGCATCATCCCCGGACATGGTGGCATCCTCGACCGCTTCGACAGCCTGATCTTCGTGTTGCCGGTGGCGTACCTGCTGCTCGGATGGCTGCCGTTTCCGGTATTCCGATGACGTCACGCGGCGTGGCGATCCTCGGGTCCACGGGCTCGATCGGCACGACCGCGCTGAAGGTGATCGACCGGCACCGCGATCGCTTTCACGTCGCGGCGCTGACGGCATTCACGAACGGCACGCTGCTCGAGGAGCAGGTGCGTGCATTCTCACCCAGCTATGTGGGTCTCGTCCGCAACGACGACGCGGCGCATAGCGCGTGGTGCTCCGGCGAGTCGTGTCTCGTGGACGCCGCGACGAGCCCTGATGTCGACATCGTGCTCAATGCCGTCGTCGGCGCCGTGGGTCTCCAGGCGACGCTCGCGGCACTGGGCCAGGGCAAGCGTGTGGCGCTGGCGAACAAGGAGTCGCTCGTCATGGGCGGCCACCTGGTGACCGACGCTGCGAAGCTCGGCGGCGGCGAGCTCGTGCCCGTGGACAGCGAGCACAGTGCGATCCTCCAGTGCGTGTCGGGCCGACCCGCCAGCGAGGTGCGGCGACTCGTCCTGACCGCATCTGGCGGTCCGTTCCGCGCGTGGCCGGCAGATCGCCTTGCCGACGCCACACTCAACGATGCCTTGCAGCACCCGACGTGGCAGATGGGCCGCAAGATCACCGTGGACAGCGCGACGCTCGCCAATAAGGCGCTCGAAGTCATCGAGGCCCACTTTCTCTTCGGCGTGCCGTACGATCGCATCGACGTCGTGGTGCATCCGCAAAGCGTCGTGCACTCGTTCGTGGAGTTCGTCGACGGCAGCGTGCTGGCCCAGCTCGGAGCGCCGAGCATGGAGTTGCCGATCCTGTACGCGTTGACTCATCCGGACCGGGTGTGCGACACCGGGGTACCTCCATTCGACCCCGTTGCTCTCTCGCCGCTCGAGTTCGAGCCGGTCCGACGCGCGGCATTTCCCGCACTCGACCTGGGGATCGCCGCCGGTCGGGCAGGCGGTGCGGCACCAGCGGTCTTCAACGCGGCGAACGAGCAGGCGGTGGCGCTCTTTCTCGATGGGGCGATACGTTTCGGGGACATCGCGCACGCCATCGATAGCGCACTGACCAGCCTGAGCACCGCGCCCGGCGGGTCGCTCGACGCCGTACTCACCGCCGACGCCGACGCGCGTCGGCACGTGCAGGAGTTCTTTCGATGCTAGCCTATCTCGCGCCGATTCTCGTCTTCGGCCTCGTCATCTTCGTGCACGAGCTCGGACATTTCATTGCGGCCAAGCTGACCGGTGTCTATGCGCCACGCTTCTCGATCGGCTTCGGACCGGCGCTCTTCCGCATGCGCCGTGGCGAGACGGAGTACGTGCTCGCCGCGCTGCCCCTTGGCGGCTACGTGCGCATGGCATCGCGCCACGATGCCGAGACGGCGTTCATCGAGGGTGGGAATGAGGAGACAGGTGCGCTGAAGCCGGACGATCCGGGCTACGATCCGGAAGGCATGATGCCCTTCGGGCCCAAGCCCGTGCCCGAGTCGCGGTGGTTCGAATCCAAGAGTCTCGCCGCGCGACTATTCATCATGATCGCCGGCGTGACGATGAACATCCTCCTCGCGTTCGTGATCTACAGCGCGATGAACGTCATGTATGGCGAGCCGGTGATCGGCACACGCGTCGTCGGGGCGGTGCGCGCCCTGCCGAATGCGGCGGCGTTGAGCCAGCTCGCGCCGGGCGATACGATCGCCGCGGTGAATGGCCAGCCCGTGACCACATGGGGCGACATCACTGATCGCATCGAGGCGGCGCCCGCCGGCACGCTGGCCATCCGGACGCAGCGCTCCACGGTGGAGGTGCCCGTGGGCGGCGCCGGCAATGCGACCGCGAGAGAGGTCTCGGATGCCATCGACTTTCACATCCCACCCGTGATTGGCGAAGTGCTGCCGGGCAGCGCGGCGCTCAAGGCCGGCATGAAAGCCGGCGACACGATCGTCGCGATCTCAGGCGAGGCGGTGCGCACGTGGCCCGATCTCGTGCGGCTGGTGAGTGCGTCACCGGGCAAGGAATTGTCGATCGACGTTCGGCGCGCCGGAGCGCCCGTGTCGTTCAAGGTGACGCCGCTGGCGACGCCGGAGCGGGACACGATCACGAAGACCTCGCACGACGTCGGCCGCATCGGCGCGGCGGTGGCGGACTTCACGTCGCGTCAGCCGCTCGGTCCTGTGCAGGCAATCGAGGCCGGTGCGCGACAGACCTGGTTCTCCGGAACGCAGATCGTGGTGACGGTGCGGAAGCTGTTCACGCGTCAGATCTCGGTGCGCGAACTTGGCGGGCCGATCGCGATCACGCGCGCGTCGGTGGCGGCGGGTCAGAGCGGGCTGGCGGGAATGTTTCTGTTGATCGCGCTGCTGAGCGTCAACGTGGCCGTGCTGAACCTCTTGCCGATCCCGATTCTCGATGGTGGGCAGATCCTGATCAACGTGGCCGAGGCATTGAAGGGGAGCGCGTTCAGTGCTCGGACGCGAGAGTACATCCTTCGTGTCGGGCTGGTGGCAATCTTGTTGATTTTCGCAATGTCGACGTACAACGACGTCGTGAAGTTGGTCAGGGATGTGGGGGGAAGAATATTTGGGTGAGACGATAGAGGGTCAGAGGGTCAGCGGGTCAGAGGGGCAGAGAGCAAACCCTTCGGATGAATGATCATTTGTGAATCAGACCGTTCCGCGCTCATGACGATCTTTCGGTCGCTGCCCCCGCTGCCCCCTGACCCGCTGACCCCCTTTACATTCGCCCATCAGTCAGCTAAGTTAAACGGCTCAACCAATTTGGCTTCGCTTAGGACAAGTCCAGGAACATGGCTTTCGATAACGCCCCGACGCTCGAGAAGTACAAGTCGCACGAGACGGACACCGGGTCAGCCCGAGTCCAGGTAGCCCTCCTCACCGAGCGGATCAACTACCTCACCGATCATTTCCGGGCGCACAAGAAGGACCATCATGGCCGTCGCGGCCTGCTCAAGATGGTCGGTACCCGTCGCCGCCTTCTCAACTACATGAAGCGGACCGACATCGACGGATATCGCAAGATCGTCCAGGAACTCGGACTGCGGTACTAAGCTGGACCCATTTGGACACGCGCGGGCGCATCTATGCGGCCCGCGCGTTTTGTATTTCACGAAGCGCGGCTGGCAATAGGGCCAGTTGCAATGCAGAGAGATTAAGGACAAAACATGCAACGCATTGAAAAGACGTTCGCGGGACGCAAGCTGGTCATCGAGACCGGTCGCATGGCCAAGCAGGCCGCTGGCTCATGCCTCGTCACCTACGGTGACACGATGGTCCTCGCGACCGTCACGGTGAGCGACAACAAGAGCCCGCTCCCCTTCTTCCCGCTCACGGTCGAGTACAAGGAAAAGACCTACGCC
>JBBQDT010000288.1:0-4287 GCA_038319955.1 Gemmatimonadales bacterium | reverse complement strand
CAACCAGGTCATCGGCGGCGAATGGTGGAAGGGACTCAAGGTCACCGACTCACCCTATGACACGTTCGACAACGCGCACAGCCAGCTTGTCGTGGACACGCGCGGCAAGCCGTCGATCGAGCGATACACGATGGACGGCACAGCATGGGCGCACGACGTCGCGACGCCGATCATCACCGTGAACTTCAACCCCGCCGGCAATCCGGAGGGCACCGCGCTCTACACGCCACGCTTCGGTGCGACGACACCGCGCGACACGATGCGCCTCACGGCCGAGGCGCCGCTGATGTCCGCTGGCGCGCATGGCGACACGCTGGTCTATGTGCGACGGGGCGTGGTGTCGTCCACCTCCGGCTCGCCCATTCCCGGCGACGGCGCCGTGCTCGTAGCGTACGGCACCGGACTGCGCACGACGGAAGTGCAGGCGATGGCCGACGGTGACACCGTGAAGGTGTTGCTCACCACCCTGCCCCGCCTGCCGCGCGGACGTGCGCCGGCGATGATCATCGGTGGATGGCCGCGCATCCTGCGCAACGGCGTCAGCGTGGCCGAGGAGGCCGCGACGGTGGAGGGGACGATCTCGCGGAATGCAGAGATGCGTCATCCGCGAACGGCGGTCGGGTTCTCACGCGACAGCGCGACCCTCTACCTCCTCACGGTGGACGGCCGCTCGGCGGCCAGCGTGGGCGTGACGCTCGTGGAGCTCGCGCGGATCATGCGCCGGCTGGGCGCGTGGCAGGCGATGAATTTCGACGGCGGTGGGTCGACGTCGATGGTCGTCGAGGGAACGTTGATGAACGTCGTGTCGGACAGCGCGGGCGAGCGCGCCGTGGGCAACGCGCTGTTCGTTGTGCGAACGGCGGCTATCCCCGCGCGACGACCGTGAGCGCCATCGCGAGCGCGGCGGGGAGCGCCTGCACGAAGAGGATCTTCTTCCCGACGGTCGCGGCGCCGTACACGCCAGCGACGACGACGCACGCGAGGAAGAACATGCGCACGGCGAAGCCGCCGGGGCCGAGGTAGATGCTCCACAGCAGGCCGGCGGCGAGGAATCCGTTGTAGAGTCCCTGATTCGCGGCGAGCACCTTCGATGCTTCGGCGAATTCGGGCGTGGTGCGGAAGACGCGGCGGCCGGCAGGCTTCGTCCACAGGAACATCTCGAGGACGAGAAAATAGATGTGGAGCAGCGCGACGACGAATGTCAGGATGGTCGCGAAGAATGACATTCTGCGATGTTCTAGAGGGTCAGAGGGCAGAGGGGCAGAGGGGCAGAGGGACAGAGGGACAGAGGGGCAGAGGGTCAGAGGGTCAGAGGGTCAGAGGGACAGAGGGACAGAGGGACAGAGGTCCTCTGACCCGCTGACCCGCTGACCCTCTCACCTCATATCGGTCTGACCCAGATATTTCGAAAGCTGATCGGTTCGCTCTTGTCGCCGTGCGACTGAAGCTTGATCGGCGCCGTGTCGTATTTCTTGTATTCCGGCGCGCCGATATAGCGCGTCTCACCCGTGAGCGCATAGTGGCTCTGCACGAGCACCCCGTTGTGGAACGCGGTGACGTACGCCGGCGTCTTCACGGCGCCGTCGGCCGAGAAGGTGGGTGCGGTCCAGACGATGTCGTACGTCTGCCACTCGCCGGGCTTGCGGCTCGCGTTGACCAGGGGAATGGACTGCTTGTAGATCGCTGCAGCCTGGCCATTGACGTACGTCTTGTTGACGTACGAGTCGAGAATCTGGAGCTCGTAGCCTTCGTCGCCGTCACCCGTGGCGGCGAGGAAAATGCCGCTGTTGCCACGGCCCTGGTCGGTGCCCGTGATGTTGGACGGGATGCGCCATTCGATGTGCAACTGGTAGTTCGTGAAGCGACGCTTGGTCTCGATGTTCCCGACGGATTTGTCCACGGTGATGATGCCATCGTCCACCTTCCAACGTGCGGGCGACTTGTCCTTCGTGAGGACCCACTCGTCGAGGTTCGTGCCGTCGAAGAGCCTGATGGCATCCGACGGTGCCTCGCGATCCGTCGCGCCCGGCGTGACGACTCGCGGCACTGGCGACCAGACTTCGGTGTCCGCAGGCTTCGCCGCCTGCTGGGCAGCCGCGGGGAGAGCAAAGACGGCCGCGGCGACGGCCATCAGCGACAGGTGCGATCGGGTTGTCATCACGGGCAGCTCGCGTATGGGGTAGGCAGTTGCAGGCATTGTATCATGCGCGCCGAGTGATGTCGAACGTCGGCGCGCGCGAGGCGGCCTAGAAGGCAGGCCGGACCGCGAGGATGGAGTAGGCGCGGACGGTCACGCCGTCCGACGCGGTCACCGTCGCCACGATCGTCGTCGACCCGACAGCCAGCGGGATGCTCGGCGACGTACCTCCACTGGCGACGAGCGCGCCATTCACCGTGACGCTCGAGCCGGACGCCTTCGCTGTCGCGCTCACCGTGATCGACGTCGTGGCCGCCGTGACGGCGAGCGAATACGACGTGGTCGCGGAATCGAAGACCGGTGTGAGTGTGCCCGACGACACGGTGAGCGAGCGCAGACCCGCGTCCGGCGTCACCGTCCCTCCCACGCCTGGAATGAGCGAGCCCGTATCACACGCGGCGACGGCGAGGATGGTGAACAATGCGACCGACGCGCATGCCACACGTCGCGGCAGCCGCGTCGCGAAATTGTGCGTTTTCGTGCTGGACATCAGCCGCTCCTTCCCAGTGTGAAACACGACTTCGCCGCAAGCCGCGAGCCAGCGCCTGCTAGCCCGGCAACGGCGCGCCCGGCACCCATCCGGCATCGGTGAGCTGCTGCAACCAGGCCAGGACCGCCTTCTTCTCGATGTGCACCGGACACACGAGCAGGTCTCCCGCTCGCGCCCACTCCAGCGCACGATGCACCGCCTCCAGCTCACTCGCTGCGACCTCGACGCGGTCGGCCGGAACGCCCAGCCGCGACAATTCGGCCGAGAGGATGGCGGGAATCTCGCCCGGCTTCCGACCGCGCAACATCGTCGGCATCTCCTTGACGATGACGCGATCGAAGCACGTGACATTCCACGCGGCGCGAGCGAGCGCGCGCAGCTGCTCGTCGTCCCGATTGCCGGCCTGTCCCAGGATCACGAGCCGCCGACGCGCGTCCATGTCCTTCGCCGTCTCGCACAGAGCAGCGAGTCCGTCGGGGTTGTGCGCATAGTCGACGAGCACGGTGACGTCGCCGAACCGATAGACCTGCAACCGTCCCGGATTGTCGCTCGGCGACGCGCCGAAGGTCGCGAGCGTCTCGCGAATGCCGTCGATCGGCACACCCGCGATGGACGCCAGCAGCGACGCACCGAGCACGTTCTCGATGTTGTGCGTCGCGGTGCCATTGAGCGTGAGCGGCATCGCCGTCACGTCCCCCAGATGGTGCCACGCATCGCCATGATGGAGCATGATGCGTCCGTCGTGCAGCGTCGTCGCATCGCCGCCGTCGAGGACGTGTGTGTCCAGCGCGGGATGCGCGGCGGACATGGAGAACCACGCGAGCCGGACATCGAGCGTCGCCGCGAGGGCGACCAGCGATGGATCATCCGCATTGAGCACCAGCGTGCCATGCACCCCGAGGGCGCGCGCGACGACGCCCTTCGCATCCGCGAGGTGGCGGAGGTTGTCCATTCCGTACTCGCCGAAGTGGTCTGCGGCGATGTTCGTGATGATCGCCGCGTCCGCTCGGCTCACGGCGAGTCCGCGCCTGAGGATGCCACCGCGCGCGGTCTCGAGCACGGCGGCGTGCACGCGCTTCTCGCGCAGCACCGCACGTGCGCCGGCCGGTCCGGAGTAGTCACCGTGCTCGACCTGGTCGTCGTCGACGCACACGCCGTCGCTACAGCTCCAGCCCGTGCTGCGTCCCGCGGCGCGCCACATGGCGGCAACGAGACGCGTCGTGGTGGTCTTGCCGTTCGATCCGGTGACCAGCGCAATGGGGATGTCGTGCAGCGCACTCCAATCGATGTCCGCGACGTCCGGGATGCCCGAAAGCGGCCATGTCTGCGAGCCGGCGCCGCTGCCGATCGTGAAGTACTCGTCGTCGAAGGTGACGTCGATGCCGCGCTCGATGGCCGCGTCATACGCAGCGGCGAGATGCGGCTTGGTGGCCCGCTCGGTTTCGATCGCGACATGCAGTCGCTCGACGAGCGAGGGCTCCAGCCCGAATGCCGACGCATTTTCCGCGAGCACCCACGCCTGCTCGCTCACCTCGGTGCACGCCATGAGCGCATCGACGGGCGCCGCCAGGAAGAGACTCGCCGCGCCAGTCTCCGGCCG
>JBBQDT010000287.1:0-4366 GCA_038319955.1 Gemmatimonadales bacterium | reverse complement strand
CCGAGTTCAACACGATGAACAACGACTACACGGTGCCGTGGGCGGCCGACCCCGTGCTGCAGGCGATCCCCGAACTCAAGGACTACCTCAACAAGGGCGATCGCAAGAATCAGCTGGGCAACATCTCGCCAAGGGCGTCGTTCTCGTGGGATCCCACGAAGCAGAACAAGACGTTCATTCGCGGCGGGTTCGGCATCATCTACGATCGGGTCACGAGCTTCATCGGCTTCCAGGAGCGCCGCAATTCCACGTGGCGCACGTACAACTTCTCTAACCCCGGGACCACCGATCCCGCCGTGCTGCGCGCCCGTGTCATCGCCGGCCAGTCCGGCTCGCCCGCGCCCATCCTCGTCAAGCACGACATGAAGACGCCGCACAGTCGTCAGATGTCGCTCGGCGTGGGGCACCAGCTCACGAGCGAGTTCGGGTTGAACATCGACTATGTGCGCCAGCACATGGACAACCTGTACGTGCAGCGCAACCCGAACTATCTCGACAAGACCGTCACGCCGAGCCGCCGCAAGCTCACGGCGAACTACGGCGACATCATCCTCTGGGACGACATCGGCAAGTCGGACTACTCCGCGGTGTTGCTGCAGGGCACGTGGCAGCGCAACCGCACGCGCGTGAACCTCGCCTACACGCTCGGCTGGTATCAAGGTGACTTCGATCTCGCCGGCCTGCCGAACTTCGCCTATCCGTTCCTGTTCAACCGTCAGGCCACGTCGGGCGACGAGCGTCATCGCTTCGTCCTCTCCGAGGTTGCGCCGCTGCCCTTCGGCTTCACCCTGTCGTCGATCGGCACGTTCGCGAGCCCGCGTCCCTTCGTGGGGATCGACGGTCGCGACATCAATCTCGACAACATCACCGGCGACGACTACATCGGCGGAACCCTCACGTCGTCGGGCATTCGCACGCAGCGGCCGTCCAACACGTTCAACAACTGGTATCGCACGGTCGACCTGCGGCTGGCGAAGTCGCTGTACAGCAACGGCGGCACCAAGGTGAGCGTGACCGGCGAGGTGTTCAACCTCTTCAACTGGAACAACGTGCTGTCGTTCGGTGGCACGCAGTACACCACCGCCGGCGTTGCCGTGCCGTCATTCGGTGTGCCGACAGGCGCCTTCGCCGCACGACAGGCGCAGGTCGGGATGCGGCTCGACTGGTAGACTGAGGGGCAGAGGGGCAGAGGGTCAGAGGGTCAGAGGGTCAGAGGGTCAGAGGGGCAGAGGGGCAGAGGGGCAGAGGGTCGGGATTGACTGTTCGGCAATTGTTGCCATCGGTGGCGATGATCGGCGAGAGTAGATCCCGGCCCTCGTCAGTGATACAACAAATACGGCTTCACCATCGTGGCAAACCGCGCCGCATCCGCATCCCACTCGCGGAGCAGGGCAGCCACCGTGTTCTGCTCCACCGCCGCGCGCAGCTTGTCCGTACCCGCGAGCCGGTCGATCTGCTTCTCCCGCCACTTGAAGTCCGCCGTGTGCCGCGCGTAGATCGTCCGCAGCATGTGGACGCCGAGTGCCACCGGCTTCACGTCGTTCCGTGAAGTGACGCGGACCTTGATCATCGCGATCGTCTGCCCGCCGAACTTGTAGCCCGCCTCGATCGTCCGCGTCGCGGTGTCGAACGTCACGCCCGGGAGCTTCATCGCATTGAGCTCTGCCGCGATCGCCGCATTGTCCGTCATCCATGACGCACCGATCAGGGTGAACGGGTCATCCGTCCCTCGGCCCTCGGCCGCCGTCGTCCCCTCGAAGAACACCGTGCCCGGATAGAGCACCTCGGCGTCGACGTTGCGCAGGTTCGGTGACGGGTTGACCCACGGCAGCTTCGTCTCGTCGAACCACATCGAGCGACGATAGTTCTTCATCGGCACCACCGTGATCCTGGCGTCGATCAGCTTCGCGCCGATGAGAAAGCGCAGCAGCTCACCTGGGGTGAGTCCATACCGCAGCGCCACTGGAAACTGCCCGACGAGCGACGCGAACTTCGGGTCGAGGATGTTGCCCTCGACGCGGTCTGCGCGGATCGGATCAGGGCGGTCGAGGATGATGATCGGTTTCTTCGCCGACGCGGCCACGTTGGCCAGCGTCCATTCGTACGTGTAGACGCGTGCCCCGACATCCTGAATGTCGTACACGAGCACATCGATGTCCTTGAGCGCCTCGGCCGTCGGCGTCTGCATCGAGCCATAGAGCGGGTACACCTTCACGCCCGTGGCCGAGTCGACGCTCGCGCCGTAGTTCTCGCCGGCCTTGGCGACGCCGCGGATGCCGTGTTCGGCTCCGTAGAGCGCTGTCAGCTTCACACCCGGCGCCTTGAACAGGAGGTCGATCGTGCTGTTGCCCTTGCGATCGCGACCCGAGTGATTGGTGAGCAGGCCGACACGCTTGCCCTTGATCAGGTGCAGGGAGTCGGTGAGGAGGACCTCGACGCCGGGAACGACACCGGCGGAGGTCTGCGCTGTTGCGGATGCCGCGGGCATCGCACATGCGAGGAGGAGCGGCAGAAGTTTGCGAGTATTGAGCATGACGTAACAGTGCGCCCAGTGCGAGTTGCCTCGCAAGCGTGCGGACCCATACTTTCGCCTCCTGACACCGACCAGAGGAATCGCACGATGCAACAGCGCACGCTCGGCACCCTTCGCGTCTCCGCCCTCGGCCTCGGCTGCATGGGGATGAGCGAATTCTACGGCGACGCGAACGAGACCGAGTCGCTCGCCACCATCGATCGCGCCATCGAGCTCGGCTGCACCTTTCTCGACACGGCCGACATCTATGGGCCATTCACGAACGAGGTGCTCGTCGGCACGGCCATCGCGGGTCGTCGGGCCGACGTCATCCTCGCCACGAAGTTCGGCATCGTCCGCGACCCCGCCGATCCGGCCAAGCGCGGCATCAGCGGTCGCCCCGAATATGTGCGAAGCTCGTGCGAGGCGAGTCTCGCGAGACTGCGCACCGAGTACATCGACCTGTACTACATGCATCGCATGGATCCGAACGTCGCCATCGAGGACACCGTCGGCGAGATGGGCCGGCTTGTCGATGAAGGAAAGGTGCGGTATCTCGGCCTGTCGGAGATGTCGCCCGATACGCTGCGTCGTGCGCACGCCGCCCATCACATCTCGGCGGTGCAGAGCGAATACAGCCTGTGGACGCGCGACCCTGAGGACGGTGTGCTGGAGACCTGTCGGACGCTTGGCGTCGGCTTCGTCGCCTACAGTCCACTTGGCCGCGGATTCCTCACTGGTGCGATTGCCAGTCCGTCCGACCTCGACGCGAATGACTTCCGACGCAGCTCGCCACGATTCGCCGAGGAAAACTTCGACAGGAATCTTGCACTCGTCGAGCGCGTGCGTGCGATCGCGGCGCGGACGGGGTGCACGCCGGCGCAACTCGCGCTCGCGTGGGTGCTTGCGCAGGGGAACGACATCGTGCCGATCCCGGGCACGAAGCGGCGGAAGTATCTCGAGGAGAACATCGCGGCGGTCGACGTCCAGTTGAGCGACGCTGACCTGGCGGAGCTCGACGCGGCGTTTCCACAGGATGCCGCGGCGGGGACGCGGTATACCGAGGCGGGGATGAAGGCGCTGCGGCGGTAAATCCGGGGTTGTCGTCCCGGGCGCAGTCGAGGGACCTGCTCGTGCTGTTCGGGACGCACGCAGCGTGGCCATGGCATATACTTCGGTCGTGCGTGTCGGATGCGCCTTCATGCTGCCTTCCCTCCGGCTCAGCGAGTTCCGATGGCCTTACGTCGAAACACGCCCGCCCTCGTGATCCTGTTCGCCCTTTTTGGCGCACTCGTGATCATCCCGATGTCCACCGGGTTCTTCATCGACTACTGGTGGTTTCGCGAGATCGGGTTCGATGTCCTGTTCACCCGCACGCTCACGACGCGACTGCTGCTCTTTGCCGGCGTGGCCGTGGTGACCGCGTTGCTCGTGCAGGTCAATCTCGCCTTCGCACAGCGCGGCGTGGTACCGGACTCGATGCGCCTGCAGCTCGGCGCAACCGATCGCCATGTCGACCTCACGGCCGGCGTGCGCAACTTTACGCGGCCGGCGAGCATCGGTACGGGCGTCATCTTCGGACTCGGCGCCAATGTGCTGTGGGACGTGGTGCTCCAGGCGCTCAATGCCACGCCGTTCGGCGTGGTGGATCCGGTCTTCTCGCGCGACATCGGCTTTTACGTATTCACACTCCCCGCCGTGTCGGCGCTACTGAGCGTCTTCACGAGTCTCACGACGCTGATCCTCATCATGACCGGCGTGGTGTACTTCCTCCGTGGCGACATCGTGCTCGCCCCACGGCGCCTGCGGATCGAGCCGCTGGCCGGTATGCACCTGGCGATACTGCTGGCACTG
>JBBQDT010000286.1:0-4403 GCA_038319955.1 Gemmatimonadales bacterium | reverse complement strand
ATACCGGTTGGCCAGGAGCCAGTTGGCGTGGACGCGCGGTTCGGGGGATGGGACTGTCTGCTGAGCACTCGCGGGGATGGGGATGGCAAGGGCGAGTCCGGTCGCCAATGGAGCGGCCAGCAGTGTCAGGAGACGTCGCACGGCAGTCAAAGTGGTCATGGATGGGATGTGGCGTGGGAACACGACAAAAACATCTGAATTGCGGGAAGGGTCGTCAGTCAGTACACTGGCAGTGCGCGAAGCAATGGTTTGTCCCCCAAGCACGCTCGCATGCAGAGAGTTCGCGCCGCGACCGCCACCGTCGCCCTCGTTTCCGAAGACCCGTCGCTCATCGACCTCGTCGTCGCAACCGTGCGCGACGAGACGACCCTAACGGACATCCGTCCGTCATTCGCGGACTTGCTTGCGTCGTTCGCCTCGGTCTCCCCAGACGTCGTGGTACTCGATGACGCATCGCAACACGACGCAACACAGGAGATCCGGCAGCTTCGACGGCGCCAACCCTCCCTGAGCATCGTGTACGTGGGCGTGAGCGACGAGAAGCGCAGCATCGCGCTGCTCCATGCCGGTGCCGATGACGCCATCGTGACCACCTCGCCCACGCTGGTCGCTCGGCTTCAGTCCGTCACCAGGCGGGCCCGTACCGTAAACGCGGGGAGTCGCATCGCCGTTGGGGACATCGTGTTCGACCGGGAGGCGCGCCGAGTGTGGTGTGCGGGGAAAGAGGTGGACCTGACGCCCCATGAATACGGGATCGTGGATTGCCTCTTCTGGCACACGCCGAAGCCGGTCGGCGTCGACACACTGGCGGACTTCGTCTGGGGCGACCACTCGTCCACCACGAACAAGCGAACGTTGGTGCAGGTGTACGTGAGCTACGTGCGGAAGAAGCTCGCGAGGAGCGCGAAGGTGGCCATTCGCTTCGCACGCGGTGCCGGGTACGAATTCACGCCGGTAGACGATCCGAAGCCGACGCTGCAGGTATCCGTGGGGCGCGAACCGAAGTAGCCGCCGGATGAGCGCATCGCCTCACGCGCCAGAAGCAGAAAGGGCCCGCGGCAGTGCCGCGGGCCCTTCTTCGTGCATGGTGGAGCGTCCGGTGCCTTCCGCTATCTGACGGCGATGCGCTGGATGTGCAGTCCAGACGCATCGCGCGAACCGAGGTACACGATGCCGCCAGCACCGAAGCCGGCGATCGTCGTACCGGCCGGCACCTGTACGCGGTCCACCAGCTTGCCGCTCCGGTCGACGACGTCGTAGATCGCGCCGCCCGTCGTCGCCTTGGTGGGAATGGTGCGAACCCACAGGTGGCCATCCATGTCCGCCTTCACTGACCCACTGCCGAACACCGGCTTGTAATCCGGAAGCTCGGATGCCGGCACCATCTGGACCGGCTGCGGACCTTCGGCAGCACCTCCCCGGCCTCCGCCCATCTCGACGCGCGGAGGCCCGTCGCCTGCCCCGCGTGACATCGTGATCATCATTCGCTCCGGCGCAGCGCCGCTGAGGATCGCCGACGCGGCGTCAGCGAGCCCGCCACGGCCGGCGCCAGGAGCATTGGTCCCACCCGCCGCACGCTGCTTCTCGATCGCGACCTTCGATGAATCGAGAAAGCGCTGCTTGTCGTCGTCCGTCATCCGCTGCCAATCGTACGGAATCTTCTCCGCCGACGTCTTCGCACCCGATGCGTCGATGAAGTCGACGTGGTAGTCACGGCCCCGCACGAACGCGACGGCTCCGTCACTCATCACTGCCCATTCATCGATGACGGGCAATGGATTCATGATGACGCTCACGCGCATGCCGCCTTCCGGCGTCTGGCTCATCTGCACGTTGGCCTTCGGGATCTTGTAGAAGCCCACGGTGTCGAGCTTCCTCGTGGCCAGGTCGAAACGCACGAGCGCCGAGCTGTCAGGCGGCGTGGGCGGCACGAACGGCTTGCCCGGCTCGGGACGCGGACCCCCACGCCCGAAGCCGAAGTCGATGGTGCGGTAGACGAGTCGGCCCTGGCCATCGAAGCCGGGATTCCCGAGCGCGCCGCCGGTGAGGAAGTTCACGTCGTTCGGGCGTGGCGCCGCCATCGTCCGAATGATCTTGCCGTTCGGATCGATCACGAGCATCGAGAGCGACGCGGGGTCGACGAACAGCGTGGAGTCGCCACGATAGGCGAGCAACCCGCCCGGTCGTACGCCATACGCGTTGGCCGTGCCGCTCGTGGAGTCGGCGACGACGCCCACGAGCTTCATGTCCTTGTCGAGCATGATCACGCGCCGACGGGCCTGGTCGTTCACCAGGACGTTGCCATTGGGCAACTGGCGCACCGCCGCCACCGACCCGATGGAGTCGGTGCTGGTCGCCATCGCGGTGGGCAGCTGGCGCGTGGTGATCTTTGTCGCCGCCGTTGACGGCGATACGGTATTGGTGGCCTGTGCCTGCGCGCCGGCCACGCCAGCTGCCGTAAGCGTGAGTGCAAGCGCGCCGCGTGCGCCGTTACGAATTGCCTGAATCATGGTCCGCCTCGAATGATGATATGCTCGCCGCCACCACCTCCACCAAAACCCCCACCCCAGAACCCCCCCAAGAACACGCCGCCGCCTGTGCTGCCCGCCGTACCACTGCGAATGCCGGCGAGATAGCGCGTGTCGAGATGGCTCGCCACGAGTGCGGGCAACTTCCGCTTCTGCGCCGGCGTCAACAGCGCATTGATCCTCGGCGCCAGCGCCACGAGCAGATCCACGGTGGCCTCGCGGGCCGACTTGTACGAGTGGTACGCCTCGCTCTGATCATACGCCTGCGGCAACGCAGCAAGCGCCTTCGTCACCGGCGTCCAGATGCTGTCGAGCCGAATGGTGTACGAACGATTCATGCTCGCCAGGCTGTCGGCCTGGGGTCCGGTGAGGGCCAGCGTGTCGCTCTGGCGGAGCAGCTGCGCCATCGGGTTCATCACGCCGCCCGTGCCGTACATGGCCTTGAGCATCCCCGCCTCGGCCTTCTGGCCGTCGCGCGACCGACCCCGATCGAGCAACTGCGTGAGCATCTGACGCTCGCGTGACGGACCGACGTCGACGCGAATCTGCATCGTGAGCGTCACCGGCGCGCGGAACGTGCTGAAGGTCGGATTGGTGCTGCCGAAGCGCGGATTGACCTCATACTTGTAACGGCTGTTCTGCGCATCGAAGCCGCGGACATACAACAGCGTGGGATCGCTCACCGCGAACTGCCCCCATCCATGCAGCTTGTTCTCGCCGTGCAGCAGGATGTCGGCGGCGCCGAGTGGATTGCTCACGGAGAAGCTGAGCGTCGTGCGCTGCGGCATCCGCACCTTCATCGGATTGAACGAGATGCTCAGGTTGGCGCTCGACGTCCACGGCCCCTGGCAGCTGTTGCGCTCAGCGAGATGTCCGAGCTGGCTCGACAGACATGCCTTTGCCGGACCGGAGCCCGATGCGAGGAGGTCGCGGATGCCCGCGGCCACCGCGGGATTGGTTGCCGTGGACGGATCGAAGATGAACGCACGATCGTTCGAGTAGCCGTCGCCATTCACGTCGCCCGAGATGCTGGGCGTGAAGGTGCCACCGCTCGAAAACCGGCCGAACCAGTTCACGCGCACGGCATCGAAGAAATTGTAGCCGATGGAATACGTGATCTGGTGGCGCGAATCGAACTGGCTGCGCGTCCACTCGATCGCGGTCGGATTGCCCACCGTGCTCGAGAAGCCGCGCGTCTGCTCGCGGTTGTCGGCCAGTACATACGACGCCGACCAGGTGAGGTTGCTGCTGAAGTTCGTCGGAAAGAGTGACAGGCGCACCTGCTTGCTGGTGCTGTGCAGGTCCGACCTGAGCTCACTCACGCGTGAGAAGAGCTGGCTCACGCGCGCATCGCGCGACGCGATCGCGCCCGTCGTGGGAACGATGCTCGTGCTGTTCACGAACACCGGGCGCCCTGCTTCGTCCGCGAGGGTGAACTTCACCGCGGGATTGAAGTTGAGGTCCACGAAGCTGCTCTGGTTCATGTTCGAGCTGTACGTCCCCTCGACCGTCGCGGCCAGGCGGTTGTTGAACAGCGGACCATTCCACTGGAGGTTGCCGCGCACGCTCTTGCGCTCGCGGAAGTCCTTGTTGTACAGCGTGACGTTCGGTGCGTTGCTCGCGAAAACGCTGCCGGTGGTGCCATCAGCGCAGGCCGTGGGAATGTTCTCCGGATGCCCCGCGTACTGGTCCCACCGCGGTGTCGGGGCAGCGAGGCCGACGCAGCTCAGCTGCTGCACGCCGCCCGGCAGGCCCGTGTTGTCTATGGCGCCGCCGATGCTCGAGGCACCAGGCATGTTCTGGAAGACGCCGACACCACCGCGCACCACGGCGCGCGGACCGCGCACCGCTCCGTCGAACGCGGCGATCTGTGGC
>JBBQDT010000285.1:0-4477 GCA_038319955.1 Gemmatimonadales bacterium | reverse complement strand
CGCCGTCGTGACTGGCAAGGGTGACTGGATGGCGCGGATGACACTGGAGCACGTGGATCTGCTGTCGCCGTTCGAGGTCATCATTGGCGCCGAGTCCACCACGCGGCACAAGCCCGATCCCGATCCGTTGCTGATTGGGGCGGAGCGGCTGGGGGTGGTGGCGGAGGGTGCGTTGTATCTCGGTGACGCGCCAAACGATGTACTGGCGGCGCGCGCGGCCGGCATGCATGACGTCTGGTGTGCGTGGGGTCCGTTCTCACCGGAAGAGATCGAGCCCTTCACGCCGACGCATGTCGTTGAGCATCCGATGGACGTGCTGGCGTTGCTGGAGCGGCTCGACCGGGCGGCAGCAGCGGCGTGACTTGCACACCGCCGCGCACAGTGGCACAGGGCCCGGTCCGCAGCGCGCGGCCGGGCCCTTCGTGTACCGTGCGCTGCCGCCGGATCAGGTCACCGAGAGCTGCTCGATCACGCCAGCCAGGTCGATGTCCTTCTGCGTCAGGCCACCCGAGTCATGGGTGCTGAGCGCGATCGTGATCTTCGTATAGCGGATGTCGATGTCCGGGTGGTGGTTCACGTCGTCCGCTGCGGTGGCGACACGCTGCACGAAGTCGATCCCTGCGGCGAAGGTCGGGAAGGTGAATGTCTTCGTCAGGACCTCACCGCGGCGCGCCCAGCCAGGAAGCGAGCCGAGGGCGCGCTGTATCTCGAGGTCGGAGAGTCTTGAAGGCATGGCCTCAGTTGAAGAGGAGTTGGTCGTCGTGGATGATATCACATTGGAACGTCGCCGTGCAGCCTGCCTGCGGGCGAACTGTGCGAAGCTCGCAGGCCGGACGTGGCGCATGTCCATCTTTCTCGGCGCGCTGGCACAGCCATCGCTCGCGCAAGCTGTCCCACGGGTGACAAACATCGACAGCATGGCCGCTCCGCGCCATGCACCGCACTACTGGCGCGATTTCAGCGCCGGATTCGCCGCGAGCCTCCTCGCCCATGAGAGCGCGCATGTCGTGACGTCGTACGCCGTCGGCTCCCATCCCACCTTCGGTTTCGACAAGGGACGCCCGACTGTCTACTCGAACATCGACGTCGACCGGGATCCGCACAAGCAGTTCCTCTTCTCCAGCATGGGGCTCAACGTGCAGGCCGCACTCGACGAAGCCATCCTCGACGTGCCGCACGTCCGCGGCGCCGCCTTCGAGCGCGGCGTCCTCGCGAGCGGCATCGCCACCGCGCTGTTCTACATCACCATCGGCCGCACGGCATCCGTGAGCGACGTCGACTTCATGGCGCGGACATCCTCACTGTCGAAGACGAATATCGCGCTGATCTACGGTGGCGTGGCGGCACTGCACGCATTCCGCATCGACCGCGACGGACACTACGCCCACTTCTTCGTGCGCCCCAATACGGCCGGCGAGAGCGGACTGCGCGTGGGCGTGAACATCCAGCCGTAGCGACGCAGCGCCGGATGCGGCATGTTAGGCGGCGACACGACCGCTCCGCCACCTGCACTGAGGTCACGACTGCCGCATGACGGTGCGCACGATGGGACGCACGACGCTGCTCGTGCGCGACTACGACACGGCGCTGACGTTCTATCGCGACAGGCTCGGCTTTCACGTGCTGCACGATGCGCGCACACCTGCTGGCGAGCGTTATCTGCACATCGGCCTGGCGGCTCACCACGACCAGCCGCCTGTGGGTCTCTGGCTGCTCGAGGCAAAGGGCGACGACGAGATCCTCGTCGGCCGGCAGGCGGGGAGTCACCCCTTCCTCGTCCTCTACACCGACGACTGCGACGCCACCGTGCGGGAGCTCGAGCGCGCGAAGGTGGAGATTCGCCAGCCGCCCGCCACGTCCGAGGGCGCGAAGTTCGCGCACGTCGCGGATCTCTACGGCAACGAACTGGTGATCGTGCAGCTCGACCGGATCTCGCCTGTCGTCACGCAAGCCATTCGCGCGCGCGGCAAGTGACGCTTCGCGCGCGCTCACGGCGTTGGGCCGAGGACCACTCCGTCGTGTAACTGCGCGACTGTGCGCAGGCCGGTCAGCAACATCAGGGAAGCGGCTGGCGCATACTCGCTCGTCTCCACCTTGAACAGCAGCACGCGCCCTCCGCGGGCGCGTACCGTGTCGGCAAACGCCGCCAGCGTCGTCGCGTCGCGATCTTTCGGCAGCTCGCGCGCAGGACGATGCAGATGGAAATACACCGCCGCCGGCCAGTTCGAGTAGAGCGTGAAGCGCGCCCCGTCGTGACGCGTCCAGTCGAGCAGCTCGCTCTGGCGCCACTGCTCTCCCGCGAAGTCCGAGCCCCACTCGAGCGCATAATGCGCCTCGCCATACGTCGCACTGGCGGCAGCGAACCACCAGCCGAGCAGTACACTGCACACCGCGATGCGCGCGATGACGAGGTTCGTGTGGCGCCACCAGATCGCCAGCGCCTCGGCGGCGAGCGTCGTCGCGAGCACGAGCGCCGGCGCGAGGATGCGCTCGTCGAGTGGAATGTTGGGATCGGCGAACAGTCGTGACACTCCCACGATGCCGAGGTAACAGGCGAGCAGCAGCGCGCTCGCGGTGAACAAGCGCCACGCAAGTTGTGCGTGCTCGTCTTCGCGCGCGTGCGTCGCGCGCCACGCGCGCCAGACACCGATGGTCATCAGCACTCCGAGCACGCATCCGGCGACGGCAGCAATCGCGCCGCGATGCGACATGGGCTCAGTGCTCACCGTGGGATCGGGGACGAGCCATGCGGTGAGGGTCCCCGCGCCCTGCATGAGTGTCGGCCGAAGGTTGCCGTAGACGGCGAACCGGCGAATCTCTTCTGCGCCCGTCGCGGCGGCGAGGCGCGTGCGGATCACCCACATCCCTTGCAGCACGAGCGCGGGCAGCAGCGCGAGCGCTGCACGACGTACGCGCTGCGCCCACGTGCCCGGCTGCACTACGGCCCACAGCGCGACCGCGCCGACGAGCGACGCACCTGCGTAGCGCGTCATCACGCCGACGGCCGCGGGAATGCCGGCACGCAGCGGACGATCGGGTGCGTAGACCATCGCCGCGAGCACGAGCGCCATGCACGCGAGATAGAGCGGCTCGCTCAACACCGACGCATGCACCTCGTGCATCGACGTCATCGCGAACAGCGCGACGGCCAGCAGGATCCCCGCGAGCGGCGTTGCCACTGCGTCGCTCACGAGCAGCACGAGGATGAAGATCGTGATGAAGGCCGCCGTCGCCTGCACGAGCCGCGCGGCCTGCGGCGGGGCCATGCCGAGTCGCACGGGAAGGGCGAGCACGGTGGAGTAGCCAGGCGGAAAGTGCGCGAGCGGCGCGGTGCTGTCGGCACTCGACCACTTGGCCGTCGGGATCTCGTACGTGCCGTGCGCGGCGACCGACTCCGCTGCGCCCATGTAGGCAAGGGCGTCCGGATCCAATCCAGGTCCGACTGGATCGGTGATGACGAGCGCGAGTGCGAAGGCGACGGCGCCGAGTAGCGTCGCTGGAAGTAGTTGAGCTACAAGGGTTTGCCAGTTTCGAAGCATCTCTGCCATCGCGGCAGCCGTTGCGGTTTCGGTATTCGTTCGGTAGATACTACCCCCCGCTGTGAACCGGTCCAAGCCCTCCCAAGATAGGTGCTTCCGTACGCTTTGCTTTCGGTATTTGTTCGGGCACTGGACCTGCACTACCAGAACTACGCTTCAACGACTCACTGCCTTGTCTCTCTCCCTCGCCGAGCTCACTCGGCTCCTCCCGCCTCCCGCGCCTGCCGCGCCCGCGCTCCCCACCGGAATCGCGACGCTCGACCAGGTGCTGCTCGGCGGCGGGCTCCCGAGGGGGCGACTCACCGAGATCGTCGGCGGAACGGGAAGCGGCAAGACCACCCTCGCCCGGGTCATCGTCGAAACCACGGTCGACGCCCATGGCTGGGTGGCCTACATCGACGCCCAACGCACCCTCGACCCGCGCGACTGGATCCACCTCGGCGACGCCGAAGGGGTGTGGATGATCCGCCCGCACGATGCCACGCGCGCCGCCTGGTGCGCCGACGTGCTGCTCCGCAGCAGCGCCTTCGCGCTCGTCATCGTCGACGGCGCGCCAGCGCTCTCCAAGGAAGTGGCGGTGCGACTCACCCGGCTCGCTCGAGAATCGAACGCTGCCTTCGTGCTGCTCGGCGATCGCTCAGGGGGTGCGACGCAGCTCGGCGGCGCGGTGCGGCTGATCGTCGAGCGACGACGACAAAAAGACGGGACGACGGGACGACGGGACGACGGGAAGACGGAGACTCACACGATCGGCGTGCGAGTCGAGAAGGGGGGAACGCTTCGGACGGTGGAGGTACGCTGTGCAATCGCTGTGGCGCGTCGCCTGTGTGCGCATCCCGAGGTTCCCGATCGGCGCGGTGTGGCGCGCGGTCCGGTCGGGGGCCTCCGCCATGGGCGCCGCGGACGCGCAGCTTCTCCTCCCGTTCACAGCGCCGGGC
>JBBQDT010000284.1:0-4568 GCA_038319955.1 Gemmatimonadales bacterium | reverse complement strand
GAAGTGAGTGCGCCCATCCGACAGTCGGACGGCGTGTTCGTCCTGCGCACGGATGCGCGCAAGCCAAGCGACAAGGCCACGTTCGAGGCACAGAAAAAGGATCTCCGCGCTCGCCGGATCCAGCAGCTTCGCCAGTCCCGCCTGCAGATGTATCTCGACGATCTGCGCAAGACGGCATCGATCACGGACCGCCGCAAGAATCTGAACGCACAGTTGAAGCGGCAGGCAGCAACGACCTGAACGTCCGGGATGACGGGATGACGGCAACGACAGAGGGCACACCGGATTTTGAACGGTGTGCCCTCTTCGCTACCCCTCTACCCCTCTACCCGTCTACCCGTCTACCCGTCCGTTAGATCAGACGCTTCGGCTCAGGCCGCACTTCCTCATTGGCCGCTTCGCGACGGACGATGGGATCGCCGGCCGGCAGGCGCGATTCGGTGCGCGGCTCGGGCTCGGTGATCGAGCGTTCGACGTCGTTGACATTTTTCTTGAACTCGCGAATTCCCTTGCCGAATGATGCGCTGATCTCCGGGATGCGCTTGGCGCCGAAGAGTACGAGGACGATGACCAAGATGATCATCAGCTCGCCAAAACCGAGATTGCCGAACATGGGGGCTCCTTAGAAAAGCGACCGTGCGATGAGATAGGCGATGAGCACCCCGAGCAGGCTCAACAGACTGACATCGAGCGCGACGGGGCCGAGCGTGAATTTCAGAATCACGAGATCGAGCGACATTGGTCCAACCGAGGGCCGAACCCCTGTCGTGAAAAACTCCTTTACCGCGCCGGGCGGCAGAAACACCCGCGCGACCTGCGTCATGGCGCCTCCCACGATGAACCCGATGGCGAGGGTCACCGCGTGGAACACCGGCCGATGCTTGGAAGATCCGCGGGGAGCCATCAGGAGCGCCGGTCCATGACATAGAGGATGGCGTCGGCGAGCGCTGCGCGCGCCGGCGTGTCTGGCAGTGAATCGAGTGCGTCTTCCGCTTCCCTTGCGAATTCCTCTCCACGGCGTCGCGCATCGTCGATGCCGCCCACTTCCCCGACCAGCACGATCACCTCGGCGACCTGCTCGTCGGTCGGCGTCTCGGTGGCGAACAACGCCTCGATCTTGCTCCGTGCCCCTCGATCCAGGCGCGGCAGCGCAACGATGAGCGGCAGCGTGACCTTGTGCTCCTTGAGGTCCAGTCCGGATGGCTTCCCCGTGACCGACGCCGTCTCGGTGTAATCGAGAATGTCGTCCGCCACCTGGAACGCCATGCCGAGCCGCTCGCCATAGAGGCGCAATGCCGCACGATGTGCGACGGCGCCGCACATCGCCCCGGTCTCGCAAGACGCGCTGAGCAGTGACGCCGTCTTCGCCTTGATGAGGAGCTCGTAATCGTCCCGCGTGAACGACAGGGCGTCCACGGCGGCGAGCTGGCGCATCTCACCGATCGTAAGCTGCGTGGACACCGCCGTGAGCACTCGCATCAGGTCGATGTCTCGCAGCGACACGAGCGCTTCCAGGGCACGCGAGTACAGGAAGTCGCCCATGATCACGCTCACCTGATGACTGAAGAGCGAATTCACGGTGGGAAGCCCGCGGCGCAGCGCCGAGTGATCAACGGAGTCGTCGTGGACGAGCGACGCCAGGTGCATCAACTCCAGCACCGCCGCCAGCGTGATCACGCGCGTCTCGGATGCATCCGCCGTTTCGCTGGCGAGCAGCGTCAGCGTGGGCCGAAACATCTTGCCGCGAATCTGCAGCAGGTGGCTGCTCACCTGCTCGATGAGCGGAAGGTCGGCCGAGACGACGCGCTTCATCTCGGCGAAGACGTCTTCGAGCTTCTGGCGCACCGGCGCCTGGATATCGCGCAGCGCGGCGGTGACCGGGGCGCGCGTGCGCGCGACAGCTCCGGTCACGACGGCGCGCCCTCGACGGCAGCCAGACGTTCGCCAATGTCCTGGAACTGGATGTCGACCACGAAGACGCGCTGGTAGTACTCGATGGCAGCGTCGCGCTGTCCGCGCTCCTGCGCACAGCGCCCCAGGAGATAGAGCACGCCCACGAGCTGGTTCTCACTCATGCTCGGCTCGTGCAGTGCCCGTCCGAGGATGGTGGCCGCCATGGGATACTGCGCCTTCTCGATGAAACACTGACCGAGCGCCTCGTACGTGGGCACGCGATTGGCCGGAGCTCGCAACGCCTTCTGGAACTCGGCGATGGCTTCGTCGAGCAGCCCCATCTCCTTGAATGCCACGCCAAGGTCGTAGTGGCTCTGATGGTCCTCTTCCTCGACGTTCTCGGCGATGCCCTTCTTGAACTTCTCGAGCATGTCCTGAAAGTCCGCTTCTTCGTCGCCGGTGGGCTCCTTCTCGTCGACGATCATCCGCGTGTCCTTCTTCGCTTCGTCGTCGCGGAGCCAGTCGCCCAGATTGATGAACTCGTCGTCGGGGGTGGGCGACAGCTTTGGCGCTTCGGGAACGGGCGCAGCGATGCGCTGGCCAGCGACGGTTGCGCGGCCCTGCGGGGCGACCTCGGGCTCGAGCTCAGGATCGGGAAAGGTCTCGAGCGCCGACTGTGCCCGCGGATCGTCGGGCGAGAGATCGATGACGCGCTGGTAGATGGCGCGAGACTTCTCGATCTGCCCGGCGCGAAACAGTGCGTCGGCCAGCTGGAGATACGCCTCGATGAGCCGACCGCGCTCGTTCGTCCGGAACGCGTATTCGACGCGCTTCTGGTGATGCCGCACCGAACTCGGATTCAACAGCACGATCTCGTCGGCGACCTTCGATGCGGCCGCGAGGTCGTCGTGACGCTCGAAGCCGACCATCGCCGTCTCGAGCTCTCGCAGTCCGCCCTCGCGATCACCCGACTCGAGCATCGATTCCGCGAGGCGACGACGCAGCAGGTTATCGTCGGGATCCGCCTCGGAGAGCGCCAGCAACAGATCGACATCCTGCTGCGCGATGACGGTGGACTGGCGGTGCAGCGTCGGCGGCGTCTGGATGGAATGGATGTCGTCGTCTTCGTCGCTCGCGACGGATTCTTCCTCGCCAGCGAGATCAGTCGCGTCGGGGATGTCCAGTTCCTCGGCCGGCTGCTCCTCGAGCGGAGCGGGCTCCATCGCGAACTCGTCCGGCTCCATCTCGAGCTCTTCCGCTTCCACCGCGAACTCCATGGCGCTCATCTCGACGCCGTCCCGGCCCGCGTCCATGATGCTCGCCATCGCTTCGCCCGGCGTGGGCAGTGAGATATCCATCAGCGGCAGGTCGTCGGTCATCTCGACGACATCGACGACATCGACGACTTCCTCCATCACCGGGACGCCCTTGATCGGCGTGCCATCGAAGTCGATGAGCGGAAGGTCATCGGCCGGTGCCTCATGCGCGCTGACGCCGCGCGCTGGGGTGCCGTCCGGCATGATCAGTTGCAGATCGCCACCGATCGAGGAATCGTCATCGGCCGACGTTCCCGCATGTTCGGGCTCGTCGCCTTCTTCGTCCGCGAGGAGGGGAAGTCCGAGCAGCGATCCGCGACGGGTGTGCGCGTCCTCAGGCGCATCGAACTCCTCCGAGGGGAGCGCCATCTCCCCGAAGTCCATGAGCGGGACATCGGGTCTCCGCGGGATGCTCGTCGAGCCAGCCGCCGGTGTGGCACCGAGATCGAAGTCGAGCAGCTCGGTGGAGGAATCGCTGACGCGCGCTGCGGCGGGTTCCGGTGTGGGCGGCGTGAAGCTGGTGGGCTCGAAGTCGAGCAGGTCACGTGGCGCATCGGACTGCGCTGGTGCAACGAACGACGTCGTTTCGAGGCCTTCGAGGAGGCTCCCGCCAATGTCCTCGGTGCGATCGAACTCCGCGGACCGCGTGACGCCGTCGAGCACTGCGGGCTCGAGGAATGGCGTGTCGAGCAGCTCCGCCGTTGGCGCCGGCGTGATGTCGACGGCCGGTACCGGCCGCGGCGGCGCGACCGGCGCGCTCGGGATGACAGGCTCCTCGCCAGTCGCGAGAATGCTCAAACCTTCGATGGCCCGATTGGAACCGGTGATGCCGCGCCGCGGTGGGGCGCTGTCATTCAGGTCGAGGAAGACGAGATCTGCTGCGGAGCGGCTGGGCGCATCGCCAAGCGCACGCGGCTCCGAGGTGGGATCGATCGCCTTCATGCGCTCGATGGTTGCGCGCGCCTCGGCATCGCGGCCCTCGTGCGAATAGCGGACATATAGCAGCTGGAGCTGCTCGATCGCTTCGTCCGAACGGCCCTTCTTGGAGAGCTGATCGGCGAGCATGAGGCGGATGTCGTCCTGATCCGGACAGAGATCGGCGAACTCCTTCAGCGCGCGGAATGCCTCGTCGATCTTGCCGGTCGACTGCATGCGATCGGCGTACTCGAGGAAGTTCTTCTTCGCGTCGCTCTTGAAGCCTTTCTGCGCGCTGATCTTTCCCAGCTTATAGTAGACGGTGGCGCGGCCGGGCGAGTTGCGAAGGATCTTGTTACAGAGCGCGATGGCGTTGTTGTGGAATCCGCCTTCGGCGTATCGGTCCACCGCCTGCTCGTAGTAATCAACGGCATCGCCGACACT
>JBBQDT010000283.1:0-4572 GCA_038319955.1 Gemmatimonadales bacterium | reverse complement strand
GAACGCGTCGTCTAGATTCGCCTTACAATTCAACGCGAACGGGGACACGGAAGCCGGTGAGATGCCGGCGCGGCCCCGCCACTGTAACGGGCATTTGTACGCGCACCCTCACACACGCCACTGACTGCGGTCGGGAAGGCGGGGTAGCGCGGCCCGGAGCCAGGAGACGACCTCGTCCGCGCTTCGTTCACATGTCCTCGGGGGAGGATTGGTGACGCCACGCGCCTCGGCTCTCCGTCTTTTCCGCGCACGCGTTCCGTTACGGGCACTCTCCTTCGGCCGGAGGTGCCCGTTTTGATTTTCAGCCATTGGTATCGGTCGTCGTCCCGAGCGACGCTGGAGTTGTCGTCCCGAGCGAAGCGAGGGACCTGCTCTTCCGTCGTTCACGCGCTCGCGGTGGGATTCGCCATCGCCCTCGGCGGATGCGCACGCGACGCCGCGCCTGCGCGCGACACGTTCACCGATGACTTCGGCGACACGCTTGCCGTCAGCGCGCCGCCCCAGCGCATCGTGTCCTTGAATCCCACCACCACGGAGCTGCTGTTCGCCATCGGTGCCGGTTCGCGTGTCGTCGGACGCACGTCGTATGACCTGTATCCGACGGAAGCGCTCGCGGTGCCGGATCTGGGACAGGGCTTGCGGCCGAATGTCGAGGCGGTGCTGAACACGCATCCCGACCTCGTCGTGCTGTACGCCAGCGCGGACAATCGCGATGCGGCGCGCCGATTTCGCGCGGCCGGTGTCCCGACGGTGTCCTACAAGATCGACCGCATCGCCGATGCGATGCGCGTTGCGCGCGCGCTGGGCCGTCTCGTCGGCGATTCGGTAACCGCTGATCGCACCGTGGACTCCGTGCAGGCCACGCTCGACCGCGTGCGCACGCAGTCGGCCAGCCTCCCGCATCCTGCCGTGTTCTGGCCGCTGTGGGAGACACCATTGCTCTCCGTAGGCGCAGGGAGCTTTCTCAATGAGCTCCTCGTCATCGCTGGCGCCACCAACATCTTTGCCGACCTGCCGCAGCCGTCACCCGCCGTGACGTTCGAGGAGCTGCTGCGCCGGAACCCCGATCTCATTCTCGCCAGCGCCAAGTCGCGCGACCGCCTCGTCAACGACCAGCGTTGGAAGACGTTGCGCGCCGTGCGCGACGGGCACGTCGTTGTCTTCGATTCGGCGATCGTCACCGGACCTTCCATGCGCGTCGGCGCCAGCGCGGTGTCGCTTGCACGATTGCTTCACCCCGACGCGACGTTCTGACGTGCGTCTCTCGCGGTGGACGGCGCTCTGGCTCACGCTGGTCGTGGTGATCGTCGCGGGTGTGATGATCGGCACGGTGAGGCTGTCGGTCACGGACGTGATCAACGGCGTCATGGGGATCGGCGAGCCGCTCCCCGTTGCCGTCGTTCGCACGTTGCGCCTCCCACGCGTGCTGCTCGCCGCACTCGTCGGCGCTGGACTCGGCGCCGCGGGCGCGGCGCTGCAAGGCGCCACCCGCAATCGGCTCGCGGAGCCGTACCTGCTTGGCGTCTCGGGAGGCGCAGCCGTGGGAGCGGTGATCGCGACGGCACTCCACGCCCCGGCCGCCGTGATACCGGTGGCGGGATTCGGCGGCGCCTTGATCGCCGTCGTGCTCACTCTCCTCGTCGCGCGTGCCTCGGGTGGCCGCGGTGACGCACGCGTCATCCTGATGGCGGGGGTGGTCGTCGGGGCATTTGCCAACTCCGTCATCATGGTCGCCCTCGCGAACGCCGATGCCTCGGCCGTACGCGGTGCACTGTGGTGGATGATGGGCTCAGCCGCTGAAGCCACATGGCTGCAGGTGCGCGCGCTTGGGGTATTCGTCGCCATCGGCGTCGCTGCGCTCATCGCCATGGGACGTGCCATCGACGTCCTCGCACTCGGTGACGACACGGCGGCCGGACTCGGCATCGACGTCACGCGCGTGACCCTCGGCGTGTACGTCGCAGGCGCACTGCTCGCGGCCGGAACCGTCAGCGCGGCGGGCCTCGTCGGGTTCGTCGGGCTGCTGGTGCCGCATCTCGTTCGACTCGCCGGCGCGCGCACGCATCGTGTCATCATCGGCGCGGCCACGTTGGCGGGGGCCGCGCTCGTCGTCGGTGCGGACCTCATTGCACGCATCGCGCTCCCACCTGCAGAGTTGCCGCTGGGCGCCGTCACGGCATTGATCGGTGTGCCGTTCTTTCTCGCGCTGGTGCGCCGCCTCGCATGATCGCCTTTCGCGAGGTCGTCGTGCAGTATCCGCGAGCGGGCAGGCGTGCGCTCGACGCCGTGTCGCTGGATGCGATACGCGGCCGCATCACCGCCGTCGTTGGTCCGAACGGGAGTGGCAAGAGTACGCTCGTTCGCGCGCTGGTCGGCCGGGTTGCCTTGCAGTCCGGCGCCATCGCCGTGGACGGTGCGTCGATCGACGCCACGACGCGTCGAGATCTCGCCACACGCATCGCCATCGTCACGCAGCGCGAGGAACCTGCGTTTCCGCTCGAGGTGCGCGAGTACATCGCGCTGGGACGCTATCCACATGTCGGCGTCTGGCGTTCATCCACGCGCACCGACCGCGATGCCATCGATCGCGCCCTCGCGCTCACGGAGACGGAGCCGTTCGTCCGTCGTGCGATCACCGAGCTGTCCGGCGGGGAGTGGCAACGCGTTCGCCTCGCGCGCGCCCTGGCCCAGGGCGGCGACGCCATCGTGCTCGACGAGCCCACGACCTTTCTCGATGTCGGTCACGAGATGGCCATCTTCGAGTTGCTGAGTCGCCTCGCCGCAGAGCGCCAGGCCGTCCTGCTCGTGAGCCACCAGCTGAATCTCGTGGCGCGGTTCGCCGATCACATGGTGCTGCTGAATGCCGGCCGCGTGGAGGCAGCCGGCGACCCCGCTGCCGTCATGCAGGGCAGTGTGCTCGAGCGCGTTTATCAGTGGCCCCTGGTCGTTACGCGCGATCCTGCGGTTGGCGCGCCGACACTCGTTCCCCTTCGCGTCCGCCCCCGCGGCGACCCCGCTCCGTAATTCCCGTCTTCCCGTCTCCTCGTCTCCCCATCCTCTCGTCATGCAATCACGATCCTTGATTCAGCTGTTCGCGTTCGTCGCATGTCCTCTCGCCGCAACTGCGCAGGTCACCTCGGACACCGCGCGCATCGCACCCGTCGTCGTCACCGCGACGCGCTCCCCCTTGGGCGCCGACCGTACGCCTGTCGCGACGTCGGTCGTCACAGGTGAGCAACTCCGCCGCGAAGGCATCACCACCGTCGCTGACGCCCTGCGCCAGGTGCCCGGCGTGTCCGTCGTGCAGACGGGGTCGTACGGCGGACAGACGTCGCTGTTCATCCGCGGCGGCGAGAGCAAGTTCGCCAAGGTGCTCATCGACGGCGTGCCAGTGAACGACGCCGGTGGTGCGTTCGACTTTTCGGCGCTCAGCACCGATAACCTCGATCGCATCGAGATCGTTCGTGGACCAGCGAGCGTGCTCTATGGCTCGGATGCCATGGCCGGCGTCATCCAGCTCTTCACGCGGCCCGGCAGCGGCCGCACGCGCGTCGAGCTTTCGGGTCGCGGCGGCGGATTCGGCAGCTATGATGCCGACGGTGCAGTGCGCGGCGGCAGCGACATGCTCAGCTACTCGCTCGCCGGCGCTCAGCACCGCTCTGATGGGATTCAGAGCTTCAACAGCCAGTACAGGCAGGACGTCGCGAGTGCCCGCCTCGGCGCGCGCAGCAATGGTGCGGACGCCAGCCTGTCGCTTCGGTACACCGGCAATGACGTGCATTTTCCCACCAACGGGTCGGGTGAAGTGGTGGACAGCAACGCGATGCATCGCGACGACCGCTTCGCCGCTGGGCTCGACGTCGGCTATCGCCTCTCGCGCAGGGCCGAGCTGCGGCTGGCCCTCGCGTCGTTCGACGTCCACGGCATCTCGGCGGACCAGGCCGACAGCCCTGGCGACGTCGACGGCTACTACTTCAGCACCGGTGACCGGTCGCGACGTCGCAGCGGCGACCTTCGCCTGAACGTCGACCTGCCCTTCGCGACGCGTATCACCGTTGGCGCGCAGGTCGAGAACGAGTGGCAGGCCAGTGCGACGGAGAGCAACTTCGGCCCGACCGCGTTCACGGCGCGTCGTCGCACGCGCGGCGTCTACAGTCAGTTGCTCGTCGCACCCGCCGAGCACTACACGGCCACGCTCGGCGGCCGCTACGAGCACAACGAGCAGTTCGGCGATTTCTTTACCTATCGCGCGGCCGCCAGCGCCCAGCTCTCGTCCACCCGACTGCGCGCCAGCCTCGGCACCGCGTTTCGCGAGCCGACTTTCCTCGAGAACTTCGGCGGCGCGTTCGTGATAGGCAACGCTGGGCTCATGCCAGAGCACGCGGTCAGCGTCGATGCCGGCATCGAGCAACATGTCGGCGAGTGGGGCACTGTCGGTGTTACCGTGTTCTCGAACTCCTTCCGTGACCTCATCGATTACACGTATTCGGCGACCGACCCGAACTACAACAACATTGCACGCACACGGTCATCGGGTGCCGAGGTCGAAGGTCGTCTTACGTTGGCCCACGG
>JBBQDT010000282.1:0-4577 GCA_038319955.1 Gemmatimonadales bacterium | reverse complement strand
TTGTACTTCTTCAGGCGGCCGAGGTAGGCAAACACCGGCGTCGGCTAGCGGGTGCCGTCCAGTGGGGTGTAGCCGACCGTGTCCACGCCCGGGTAGATCACCTCGATGGTGTCGCGCGGGATGCCACGCGCGGCGAGGTCGTCGGCGGTACTCATGCTGATCGCCTCGAACGGCACGCCGCGATACGCACGGCCGAGTGGGCGTTCAGCGAGCCAGACGGCGGCGGCGAGCGGCGGAGCGAGCTCCTGGAAGGCGGTGCCGCCGAAGAGATGCGGCACCAGTGCGACCACGGGTGGTCCGCCCCAACTCGGCGTGTAGAGCGGCACCTTGTTCACGTCCTCGAGGAGGAGGTCGAACTTCCTGTCCGCGAGCTCGCGCGTGAAGTGCTTCTTCGCGAGGAAGGGGAAGGTGTGTCGCGTGCCGACGCGAATGACGCGGATGCCGTCGAGGGTCGTCGTCGGTTCGCTGCCCGGCCAACCGCCGCAGAGCAGCGTGACCTCGTGCCCATGTGCCGCGAGACGGCCGAAGATCTCGTGCAGGTGGATCTCGGCGCCGCCGGCCTGCGGGTTGTCGCGGTCCTGCCAGTTGACGAGAAGCAGCCGCACTACATCCGTCCCATGCGGCGCGCGAGGGCGTCGAGCACGCCATTCACGAACTTGGCGCTTGCCGCGCTGCCGAACCGCTCGGCGAGTGCGACTGACTCCTGGATGATGACCTTGGGCGGCGTATCGCCGATGGTGAGCTCGGCGGCGGCGAGGCGGAGCACACACCGTTCGACGGCACAGATGCGCTCCATGCGCCAGTTGGTGGTGACGTCGGCCAGTTGTGCGTCGAGCTCCGCCTGTTGCCTGGCGAGCACGCGCACGATTGGCGTGGCGAGCGCGCGCACCTCGGGCGAGATGACCATGTCATCCCACACCTGCGTGGCGACCTTCTCGAGACTTCCGGTGCCCCGCATGTCCCAGGCATACAGTGCTTGCAGCGCGCGCGCGCGCGCGCGTCGTTCAACCCTCGTCCGCGCCATCGAGCCTTTCGAAGAGATCCGACATCTCGAGCGCGGCGATCGCCGCATCCCATCCCTTGTTGCCATGCTCGCCACCAGCGCGCGCCTCGGCCTGCTCCATGTTGTCCGTCGTCAGCAGGCCGAATCCGATGGGGATCTCGTATTCCGTGCTTGCGTCAGCGAGTCCGCGCGACGCCTCGGCGCAGATGTAGTCGAAGTGGGGCGTGTCGCCGCGAATCACGGCGCCCACCACGACGATGGCGTTGTAGCGCTCCGTGGCCGCGAGCCGCCGCGCGGCAAAGGGAAGCTCCCACGCGCCCGGCACCCAGACGAGATCCACGTCTTCCGACGCGGTGCCGTGCCGCACGAGCGCGTCCATCGCACCGTCGGCCAGCTTGCTCGTGATGCTGTTGTTGAAACGCGAGGCGAGCACGGCATAGCGCCGTCCGTCTCCGTTGGGAACGCCGTTGAATTCAGCCATGGTGGATCAGGAGGCGAGCAGGTGACCGAGCTTGTCGCGCTTGGTGCCCATGTAGCCGGAGTTTTCTGCGTTCTCCGGCTGCACGATGCCGACGCGCTCGTCGACGCGAAGACCGTAGCCTTCGAGGCCCACCATCTTGCGAGGATTGTTCGTGATGGGGCGAATGGACTTGAGTCCGAGATCGAGCAGGATCTGCGCACCGATGCCGTAATTGCGGAGGTCGGGCGCAAAGCCGAGACGTTCGTTCGCCTCGACGGTGTCGGCGCCCGCGTCCTGGAGTTCGTACGCCTTGAGCTTGTTGAGCAGGCCGATGCCCCGCCCTTCCTGGTCCAGATACACGATGACCCCGCGACCTTCCGTCTGGATCATCTGCATGGCGGTTTCGAGCTGCCAGCCGCAGTCACAGCGCATCGAGTGGAACACGTCACCGGTGAGGCAACGGGAGTGCATGCGGACGAGCGTGTTCTCACCGTCCCCGATCTCGCCATACACGATGGCCACATGCTCATGCGCGTCGACGTCGTTCTTGTAGCCGACGATCTTCCACGTGCCAAAGTTCGTCGGCAGGCGCGCTTCGGCAATGCGATGCACGAGACGCTCGTTCTTCAACCGATGCGCGACGAGCTGCGCGACGGTGATGAAGCTGAGCCCATGCTCCGCCGCGAACGCCTCGAGCTGCGGACGCCTGGCGGTCGTGCCGTCATCGTTGAGGATCTCGCAGATAACACCTGCCGGATATACACCGGCCAGCCGCGCGAGATCGACCGCGGTTTCCGTATGGCCGACGCGCTGGAGCACGCCGCCATCGCGCGCACGAAGCGGATGCACGTGTCCACCATGACGCAGGTCAGCCGGCACGGTCGCCGGATCGACGAGCGTTCGAATCGTCGTCGCGCGGTCCTGCGCGCTGATGCCAGTGGTGACACCGAAGCGCGTGGACGCATCGACACTGACCGTGTACGCTGTGCGATACTGGTCGAGGTTGGTCTCGGCCATCGGCGGCAGGTCGAGCTGGTCGACTCGTTCGCCCGGCAGCGCCACGCAGAGCATGCCGCGCGCATACTTCAGCATGAAGTTCACCGAGGCCGGCGTGATGAGCTGCGCGGCGCCGATCAGGTCTCCTTCGTTCTCGCGATCCTCATCGTCGGCGACGATGATGAGCTTTCCCGCCGCGATGTCGGCCACGGCCTGTTCGACTGTATTGAATGACATAGCTAGAGTGCCAGATAGGGCGTGACGAGCTGGCGCACATACTTGCCGAGCATGTCGGCCTCGACGTGTACGCGCTGCCCAACTGCCAGCGCGCCAAGCGTCGTGTGTCGCCAGGTGTATTCGATGAGTGACAGCTGAACAATCCCCGGCTCGGGCAGTGCGTTCACCGTGAGGCTCACGCCGTCGATGGTCACCGAGCCGTGCAGGACCATCAACGACACGAGGTCGTCGGGGATGCGGAGGTCGACGAGGATCGCGTCGTCGACGCGCTCGATGTGCTGCACGACGGCAACGTCGTCGACGTGACCCTGCACGATGTGTCCGCCAAGCCGGTCACCGAGCTTCATGGCACGCTCGAGGTTGACCCGCTGGCCGACGGTCCAGTCGTTGATGGTCGTGCGGCCGAGCGTGGTGACGACCGCCGCGACGGCGAACCAACCGGGGCCGGACTCGCGCACCGTGAGGCACGCGCCATTCACCGCGATGCTCTCACCATCGACGACCTCGTCGTATCCGCACGCGATGCAGAGCGAGCGTCCCGCCTCGGTCCGCTCGACGCGCTCGATGACGCCGACGTCGTCTACCAGTCCGGTGAACAATTCAAATAGCTCCTGCCCTCACGATGGAGGCGCGTAAACCGTCATCTCGTCATCGCCGAAGCGCTTCGTCTGCGTGAGACGCCAGCGACCGGCGGTCCCCAGCGTGGCCGACGGCAGCCCGGCGAAGGCATTGAGCGAACCGGTCCCGAGGATGATGGGTGCCCGGAAGATAATCAGGCGGTCCACCAATGCCTCCTGGAGAAACGAAGTGGCGAGCGCGGCGCCGCCTTCCACGAGCAGGGAGCGGATGCCGGCGACCCGCAAGGCAACCAGCGCGTCAGGCAGCGTGGCCGCGTGCACGAGCGTCACCCCCGCATGCTCGAGCGCCGCCGCGTGCGCGGGATCCGGCGCCCAGCAAACGACGATGGTGCTCTGCTCGCGGGCCGACTGGACCAGCCGCGATGTGCGTGGCAGCCGCGCCGATGTGTCGAAGACGACGCGCGCTGGAGCGATCCGCGGTGCGGGCGCGTGGTCCCGCACGGTGAGCTCGGGATTGTCAGTGCGCGCGGTGCCGATGCCGATGGCCACGGCGTCCGAGCCGGCGCGGAGCCGATGGACTTCCTGGCGCGCCGCGAAGCCGGTGAGCCAGCCGCGATGCCGCGTGTAGTCGGAGATGGCGCCGTCGATCGACAGCGCAACCTTGAGCTGCACGAACGCGCGATCGGAGCCGAGCGCGTGAAAGAATGCCGCGTTGAGCTCCCGCGCCGCATCGTCCTCGAGGCCGAGCACGACGTCGATGCCATGAGCGCGCAGGTGGGCCGCACCGCCCTTCGCGACCTCATGCGGATCTGCGGTGGCGGCGACGACGCGGCGAATGCCGGCAGCGATGATCGCCTCGGAACAGGGCGGCGTCTGCCCTTGATGATTGCAGGGCTCGAGCGTGACGTAGAGCGTTGCCCCCTGAGCGCGGTCGCCGGCAGCCCGGAGCGCCTCCATCTCCGCGTGTGCCGCGCCGTACCGCGTGTGCCACCCTTCCCCGACGACGATGTCGTCGCGTACGACGACGGCGCCGACCATCGGGTTCGGAGCCGTCTGTCCCCATCCACGTTCGGCAAGCGCGAGCGCGCGACGCATGTATGCGCCATCGTCCGGCGCGACTGCGCGCGCGCTCGCCGTCATGCGATCAGATGCCGAAGCGGATGCCGGCCGAGAAGTACTGCTGGCTCTTGTCGGCGCGTCCACCCGAGAATCCGTTGTACGTCTGCACCGTGCCGCCCGACACCTGGCCGATTTCCGCGACGATCTTGAAGAGCGGCAGGTTGAGCGACGCGTCGAGAAAATA
>JBBQDT010000281.1:0-4629 GCA_038319955.1 Gemmatimonadales bacterium | reverse complement strand
GTGGGCCTCGATCATGTGGCCCTGGCCTGTACCGACGAGGGTGAGCTGCGCCGGGTGGCGAGTGAGCTGACGTCCGCCGGGATCGAGAACACCGGCGTGAAGCTCGACAGCACGCTCGGCAAGAACTACGTGGCGTTCAAGGATCCCGATGGGATCGCGTGGGAGCTGTACATGGCGTAAGTCCGACGGACGGCTGTCGCGCGTCCGTGACCTTCAACACCCAGAGCAAGGAGACACACAATGCGTTTCGACAGAGTAGCCCTCGTGGCATTCACGATTGCGATCGGAGCCAGCACCGCGTCGGCCCAGGTACCTTCGATGAAGTGGGGACCGGCGCCGGCCGTATTCCCGAAGGGGGCGAAGATGGCGGTGATGCAGGGCGACCCGGGCAAGGCGGAGTTGTTCACCGTGCGGTTGGACTTCCCCAATGCCTACACGATCCCAGCGCACTTCCATCCCACCGACGAGCACATCACGGTAATCCACGGAACGTTCCTCGTGGGGATGGGGGACAAGTTCGACGCGGGACACGTGACGACCTTGGCCGTCGGCGGGTTCGTGACGGCGCCGGCGAAGATGAATCACTACGCGCGCGCGAAGGGGCATACGGTCGTGCAGGTGACGGCGATGGGTCCATTCGCGATGACGTATGTCAACGCCGCCGACGACCCATCGCGAAAGACCAGTTCCGCGAAGTAGTCACAGCGCTATGAGACGCGTGCCGGTCCACCCGCGGTCGCTGCCCCGAGGCAGCAGCACCGCGGTGGACCGGTGAGTCCCTCCGCTCGAGAGATCTATCGGCTTCTGTGGACGCCCATCTCCGTGTCGAGCTCCCGCATCGCTGCTTCGTAATATGGGTCGGCCGGTCGAAGCTCGCGCATGACCTGCGCCTGCGGCTTCGACGAGGTGCCGAACAGCGCTCGAGCGACTCGGAACACCCCATATCCGACAAGGCCAACGCACGCGAGCTTGAGCACCAGCACCGCGAGGCCGAGCAGGCCGCCGAGGATGCCAAGTGAAATCGCCAGCGCGGCGATTCCAAGCGGAATCGCGATGGCGAGTCCGACGACGACCTTGACCAACGTCCATAGAATGCGCATCGATCCTCCGATAGAATGGGCCGACAACGCGAGTCCGGCCTGAGAGCGACAATTCTGCGCCCGTCACTCCATACGTATTCCCGCGTCCCTGGTTCCATTGAGTGGGGACCCCCTCGGCAACCGGTGGTTGACCCTCAGTGGCCATGCGATGAAACGCACATGGACGATCATCGGCGTGGTCGACGTTGCCGACAGCTTCAAATGGTACCAGACGCTCTTCGGCCAACGCGAGTCAGGTCCAGACCACGACCACTTTGGTCAGATAGTGGATACGGATGGCACGGTGCTCCTCTGCCTTCATCAGTGGGGCGCGCACGAGCATCCCTCGCTGATGAGTCCGAGCGACGCGGCACCGGGCAATGGGCTCATCCTGTTCTTCCGTGTCGATGACTACGAGATGGCGCTGAAGAGGGCACGCACTCTCCCCGCCCCGCTCGCAGAGGAGTCGCACGTGAACCCGAATACGCAGACTGCGGAGTTCTCTCTGCGGGATCCCGACGGATACTACGTCACGATCAGTGCAGCCCCTTCTCGTGAGCGAAGATGACCACTCCAATTCCAATTCTGGATTTTCGCGCGCGACGACAGCAGACTGAGAGGGAGTGAGCCCATGTCGAAAGAGTATGCCGTGTCGGCGCTCGTCCTTCATGCTGATCGAGGTGGCGGACATCATGGCGGCAAGGAAGACCACAAAGGCTGACGACGAGAGCGCAGTGCTCGCGATGATCGCGTCGATGCAGGATTCGGATCGCGCGATGGCCGAGCGACTGCACGACATCATCCTGGCGAGCGGAACAAGGCTTGCGCCGAAACTCTGGTACGGCATGCCGGCGTACGCCATGGGCGGTAACGTCGTCTGCTTCTTCCAGGGCGCTCAGAAATTCAAGACGCGGTACTCCACACTCGGCTTCAGCGACAAGGCGAACCTCGACGATGGTCACATGTGGCCAACTGCCTTCGCGCTGACGGAACTCAACGCCGCCAACGAGATGAAGATTGCTGCGCTCGTGAAGGCTGCGGTGAGCTGAGTTGGCGCGTCAACCTCCCATCACTCGAGTCGCAGAAGATGAAAAACCTCGTTCGATGCGCCGCCCTCGTGGCCGGAATCGTCGCCTGCTCGTCTGCGGCCCGTGCAAGACAGTCGGACGACTGGGTCTCACTCTTCGACGGACGCACGCTCTCGGGTTGGAGAGCGAGCGAGAATCCGGCCACCTTCAGCGTGGCGAACGGGGAAATCGTGGTGCATGGTCCGCGGGCGCACCTCTTCTATAAGGGTCCCGTCATGAGCCACGATTTCACGAACTTCGAGTTCAAGGCGGACATCATGACGAAGCCGGGCGCGAACTCGGGCATCTTCATTCGCACGGCGTATCAGGAGACGGACTGGCCGTCGCGCGGCTACGAAGTGCAGGTCAACAACTCGCACTCCGATTGGCGGCGCACAGGCAGTCTCTACGCCGTCCAGGACGTCCGCGAGGCAGGCCGCGACAACGAATGGTTCACCATGGACATCACCGTGCGCGGCCGTCGCGTGCAGGTCGCGATCGACGGCCGCAAGGTCGTGGACTATACCGAGCCGGATTCCGCAGCAACTCGGCTCACCGGCGGAACGATCGCGCTGCAAGGGCACGATCCGGGAAGCGAAGTGCACTACCGAAACATCAAGATTCGCGCGCTCGAACAATGACGCGGGACGGCTCGCATCCGACCATTCGTTCGCACGCGCAAGTAGCGCGGCCCTACGCCCTGTCAGTCACCGCCCCCGCCACGGCCCGGCCGCGGCAGCGCGGTGGGCGGAAGGATGTTGTTGAGGCGCATGTAGTTCGCCAGCTGGCTGTAGTGATCCGCCATGTCGAGCGCGTGCCCGAGCACCATGCTGGCACGTGTGGAGTTCCGCGTTGTGCCGTTGAAGGTCATGGAGATCTGGTCGGCCAGCTTTGCGTCGTCGAGCTGCGCGAAGGCGTTCTCGCAGAAGGTGAGCGACGCCTTGACCTTCGCCACAAGCGAGTCCTTCGGCCATGTGGCCTTGACCGAATCGGGCGTCGTGCTGTCCTTCGGGGACACCGTGGCCTTCATCGCGCCGAAGTTGTTGCAGAAGAAGTAGTTGTCACTCGCGAGGTGTTGGGCGATGTACCCGATGGTGAGCTGTGCCGGCGTGGGCCGGTAACCGAACTTGCTCTCGGGAATGGAGTCGAACGCCTGGGCGAGGTTTCGCTGCAGGCCCATCGTCCGGCTCCGGAACACCGCGGTGACCGGATTTGCCGGCGGGCCAGCGGGCGGCGTCTGAGCGGCAAGTCCCACCGGCAGGGCCAGCGCGAGAATCGCTACGTGAAGGGTCTTCATGATGCTCCCCCGAAATGACAAAGGTGAAGGGTTGATAGTGAGCCGATTGGGCGAATTGCGCAACGGCCTGCCACATAAGAGGTTCAACATGAAATCGAGAAAATTCGGCGCTCTCGCGCTCTTCGCCGGAACGTTGATCACCGCGAACACGGCGAGTGCCCAGACGCGCCAACTATTGGCAACCTTCGGAACTACGAGCGGCTCGTTCAGGCGGGCTTTTCACCAGAGATGGCATCAAGGTGATGACCCTCAATGGCGTGCGCATTCTCGGCATCGATGGACGCACCGGATCCGTGGCCGTTGGAAAGGCGGCGGACCTGATGATCGTCCGCGCGGCGATCCCATCGCGACACCACGCGCGATCCATGATGTGGTGACCGTGTTCAGGGACGGCATCGGATTCGATTCGGAGCGTCTTCGGAAAGCGGCGAAGGGTCGCGTCGGCGTCGATTAGGGTGCTCAGTGTCAAGGTCGAGTCTCGAGGATGTCTGAAGGGTCATCGAGAATGGCACAGAGCGCATGGGCGCGGGTAGCAGCGAAACCCCACCCGTCCCCATGCGACCGAACGATCGGATCATCGCGCGCTTTGCCATTCGAGGAGTTCTACTCTGGCTCGGCGTCAGGCTGCTCGCGAGTGCAGTCTTCAAGCTCGCTGGTGTGAACCCGCTGCACGTGGGCCTGTGGTCCACCTCGATGCTGATTGTGGCGTGTGTTGCCGTCGGCATGGTGGATCTTCGTCGGCGACACGAGCGGATACTGATCGCGAACCTTGGCGTGTCCGAGGGCGCATGTGTCGCGTTCTTCGCTGTTCCTGCTATTGTCGCGGAATGGGTGCTGTCGGCTCTGGCGACAGCCTACCCGTGAGCTCGGTGCTCGAGGCCGACTGCGTAGCGAAATCGTACGGAGCGCGCCGTGTGCTGACGTCCGGTTCGTTGCGTGCTGTGGCTGGCGAAGTTCGGGTGCTACTTGGCCGCAACGGCGCTGGGAAGTCGACACTCATGAAGATCGCGGCGGGATGCGTCCAGCCGGATTCGGGCAGCGTGCGGGAGAGTGTCCCTCGCCTAGTTGACATTCAGGCGGTGCCGGCGTGAAGCGGCTTACGCCGCAGCGGACTTCGTCGTCGGGAGTGTGCGTTGTAAGGCCTGCTTGAGCAAGGGCAGGTGCTTGTGGTTCTTGATCCGCCGAA
>JBBQDT010000280.1:0-4668 GCA_038319955.1 Gemmatimonadales bacterium | reverse complement strand
TCGATCGTGAGCGGTACGACGACGTGCAGGTCCCCACCGGCGAACGGTGGACGCACGCCCTCACGCTGCTGAACGCGAACTACAAGCTGGTGGCCACCAATCACGGTTCCGTCGGCCGCGCCTGGAACGCCAATACCTGTCACGCGCTGACCGCAGTCTCGCAGGATATGGTCATGCTCGAACAGCCGTACACCGATCTTGCCGTCGACCTGATCTACACCGGCGTCGACGTCAAGCGATTCGCGCTGCCCACAGGCATCGATTCCGGCGCGCCGATCGTGGCGTGGATCGGGAGAGCGTCGGACATAAAGCAAAAGGACTTTGCCCGCTTCACGCGTGTGGCCGCTGCGCTCAAAGCCAGGGGATTTCGCATCTGGGTGGCTGACGGATCGGGCTCGTCGCCGCAGGACTTCGTTGGGCCAGAGTACGCGCAGGTCGCCTACGACGAATGGAAGCGACTCACCATGGCAGAGATCCCGGCGTTCTATCAAGCCGTGGCGGCGTCGGGCGGTGTCGTGCTGATGACGTCGCGCTACGAGGCGTTCGGGCTCGTCGCCATCGAGGCAGCGGCCGCCGGCGCGCCGACAATCGGGACGGACGTGCTCGGACTCCGGGAGGCGATTCTGCCCGAGTACGGCGTCACCTTTCCCGCCACCGCCACGGATGCTGACGTCGTGACGCTGGTGGAGGACTTCATCGCCGCCAATCCGCCATCGCTCGCGCGTTGTGCTCGGCGAGTGGAAGCGGTCGCTGCGCGCTTCAGCCTGTCGCAGATGGCCGACGGGTATCTGTCCGTCTATGAGCGTCCCGCCCCGAACCTCGTCAAGGAGCGCGTTGTGCTGCCCCAGCAGCTACCCGCGGGCGCGCACGAGTGGATCACCGACGCAGCGAGCGCGCAGTCCCGTCATCGCTCACTCTGGCAACCGACCGCGCGCGAACTCGCCGATGCGGGAGAGGGCCGTCTCGCCTTTCGTGCACTCCGGACGGCCGTCCGCCACGACCCGGGGGCGATCGCCCGCCCCCGTGACGCGATGAACCTCATGGGCACCGCCGCCCGCGCCCTGCGTGGACTCGTTCGCGGCTAGAAAATCGTGTAGATAAACGGCGCCAGCGCCGAGCCCTGCGCGAACACGAGTAGCGCGCCAAGCGTCAACAACACGATCAGGATGGGCAGGAGCCACCACTTCTTCCGCTCCCGCATGAATGCCCACAGCTCGCCGAGCAAGCCGCCTTGTACCTGTGCCACGACTATCTCCGAGGTTCTAGAATTGACGTTCCATGCTCTCGCGGACCGCCACCGCGGGAGTGTGTGCGTCCCAGTTGGTCACTGCTGAGCTCTTCGGCGCGCCCATCTTGCCGGCACTCCTGCGGCGCAGGAAACCGATCGGCGTCATCACGACGAAGTACACGATGCCCATGAAGATGGGCGTCGTCACCTTCGAGATGGCGTGCGCGAGGCCCATCCACGCACGCTCGACGGGGCCGAGCAGTGTCGGGACGAGCAGCGCCGCGACGACGAGCACGCCGCCGAGGCTCAGCAGCACCATCGAGGTGCGTTGCTTGCCGCGCCACATCGCGAACCCTCCCAGCGCCAGGAATGCGAAGCCGACGGTAAAGCCGAACTTGCGTCCCTCGGCCGCGGTCAATCGAGCTGGAATTCGTTCTGCCATTCTGCGTCCTCCTTCCATTCGGTCTGGCTCGCCTTCTCGAGCAGGAACGGCCCGAGGACGAGACTGTCGATGTGCGTCCGCATGAAGCAGCGGTAGGCGTCTTCCGGCGAGCAGACGATCGGCTCGCCGCGGACGTTGAACGATGTATTCACGACCACGGCGCATCCCGTGAGCTCACGGAACGCATCAATGAGGTCGTAGTAGTCGGGGTTCGTCTCGCGACTCACCGTCTGCACGCGTGCCGAGTAGTCGATGTGCGTGATGGCCGGAATGTCGGAGCGCAGGAGATTGAGCTGCTCGATGCCCCAGACCTTGTCACCGCCGTGGGGCATCGCGATCTGTCGCTCCTTCTTCACCGGCGCCACGAGCAGCATGTACGGCGACTCGCAGTCCATCTCGAAGTACTCGCTCACGTGCTCCTCGAGCACGCTGGGCGCGAAGGGACGAAAGCCCTCGCGGAACTTGATCTTGATGTTCATCTGCGCCTGCATGCGCGGGCTCCGCGCGTCGCCGATGATGCTGCGGCAACCCAGGGAGCGCGGACCGAACTCCATGCGGCCATTGAACCAGCCGATGATCTTCTCGTCGGCGATCTGCTTCGACACGCGCTCCATCATCGTGTCGCGATCGAGTCGTTCGTACGACGCGCCGGTCTTCTTGAGGAACGCCTCGATCTCGTCGGGGGTGAACGACGGTCCGAGATACGCGCCCTTCATGCTGTCCTTGCCCGGCGTCACCACGCGGGGACGCTTCAGGTAGCGGTGCGAGATGAGCGTCGCGACGCCCAGTGCGCCGCCCGCATCACCGGCCGCGGGTTGAATCCAGAGCTTCTTGAAGGGCCCATCGCGCAGCAGCTTGCCGTTCGCCACGCAGTTGAGCGCAACGCCGCCGGCGAGACAGAGATTGTCCATCCCCGTCTCCGCATGGACCGACTTCGCCATGCGCATGACGATCTCCTCGGTGACGACCTGCACCGAGCGCGCGAGATCCATCTCCTTCTGCGTGAGGTTCGTCTCGGACACGCGCGGCGGTCCGCCGAACAGGTCGTTGAAGGCCTCGTTGGTCATCGTGAGGCCGCTCAGGTAGTTGAAGTACTTCTGGTTCATCGTGAACGACCCGTCCTCGCGGAGGTCGATCAGGTGCTTGTAGATCAGGTCCACGTACTTCGGCTCACCGTAGGGCGCGAGGCCCATGACCTTGTATTCGCCGGAGTTGACCTTGAAGCCGGTATAGTACGTGAACGCCGAGTAGAGCAGGCCGGGCGAATCGGGCCAGCGGAGCTCGCGCAGGATCTGGAGATCGGCGCCCTTGCCGACGCCGGTGGTGGCCGTCGCCCACTCGCCCACGCCGTCCATGGTCAGGATGGCGGCTTCCTCGAACGGCGACGGAAAGAATGCGCTTGCCGCATGCGACTCATGATGCTCCGCATAGAGCATCATCCCCTCGTACCCGCCCAGGTTCTTTCGCAGGTCCCTGTCGGTGAAGAGCTTCTCCTTCACCCACATCGGGCCGGCCATCAGGAACGAGCGAAAGCCTGCGGGCGCCACGGAGAGGTACGTCTCGAGGATCCGCTCGAACTTGAGCAGTGGCTTGTCGTAGAAGCCCACATGCGTGAGGTCGGCGTGGGTGATGCCGGCTTCGCGCAGGCAGTAGTCCACGGCATGCACCGGAAAGCGCTCGTCGCCCTTCTTGCGCGAGAACCGCTCTTCCTGCGCCGCAGCGACGATGTCGCCGTCGCGCAGGAGGCACGCAGCGCTGTCGTGGTAGTAGGCGGAGAGTCCGAGGACGTACTCGTGAGCCATGGGTGGGTTGCCGCGCAATTTGGGTAGAAGAATGCCCTATTCAGACGACGGAAGGGTGCGTCGCGGCACTACTGGAGTGCCATCCCGCGCGCGCTCAGGACCCGCGACGGTGCGGTGGTCACAGGCTGTGCAGCGATGACTTTGCCGAGCTTGCGCTGCACCTCGAGCTGGAGCACCGGCCAGAAGGCATCGACGATCGTCGGAATGGCCTCTTCGGAGTTGTGTCCCACGCGATCGACGTAGATGTGGGTGGTGTCGCCCTTGAACAGCCGGGACGCGTCGACGTAGCGGCCTGGGACCAGTGGAGGCATGATCGAATCGAGCATCGAGGGGATGGCGAGATGCACTTCACGCAGCCGCGAGTTGAAGGGGTCGGCCTTGATGACGCGCATCAGTCGCGTTTCGAATGGCGTGAGCGTCTTGTCGGTGGTGTGCACTGTGGGCTGCCAGACGTAGATCGGCGTGAAGCCGTATTCCGCCGCCAGCGCTTCGACGAGCCGCACGTTCGCCGTATAGTAGCGCACGGTACTGCGCGCGCCCGAATCGGCAGATACGAATCGCTTTGGCTGTCTGGGCGTCATCGTCTTAAGCTTCTGGAGCAGCTCGAACTGTTCCGTGCTCGCTATGGCGAGAATCCCGAGCGCGCGGAGGTCGCGACGGATTCCGCGCTCCGCGCCGCTGCGATCGAGCTTGCGACCCATCGCGAACTCGGACACGCGCTTGGACTCGTTCTGGGTGTTGCCACCTTCGCCCCACTGCACCGTCGCGCCCGCGTCGTTGATGCCGTCGAAGAAGACGACGACATCCGGAACGTTGCCCTTCCGCAGCTGCAGCATCAACTCGATGAGTTCCTGCGTCATCACGTAGCCGTTCTCGCCGAAGTTCGTGACTTCGATGCGCCGACTCGGCCCTGCGAGCGTCTGGAGCCGGCGCGACGCCTCGGCGGGAATCGTCTTGTGATCGCGCTGCGAGGTGCCCCACATCGTCGAGCCGCCGAAGAAAAACACACGAGCGGCCGGAACGGCGGGCATGTTCGGCTGCGGCGTGATGCGTCGGCCCGCGCTGTCGATGTTGATGTGGCGGCCGCTGTACGACGGATAGCGCGAGAAGTAGACGAACGGCTTCCAGCGCGCGGTGCGCGTCGCATTGACGTCCGTCATGTATGCGTCATACCACGCCATCTTCGTGCGCGGATC
>JBBQDT010000279.1:0-4700 GCA_038319955.1 Gemmatimonadales bacterium | reverse complement strand
CACCGCGCAACATCCCTTCCAACTCAGTCCGGTCGCGCGGGCGCAATCGAAACGGCAAAGGAGGACGTGACATACCTCCCAGACGCCTCGCCGTCCCTCTCGTCACATCTTTACGTACTATTCAGGCGGTCTGAGACCTAGCGCTTGCCGGCGACGCTGACGAGTGTGCGGAAAATCATGTCGGTCCCTTGCTGCAACGCAGCGATGCTCACGCGTTCATCGTTGCCGTGCATACGGGTGAGCTCGTCGGCGGTGATGGCGTACGGATAGATGCCATACACCGGAATACCGCGGCTGCGCCATGCACCGGCGTCCGTACCGGCCTGGAAGAGGTAGGGGGTCACCCGCGCACCGGGATACGCAGCCTTCGCTTCGCGTTCCAGCGCCCTGTATAACTCGGTGTTCGTGGGTGACTCCATCATCGTCGGCATGGATGCAGCGGCAGCGCCAGCCGGCGCCGCGACGGGCGATGTCGCCTTGATGTCTACGCGCGGATCATTCACCACTCTGGTGAGTTCGGCGACGATGGCTGCTGCCGTCGTGCCGGGAATCGTACGCACGTTGATGGTCGCTTCCGCCGAACCGGGAATGACGTTGGAACGAAATCCGGCAGTCATGAGCACTGGCGCGTACGTGTTGCGCATGATCGCGTGCAGCAGCGGATCCTTGCTGATCACCTTGTCAGCGGCGCGTACCTGTGCTGGCGTACCGCCCACGAGATCGCGGAACGCCCGGGACAATGGTGGTGCACTGACATCGGCGAGCGTGGAGAAGAACTGCCGTGTGCTTGCCGTGAGCTGCACGGCGGTTTCGTAGTCTGCAATCTTCACCATCGCCCGGTTCAGCGTGAAGATGGCATTGTCGGGGCGCGGCATCGAGGAATGCGTGGACGTGCCGCGCGCCGTCAGCACAATCTGCACGGACGATTTATCTGCGGTGGAGATGCTGACGTACTGCGGCTTCCCCTTGTCGTCCTTGATGATCCAGCCGCCCTCGTTCAGCACGAACTCGGCATCCATTTTTGCGAAGTGCTCCTTCGCCAGCCAGGCCGTGTTGAACGGAGCACCTTCTTCGTCGGCTTCAGCCATGAAGATGACATCGCGCGACAAGGGGATCTTCTGTTCGGCCAACATCATGGCGGCGCGAGCGAACACCGCCATCCCACCCTTGAAATCAATCGCACCCCTGCCGTAGACACTGCCGTCCTTCACGACACCCGCGAATGGCTCGACGCTCCACTTCTCTCGTTCGACGCCAACGACATCCGCGTGCGCCGCGATGAGCAATGGCCTCTTGGATCCATCGCCGCGCAGCCGGGCAATGAAGTGCGACTTTCCGGGCTGCGGTGTCGGGAAGATGTCGACCTCGAAGCCGAGCGCCTTGAACTTCGGGGCGAGGAGGTCGTCGAGCAGACCTTCGTTTCCAGGCGGATTGCTCGTGTTGACACGAATGAGTTCAACGAGCAACGCTGCCGTCGGATTGAGTGTTGCTGGCGACTGCGCGTGCATCCCGCGCACGGCGAAGGGTTGCGCAAGCGCGAAGATCACTGCTATCCGAAGGAGACTCGTGGACCGGTACCTCGGGGCATGTGGTGAAGTCTGGCGCATGGTGTAGGGCATGGGATGGATATGGAATCGGGCGGCGGGTTGGATACGACACCCACCGGAACGTGCCTGCGATGAATGCCCGCGCAAGCCCTGCCGTCAGCAGCGCATCGTTATTCCGCTCGCGCGCCGACCGCGGTCAGCGCACGTGGATCAGGAGGACCATCCCGAGGGACGCGTGCTCCGGCATGGTTGGAGTGTTGCGCAGCGCGCCCGATTGGTGCAATCGAACGCTATGCCGCATGTCGCAGCAAGGCATGCGGTTCGTAGCGACAGAGGCAGTACGTGAATTCCTGCTGCGTGCCCCACGGCGTGCGGTGCTCCTCGCGACGGCTCTCCACGAGACGAAAGTCATTGCCGAACTCGCCGTGCAGCGTCTCCGGGGAATAGCGGGCCACCTCGAGGCCGCTGCATCGCGTCGGACCGTCCTCGGCAAACGTGGCCACGAGGACGAATCCACCGGGCTTGACCGTATGGCGTACCTGGGCGACGTATCGCGCACGATCTGTCGGGTCTGTGAGAAAATGAAAGACTGCCCGATCATGCCATACATCGAATGCGGCGGCGGGTAAGTCGATCGTCAGGACGTCGGCGTCCTGCCAGGCCACTGAGCGTCCAGCATCCGCGAGGCGTCTCTGCGCTTGGGCAAGGCCGGCCACGGAGAGGTCCAGCACCGTAATGCTGTGATATCCAGCGGTGAGGAGGCCGTCCACCAGCGTCGACGCACCGCCGCCGACATCGATGATTGCCGAATCGCGTGAGGGCGCCGCTTGCTGAATCAAGGCGAGCGAGAGTCTCGCCTCGGGCTGAAACCAGCTCACCTGGTCCGACTCCTTCGTGCGATAGACCTGCTCCCAATGGGAGGCCTGGTTCACTCTACCCTCCTGCATTCTGTGCTGCGGCATGAACGCACAAGTTCAGCTGCGGACGAGTCAAATAAATGCACGAGCGGAGCCGGCGCCATCCGCGGCATCGTCCGTCTGCTCGAACGCGCGTGATGGATCACACGAGCGCGGAGCGGAATTGAACCGCGTCGAGAATGCACGGCTCCAGGGGTCGGAGTCGAGAGGGGCGTGGTCAGCGTGGCCACCACGTGCTGGTCAACCCCATTGACTAGCCAGCCGTTTCCGGATATAGTCAAGGACATTGACTATTATATCATGGGAGTTTGTCATGCCAGTTCTTCCTGCGCCCCCGTCGCCAACCCACGCGGTCGGCAGTGCCCAGTTTACCTCGCTCGCCACGCCGGCTCGGGGTTCGACCGAGACAAGCGTGTGGCGGGTCGAGATCGCGCCGGGTCATCCGGCCACGCCCCACCAGGTGACGCGCGAAGAGGTGTTTGTGGTCCTTGCGGGACGCGCCATGGTTCGCTTGGGCGACGACGTGCGCGAGGCCTCCGTCGGCGCCGCGATCGTCATCCCGCGCAATACTTCGTTCGAGATCAGCGTCGCGGGCGAGGAGCCGCTGCACGCCATCTGTTGCATGCCGGTCGGGGGTGAGGCGCGTCTCGTCGATGGCACCACGTTCGTACCCCCGTGGGCGCAGTGAAGCGAGAGCGTGCGTCCCCAATTCCATTAGCACGTCTCCTCGCGCTGGCGTATCGGCAGCTCATCGACGCCTTACACGTTCGCCTCGCGGCGGAGGGCTACGCCGACGTCCGTCCAGCGTTTGGGTACGTCCTGCTTGCGTTGCGCGAACAGCCAGGAACCGGTGTGGACATCGCGCTCCTGCTCGGCGTCACAAAGCAAGCGGCGTCGAAGCTCATCGATGTGATGGAGCGCGGCGGATACGTGAGGCGGAAACCGCACGGCGACGACGCACGCGCGAAGACAATTGCCATCACCGCCAGGGGCCGAAAGCTCCTCGTCGCCGTAGAGGCGATCTATCGCGGCCTGGAAGTGGAATGGGCGAACGTGACGAGCAAGGAGCGCATGGAGGCGCTCCGCACCGATCTGCGCACGATCGTCGAAGTTGAACACGGGGGGCAACTGCCGGCCGTCCGGCCCACGAGCTGAGAGACGCCGTCGACGCTCGACTTGCTCAGATCGAAACAGTTCGTTGCTGACCTTGAACCGCCTAGGGAACTCCGGAGACTCGGTTAAGTCCCAAGCCACGCACGTCCGCCTTTGCCGTACAGGTCCGCGGCCGGCGAGACCAAATTCTCGGCAGTCAAGTGTCCATGAATTCGATTCTTGATGCGCGTGCGCTCGCGCACCAGGAAGGCGCGCCCGCGCAGCAACTGCCGCCGGCGCCGCATCGCCCGAGTGTCGCTTCCACGCCAACCGTCACCGGGCCAGGCAACGCGCGGAGCCACGCGAGTACGACCGCGATCGAGGTGTCCAGCTGCTTGACTTCGGCAATGATCTCGCCGCCCGCATCGAGCGCGCAGGCGGTGACGTAGCGCTTGCGCACATCGAAGCCAACGAACGTCATGAACGCCTCCCGCGAAGGTTGCGGTGAAGCTGTGCTCGAGCAGGAGCGTCAGCGAGAGGCTGATCGGCGCGAGTCACACATGACTCTCAATCTCATAGAGTCGCGTTAGACACCGTGCGGTGTGGCTATAACTGCCCCGAGCGCAGGGAAGCTTCGACCCACGCGCGGTACTCTTCCCGCATGCACGTCCCGCACGGCCGATACCCGGCCGCAAGCGCGGTCGCTTCATCGGCGAAGAACACGCGATGCTTCGCGTACCCCGTTGGCAGCGCCCCGACGGCGCTCCGACAGTCGAGCTGACCATAGATCCGTCGTCGTCGGTTGCCGCCCAGAGTGCCAGGCACATCGCTCAATACTTCCTGTCCATCCGGGCCAATCAGCCGGTACTGCTTTCCCGTCATACTCACCCCGTGAGAAGATGCGGTCGGTGTCTAGCGCAAAAGCCCGGACCGCCGCGCCGACCGTCATCGAGAGATGCGGGCCGGCGCAAACGCGAACGCTCGGCGTCGCAGCGGCTCGAGCTGGTGGACCAAGAGTCCGCTGCCACATCACACAATCATTGGTATGGCTTCTGCGCGCGATCGCCAGTAGCCAGGTTTGCGCCTATAATGCGCGACGGCGAGCACGCGCACAGAATCGTCCGGCGCGATCCGGTAGACCAAG
>JBBQDT010000278.1:0-4823 GCA_038319955.1 Gemmatimonadales bacterium | reverse complement strand
GTATGACTACGACATGCGCCAGCGGCGCAGCACGCTGCGGAAGCAGGAGGAGGTCGTCGGCGGCTACGACAAGAGCAAGTACGCCACCGAGCGCGCGTGGGCACGCGCCGAGGACGGTGTGATGGTGCCGTTGTCGATCGTATACAAGAAGCCGCTCGTGCGCGACGGCAAGCGGCCCATGCTGCTGTACGCGTACGGCTCGTACGGCTACAGCACCGATCCGACTTTCTCGACGAACAACCTTTCGCTGCTCGATCGCGGCGTCGTCTATGCCATCGCGCACATCCGCGGCGGGCAGGAGATGGGCCGCACGTGGTACGACGATGGGAAGATCATGAAGAAGAAGAACACGTTCACCGACTTCATCGCCGCGGCCGAGTATCTGGAGCGCGAGCGCTATACGTCGAGGGACCGGTTGGCTATTCGCGGCGGCAGCGCGGGCGGTCTGCTCATGGGCGCCGTGACGAACATGCGTCCCGACCTGTTCAAGGCCGTGGTCGCCGACGTGCCGTTCGTGGACGTCATCAACACGATGCTCGACGCCTCGATTCCCCTGACGACAGGAGAGTGGTTGCAGTGGGGCAACCCGAAGGATCCGGCGGCGTACGCCTACATGAAGTCGTATTCCCCGTACGACAACGTGGCGGCGAAGGCGTATCCGGCGATTCTCGTGACGACGGGGTTGAACGATCCGCGGGTCGGCTATTGGGAGCCGGCGAAGTGGGTGGCGAAGCTGCGCGCCACGAAGACCGACTCGAACCTGTTGATCATGCGCACCAACATGGGTGCGGGGCATGGTGGGTCGTCAGGGCGGTACGACGCGCTCAAGGACACTGCGTTCCGGTATGCCTTCGTCCTCGATCAGATCGGCGCGACGGGGCTGGTGCCGTAGCGACAGCCCACGTCGAACCGTTGTCGGCACTCGGCGCCTCGGATAGCTTTCGCGTCTCCCCCGCCGCGTCTCGCGCGGGGGCCTGACTCGAGCGATCTCAGCCATGCCGGATACATCACGCGTCCCCGTCATCATCGCCGCGGCGCGCACGCCGATCGGGAAGTTCCTCGGTGGACTCTCCCCACTGTCCGCGCCGGAGCTCGGCGCCATCGCCATCAAGGCCGCCGTCGAGCGCGCCGGAATCGCAATGGATGACATCAATGAGGTCATCATGGGGAACGTGGTGCAGGCCGGCGTCGGCCAGGCACCGGCGCGGCAGGCCATGCTCAAGGCCGGCATCCCGTCGTCCGTCAGCGCCATGACGATCAACAAGGTGTGCGGCTCCGGCCTCAAGGCCGTGATGCTCGCCGCGCAGGCGATCAAGGCGGGCGACGCGGAGGTCATCATCGCCGGCGGGCAGGAGTCGATGTCGAACGCGCCGCACTACGTCTTCGGCATGCGCAACGGCATCAAGCTGGGCGACCAGACGATGGTCGATGGCGTGATCAAGGATGGTCTCTGGTGCGCCTCGTGCGACGTCCACATGGGCGGCCACGCCGAGTACACCGCGAAGAAGGCTGGCGTGTCGCGGCAGCAGCAGGATGCGTTCGCCGTGTCGTCGCATCGCAAGGCCGTGGACGCGCAGAACGCCGGCAGGTTCAAGGACGAAATCGTGCCGGTGACGATCAAGGGCAAGAAGGGCGATACCGTCGTGAGTGCGGACGAAGGCCCGCGCGGCGACACCACCGCGGACACGCTCGCCAAGCTGCGCCCCGCCTTCGAGAAGGGCGACGACGCGTCGGTGACGGCCGGCAACGCGAGCTCGCTCAACGACGGTGGCGCAGCGGTCGTCGTCGTCTCGCAGGCGTATGCCGAAGCGCACGGGTTGCCCATCCTCGCGTGGATCACGTCGTACGCGACCGGTGCCGTCGATCCGAAGGATCTGTTCTTCGCCCCGATCACGGCGGTGAACAACGTGATGAAGAAGTCTGGCACCACGATCAACGACTACGATCTCATCGAGGCGAACGAGGCGTTCGCGTCGCAGGCCCTTGCCGACGGCGCAGGGCTCAACTGGGATTGGAATCGGGTCAACGTGAACGGCGGCGCGATCGCGCTCGGGCATCCGATCGGTGCCAGCGGTGCGCGCGTGCTCACGACGCTACTTTATGCGCTGAAGGACAGGAATCTCGACAGCGGTCTCGCGACGCTTTGCCTCGGTGGCGGCGACGCCGTAGCTCTCTCTGTTTCCCGGAGCAACAAGTAAATGACGACGATCGCACTTGCCGCCCGCACGCCGCGCACACGCGCCCTGGGTGTTCTCCTCGCCGCCGGCGCACTCGCCCTCGCGTCACAGTTCGCGCTGCCGATTCCGGGCACGCCGGTGCCGATCACCCTGCAGCCGCTCGTCGTCGTGCTCGCCGGGCTGCTGCTCGGGCCCGTCGACGGCGCAGTCGCGATGCTCGTCTACCTCATGGCGGGCGTGGTCGGACTGCCGGTGTTCGCACCCATCGGGCTGCCGGGCATCGCTCGGCTGCTTGGCCCAACGGGCGGCTACCTGCTCGCGTATCCGGTCGCTGCGGCGGTCGCGGGCCGCTTCGGCTCGGGCAAGGCGAGCTACACCACGCGGGCGCTGGCGGCGATGGCCGGCATTCTCGTCCTGTATCTCGGCGGCCTCACGCAGTTGGCAGTGATCACCGGTAGCCTCGGTCTCGCGGCGATCATGGGCGTGGTGCCGTTCGTCGCCGCGGACGCCGTGAAGGCGCTCGTGGCCGGCGCACTTTCGGGTCGACGCCGCGGCATCTGACGGACGCCGCCGCATCCGACGGCTCGCGCAACATCCTGGCGACGATCGGACGGGTACTCGCATTCGTCGGACTGGTCTTCACGTGCAGCGTGGCAGCGTCCGCGTTCGTCGAGCCGCCGCTGCGGTGGCTCGCCATCCGCGCGGGATATCCGCTCCAGCTGGGCGGCGTCTCCACACTCGTCGGCGTCCTTTTCGCGACGTGGCTCATGCTTCGCTCGATCGACCGGCGTCCGTGGGCCGCGATCGATCTGTCCAGGCAAGCGGCGAATGGCCGCACCATGGTCACGGGATGGCTGACGGGAGCGCTCTCGATTGGCGTGGCCTGCGCAGTGATGGTGGCCACCGGGTTGCTGCAATTTGTCCCCTCACCGGGCAATGTCTCGTGGATGGCCGCCGCAGTTCGAACGACGTTGGTGCTCCTGCCTGCCTCGCTCGGCGAGGAGTTGATGCTGAGAGGGTATCTTCTCACTGTCGTGCGCGAGGCCGTGGGGACACGCTTGGCAGTTGTGGGAACGAGCGTGCTGTTCGGGATGCTGCACCTCGCGAACCCGGGCTCCACGGCGACGTCATTGGTGGTCGTCATGCTGGCCGGCGTCTTCCTCGCCACAGTGCGGCTTGCGCTCACCAGCCTGTGGGCAGCGTGGATGGCGCACTTCGCGTGGAACTGGGTCATGGCTGTCGCGCTGCATGCGAGCGTGAGTGGGATCGAGTTCCAGGCGCCATTCTACAAGGCGGTATCGGCCGGTCCCGCGTGGCTCAGTGGTGGTGAGTGGGGGCCCGAGGGCGGACTCGTCGCCGCGCTTGGCCTGATTGGCGCATTGACGTACTTCCACGCGCGGCATCGCCGCGAGGAGTCATAGCAGCATGACAGAGCACATCGCCGTGATCGGCGCGGGACAGATGGGCAACGGCATCGCCCATGTCTTCGCCCATGCCGGCTTCGAGGTGACGATGATCGACGTCGCCGAGCCGGCACTGGTGAAGGGTCGTGCGACGATCGCGAAGAACCTCGATCGCCAGATCAAGAAGTCGCTGCTCGAGGAGAAGGACAAGACAGAGATTCTCGGTCGCTTGCAGACGTCGACGTCGATGGAGGACGTGAAGGGCGCGGACCTCGTGATCGAAGCGGCAACCGAGAATCGAGACCTCAAGTTCCGGATCTTCGCCGACATCGACCGTCTCGCTGACGATGGCGCCATCCTCGCGACGAACACGAGCTCCATCTCCATCACGGAGATCGCCGCGAAGACCAAGCGCGCCGAGAGCGTGATCGGGATGCATTTCATGAATCCGGTTCCGGTGATGCAGCTCGTCGAGATCATCCGCGGCCTCGCGACCTCGGATGCCACAGCGGCCCGCGTGGTGACGTGGTGCCACCTGCTCGACAAGACGCCCGTGGAAGTGAACGACTTCCCGGGTTTCGTGGCGAACCGGATCCTCATGCCGATGATCAACGAGGCGGTGTTCTGCGTGATGGAGGGCGTCGGCACGCCGGAGGCGATCGACACGGTGATGAAGCTCGGGATGAACCATCCGATGGGGCCACTGGCGCTCGCGGACCTCATCGGGCTCGATACCTGTCTCGCGATCCTCGAGGTGCTGCACGACGGACTCGGTGATGCGAAGTACCGGCCCTGCCCGCTGCTGCGGAAGTATGTCGCCGCAGGCTGGCTCGGCCGGAAGTCGGGCCGCGGCTTCTATACTTATTGACGACACAGAATCCATCGCCCGCATGTCACTGACACCGCTCACCGAAGTGCAGCAGGAGATCCAGCGTCTCGCCCGCGATTTTGCCGCGGGCGACGTTGCTCCGCATGCCGCGCAGTGGGATCGCGACGCGTGCTTCCCCGTTGCCGTGGCGCATCGGATGGGTGAGCTGGGCTTTCTCGGCATGCTCATCCCCGAGGAATACGACGGGCTGGGACTCGACACGACGTCGTACCTGCTCGCGCTCGAGGCCATCGCGACGGCGGATGCATCCACCGCCGTGCTGATGAGCGTGCACAACTCGCTGCCCACGCAGATGCTGCTCAGCTTCGGCAGCGAGGCGCAGAAGGAGCGCTACCTCAAGCCGATGGCGCGCGG
>JBBQDT010000277.1:0-4850 GCA_038319955.1 Gemmatimonadales bacterium | reverse complement strand
TATCGCGGCTATCACGCGTTTTGGAAGCTGTACGGCATCGACCTTCCCGACACGGTGCTGAAGAAGGTCTACTTCCAGAACGCGCTCAAGATCACGCCGGGCCTGCCACAGACGGGCTGGCCGAAATAAGCAGTCGTTCGGCGTTTACGATGGTCGTGGTGACGACGAGCTTGTCGCCATCCCGGTCGGCTTTCCCCTGCGCCTGCGCTGGCGTGGTACTGAGGACGCCACTTGGCGCGCCAACCGTTGGGGGGGGGTCGCTTGCGACGCACCGGCTGCGGTTCCAGCTTCGAGCGATGAAGACGATCGCCCTGCTGCTGTTCGTCGTGACCGGTGGCTCGGCCGCGGCGCAGCAACCGCGCCCCCTCATGGCGCCCGAGTTCACGAACTCCGCGGAATCCGCCTGGGTGCGGAAGCCCGTCCTCGCCAGCCGGATGCTCGACGACATGAGCGATTCGACCACCTGGCGGTTCAGCGGCACCGGACGACTCACCTTTCCCGCCGAGCGTGGCCGCGATGGCATGCGCGTGCTTCGCGTGGACATGCAGATGTTCGTTGACACGCCGGCGCCGACGCGCAACAAGCTGTCGTCGGTGAATCTCCAGCGGCGTTTCGCTGGCGAGGACTGGCGCGCCTACAATCGCATCTCGATGTGGATTCGTCCGGACGTCGCGGGCTTTCCCATGCTGCCGCTCGAGATCGTGCTCCACAACGACGGCGCCGAGAAGGTGCCCGACAAGTACAATCGCGAGGGGCTGCACTTCGTGTCGCTCGACAATGGATGGCAGCACGTCGTGTGGGAGATCGAGCCGCTGGCCCGCGATCGCGTGACGATGATCGAGATCGGCTACTGGGTGAACAAGATGCTCGCCGCGCCGGGCGATCGGGTGGGTTTCGAGGTCGGGCGGGTCGAGTTGCAACGCGTGCAGGCCGATCATCACACGGGGTGGAGCGTCGCACCGGGGAAGATCGCGTTCAGCAACACGGGCTATCAGCGCGGCTATTCGAAGACGGCGCTCGGCGGCGACATCAAGGCCACGGAGTTCCAGCTCCTCCGCGTGAGAGGTGATTCGTCGACCGACGTCGTGCTGAAGAAGAAGATCCAGGCCGTGATCACGCCGCGCGGCACGTTCCAGCAGATGAATTTCTCGTCGGTGGAAACACCCGGGCGGTATCTCCTCAAGGCGGGCAACGTCACCACGCGGCCGTTCACGATCGGCGACGACAGCTGGAAGCCGACGATCTGGAAGGCGCTCAACTTCTTCTACGGTGAGCGATGCGGCTTCGCCGTGCCGGGCTCACACGGCGTGGATCACCTCGACTGGTTCGCCACGCACGGCGACGAGCGCATCACGATGAGTGGCGGCTGGCATGATGCCGGCGACCTTTCGCAGGGCGTCATCAACACGGGCGAGGCGACGTACTCGATGTTCGCGCTTGCCGAACGCATCGGCGACAGCGATGCCGCGCTCTCTGCCCGCTTGATCGAGGAGGCCAAGTGGGGACTCGCGTGGGTGCTCCGCGTGCGCTTCGACGGCGGGTATCGCATCGGGTTCGCGAGCCACAACCTGTGGACGAACAACGTCGTCGGCGATGCGGACGACCGGTCGCGCGAGGCGAAGAACAACCCGAATGCGAACTACATCGCCGCTGCTGCCGAGGCGATCGCGTATCGTGTGCTGAAGGGTCGTGAGCCGGCGCTGGCGGCGAAGAGCCTGGCCATCGCGCAGGACGACTGGAGCCACGCGATCGTGGGCATCGAGGGTCCGTCCACCTGGCACACGCCGGCCTTCGCGGCAACGAAGCTCGAGCTGGCGGGCATCGGGGTCACGGCGTCGGTCGAGCTGTATCGCGCGACGCACGACCAGAAGTACGCGGACAAGGCCACCGAGCTCGCGCGGATCATCGTGGGGTCGCAGCAGCGGCATCCCATCGGAAAGGCGTTTCCGCTCGCCGGATTCTTCTACACCGGTCCGGAACGCGACACGATCTTCCACCAGTTTCATCGCGGCAACGATCAGGCGCCCATCGTCGCGCTCGCGCAGTTGGTCGAGATGTTTCCCGACCATCCGGACTGGATGCGGTGGTATTCCACGATCGCGCTGTACGCCGAATACCAGAAGACGACTGCCACGACGACGAGCCCCTACAACGTGCTGCCCTCGTACGTCTATCGTCCGACGGATGATGTGAAGGAGGTGCCCGATTCCGGTGCGCTGCACATGGCGACGCGGGCGTCCTATCGCGCCCAGGTGCTGTCGGGGATGCCGATGGGCGACGGCTGGTATCTTCGCGACTTCCCCGTCTGGTTCGCTCGGCGCGGCAACTTCGGCATCCTGCTCTCGCAGGCCAAGGCACTCGCCGCCACCGCTCGGCTGCGCGGCGACAGCGCGGCGGCGGACCTCGCGCAGCGACAGGCACAGTGGATCGTGGGTCGCAATCCGTTCGTGCAGAGCACGATGTGGGGCGAGGGCTACGACTGGGCGCAGCAGTACAGTGTGTCGTCGGGTGATTTCGTGGGATCGCTCCCGGTGGGCATGCAGAGCCGCGGCGACACCGACCTGCCCTACTGGCCCTCGCAGAACACGTACGTCTACAAGGAAGTGTGGGTGCACTCGACGAGCCGGTGGCTGTGGCTCATGGCGGATCTCGGGCCGGTGGTGAAGACGACGCGCCCGGACTTTCAGCTCACGTCGACGACCGCGAAGAACGGCGAAGTGACGATCCGCCTGACGGCGCGCGGCAAGGGCGTCCATGCGTTCGCGCTGCGCGGAGACAACCTCGATGTGGATGGATCACTGCGCACGGTGACGCTGCGTGTGGGCAAGCCGCTCACATTGACGTGGAAGGCGCGGGCGATGTCGTCGGATGCGGCGTGGGTGGCAGTTGCACTCGCCGACGGCGACGCGACGCAGCGGCGCGATGTCGTCGGCATGCCTCGGCGCTGAGTTATCGGCGCTACAGCGTTATGTGCGGCGGGAACGTCTTCAGGAACGCGCCGACGGCGGGCGGACCGGAGCCGACGCCCTCGTCGTGCTTGAAGAAGACGTACGCATCGCTCCACGGCATCGCCGAGAGCTTCCTCGACCACTCGGCGAGCATTGCGTCGTCGTAGTCGAAGCGGTGAAGGCGCGTGTAGCCCCATGACGCCGTGGCGACGACGGGGCTCGCGAACTCCGGCTGCTCGACGATACACATCGCGACGTCATGCTCGCGGAGGGCGTCGAACACGTCGTCGCTGAACCAGCTTTCGTGGCGGAACTCGATCGTGTAGCGACGCCCCTTCGGCAGCGTGTCGAGGAACGCGCGCAGGCGATCGAAGTCGCGCTGGAGGTTGGGCGGCAGCTGGAAGAGAATCGGGCCGAGTCGCGCGCCGAGCGATTCCGTGTTTCTGAGCAGGAACTCCACGGCGCTCGCGCTCTCTGGCTTGAGCCGGGCGAAGTGCGTGATGCGCTGGCTCGCCTTGATGGCGAAGGTGAACGGCTCGGGCACCTGCTCCGCCCAGTCGAGCAACACCTGCTCTTTCGGGAGACGATAGAAGGTGTTGTTGATCTCGACGGTGGGAAACGTGCTCGAATAGTGGCCGAGCATCGCGTCGGCCTTGCAGTCCTTCGGGTAGAACGAGCCCTTCCATTCCTTGAAGGCGAAGCCGCTCGTTCCGGCGCGCAGCTTCACGACGCCTTCCGTCCCTTCTTCGGCGCGGCCTTCTCGGCCTTCTCGGACTCGGCGGTTGCGGCGAGGCTCGCTTTGAGGGCGTCCATGAGGTCGATGATCTTGCCGCCGGAGTCTGGCGAGATGTCGGCCGTGATGTCCTGGCCTTCGATCTTCCGCTGGATGGTCTCGAGCACGCGCTCGCGCACGGTGTCCTTGTACTTGCCGGGCTCGAACTCCTCGTTGGTGGTCTGGTCGATGAGCTGCTTGGCGAGGGCAAGTTCCATCGGCTTGACGTCGCCTTCGGGGACGGTGACTTCGGTGGTGGGGCGCACTTCGTCGGCGTAGTGGAGCTGCTCCATGACGAGCACGCCGTTGAGTGGGCGGAGGAGGACGAGGTGCTGCTGACCACGCGCCGCATACTGGCCGAGTGCGGCCTTGCCGGTGTCGAGCAGTGCGGCGGCGAGCAGGCGATAGGCGCGATCGGCGCCCTTGTCGGGACCGAGGTAGTACACTTTGTCGAGGTATTCGCGGTCGACCTTGGCGAGTGGGACGAACTCGATGACGTCGATCATCCCGGTGGCCTTCTCCTCGAGGGACTTGAGCTCCTCGGTCGAGAGGACGACGTACTGGTCCTTGGCGAACTCGTATCCCTTGACGGTGTCGGTGCGGTCGACCACTTCGTTGTCGTCCTTGGGGCAGATGTATTGCTGCTTGAGTCTGCCGCCGCACTTCTTGTGCAGCATGTTGAAGGAGACGCTCGCCTTCGACTCGGAGGACGAGTAGAGGTTGACGGGGACGGAGACGAGTCCGAAGGAGATGGTGGCGTTGCCGATGGAGCGTGCGGGCATGGCGCGGGACCTGTATGGGGGATTTTGGAAATTAGGGGGTGGGAGGGGAAGACGGGAAGACGGGAAGACGGGAAGACGGGAAGACGGAACTGCGGAACCACGGAACGGCCTTACTACGCACGCAGTGCGCGCTGCGCGCGCAACGCAGGCTGCGCATCGCAGAAAGACGCAGTAAGGGCACTTACCAGGGTTGTTGAAGTTTCTGCGTCTTTCTGCGTGCGTCGTTGGCTTTTATCTGTTGCTTTTTCCTGTTGATCTTCCGCGAATGCCTCCAAAGGACAAGCCGCCCTCCGACAACCTCAGCCTGTACCGCGCCAAGCGGTCTCAGGACGCGACGCCGGAGCCCAT
>JBBQDT010000276.1:0-4893 GCA_038319955.1 Gemmatimonadales bacterium | reverse complement strand
AGAACGTCGTGCTCGAGCCGAATGGCCGGAGGGTGGAGTTCGAGAACCAGTCCATCACGGAAAACACGCGGGCGTCGTTTCCGCTGCACTACATCCGCAACCACGTACCCAGCGGGCGCGGCGGACATCCGAAGAACATCATCTTCCTGACTGCCGACGCCTTCGGTGTGCTGCCGCCCGTGGCCAGGCTGTCGCGCGACCAGGCGATGTACTACTTCCTCTCCGGCTATACCGCGAAGGTGGCCGGTACGGAGCGTGGCGTCACGGAGCCGCAGGCGACATTCTCCTCCTGCTTCGGCGCGGTGTTCCTCGTCTGGCACCCGACGAAATACGCCGAGATGCTGGGCCGCCTGATCGCCGAGCACGGGTCCAATGTGTGGCTCGTCAACACCGGCTGGAGCGGCGGTCCGTTCGGCGTGGGCAAGCGCATGAAGCTCGGCTACACGCGCGCGATGGTGCACGCGGCGCTCGACGGGAAGCTCGATGGCATCCCGACGCGCACGGATCCGGTGTTCGGCCTTGCCATTCCGCAGACCATCCCCGGCGTGCCGAGCGACGTCCTCGATCCGCGCGGCACCTGGTCGGATCCGGCGACCTATGACACCCAGGCGAAGAAACTGGCGGAGATGTTCCGCAAGAACTTCGAGAAGTTCGGCAGCGTCGCGGACAGCATCAAGGCCGCCGGACCGCAGGGCTAAGCAGCATCGTCGAACGCTGAACCACGACCGCCGCGCGCCCAGCCCGGGCGCCGCTCGGCGTTACATTTCGGCTGCTTCAGCGGAGGAGGCGCGGTGAACGAGTCGTCAGGCATCATTCTCCTGTACTGCATTGCCATGGTCGTCGCGATCGTCTCGCGCCGCCTTCGCGTGCCGTACACCACGTCGCTGCTGCTCGCCGGCATCGCGCTCGGCTCGATGCACGTCGCTGCGCTGCCCCATCTCACGCACGACCTCCTGTTCGAGGTCTTCCTGCCCGGCCTGCTCTTCGAGGCCGCCTACCACCTCGAAGTCCACGAGTTGCGCGAGAATTCGTGGACCATATCACTGATGGCCGTCCCCGGCGTCGCCCTGGCGATCGCCCTGACCGCCTCGCTCCTGTTCGGCGCCGGGATCCTGACAGGCGTGCACCTCGCCTGGCAGACAGCGATCATCTTCGGCGGCGTCATCGCAGCGACGGATCCCGTCGCGGTGACCGCACTCTTCGGGCAGCTCGGTGCACCGCGGCGCCTGCATGTCCTCGTGGAGTCCGAGAGCCTGCTGAACGACGGCACATCGATCGTCTTCCTGACGCTCATGCTCGCGTTCTTCGCTGGTGAGGCGACGTCGGCCGGCTCGCTTGCGATCTCCTTCGTGCGGATCGCCGTCGGCGGCGCGATCCTTGGCGGTGCCATCGGGTGGGGCGTGTCGCATGTCCGCACGCGCGTGGACGACGCTGCCATCGAGATCACCCTCACCACGATCGCCGCATACGGATCGTTCATCGTGGCGGAGCAACTGCACGCCTCTGGCGTCATCGCCACTGTTGCGGCGGGTGTGGCCTGCGGCAACGCGGGCCGCCACCACCCACTGACCACGAGCACTCGCGCGTCGGTCGACAGCTTCTGGGGATGGCTCGCCTTCGCGCTCAACTCAGGCGTGTTCCTGTTGCTCGGCGCACAGCTTTCGCTGGGGCTCCTGCTCGACAACTGGCTCCTCATCCTGCTTGCAGCGGTCGCCGCGTTGGTCGCGCGGGCGATCGTCGTCGGACTCGTCGGCTCGCTGATCTCGCGTACGAAGGAGCGAATCCCGGCGCGTTGGCTGATGGTCATGACCTGGGGCGGGCTGCGCGGAGCGCTGTCGCTCGTTTTGGCGCTCGCGTTGCCGGAGACCAGCGAAGGCCGCGCGTTGATCATCGTCATGACGGCGGGAACGGTGACGCTCTCGCTGGTGGGGCAGGCCGCCACGATGCCCGCCCTCCTGCGTCGCCTGGGCATCGGCGGAGAAGTGCCGGTCGCGCATGCCGCCTGATGACGACGCACGGCCATGGCCGCGGGTGACTACATTGCGGCCAACATCACCAATTCCGGACCTCGTATCATGATGCTCTCCACCTTCGCGATTACGGCATCGTTCGGCTCGATCCGCTTCGCTCTGAGCGAGTTGTCGCGTGGCTGATGGTGACCTGTCGGAGCCGGTTCGCCGCCTGCTCCACAATCATCTCCCGACGATGGACCACGTGGCGCTGTTGCTCGCGTTCCGTTCCGACCCGCACACCCGGGACGTGCCGGCGCTCGTCGCCGCCGCGCGGCTCCAGCGTAACGTCGGGGCCGGCGTGCTCGCCGACCTGACGGCGTCGCAACTACTCCGTCGCAGCGGCGCCAACTACGTCTACGCGCCGGACGCCGAGACGAGCGGGGTCATCGACGAACTGGCGGAGCTGTACAACTCGAAACCAGTGACACTCGTTCGTGCGATCTACGACAGGCCGGCCAGCGCCGCGCGGTCGTTCGCTGACGCGTTCCGCATCCGGAAGACGGAGGGCTGACATGGGCATCTTCGTGTATTTCCTCTGCGCGCTGACGAGCCTCATCTGTGCGGTGATGCTGCTGCGCGGGTACCGGCGCTCGCGGGTGCGGCTGCTGCTCTGGAGTGGCCTCTGCTTCGCGTGCTTCACGGTGAACAACATCATCCTGTTCGTCGACGTGCAGGTGCTGCCGGACCGCGACCTCTCCGTGCTGCGTTCCCTCCCTTCCCTCCTCGGTATCGCACTGCTGCTCTACGGGCTGGTGTGGGAGTCGGACGCACGATGACCAACCCCCAGATCGCACTGTTCGTCTCGGGCGTGCTGGCCGGCGGGTACGGCATCGCGGCGCTGTTCTTCTTCAAGTTCTGGCGACAGACGCGCGACCGGCTGTTTGCGTATTTCAGCGCGGCGTTCGCCCTGCTCGTCGTTCAGCGCATCGTGCTCGCCGTCACCATCGGCACGCGGGTAGATCCGGGCCTCTACTACCTCGTCCGGCTCGCCGCCTTCGTCCTGATTCTCGTCGCCATCGTCGAGAAGAATCGATCGGAGTCCTGAGCGCATGGCTTCGGTGATGCACCGATTCGCCGTTCGCATTCAACACGAGGCAGCCACGGCGATCGGCATCGACGAATCCGGCCGAAGCGAGACCGTGGTGGTCATGCTGGCGAACAACGCGCGGCGCGCGCCCGGCTACTGGATCCAGCTCTTGCTCTCGGCCGGCATCGCCACCCTCGGGCTGGTGCTGAACAGCACGGCCGTGGTCATCGGTGCCATGCTGGTGTCGCCGCTCATGGGGCCGATCGTCGAGCTGGGCATGGGGTTCGCCGTTGGCTCGCCGTTGCTCCTCATGCGCGCGTTCGTCCGCGTGACGCTCAGCATCGTCATTGCGACCGCGTTCTCCGCGCTGCTCACCGTCGCACTCCCGTTCCACGAAATCACGGCCGAAATCAGCGCACGCATCGCGCCGACGGCACTCGACCTCCTCGTCGCGGCGTTCTGTGCGCTCACGGCCGCCTACACCACCGTGCGTCCGGGATCGGACACCACGGCGGCGGCGGCAGGGACGGCCATCGGCATTGCGCTCGTACCGCCGCTCTGCACGATGGGCTTCGGACTCGGCACGGGATCGATGACCGTCGCGCGCGGCTCCGCGCTGCTCTTCACGGCCAATCTTTCAGCCATCCTCGTCCTGTCGGTGCTGAGCTTCCTCCTGATCGGGTACAATCAGGTGGATGCCGCGGCCCTCGAGCGTGGGTTCGTCGACCACGACGATACGCGCACGGACAAGGTCGCAGCGCGACTGCAACGCGGGCTTCAACATATCCTCGGCTCGAAGTTCAGCCTGCCGACGCGGGTCATCGTACCAGCCGTCTTCCTGATTGCGGTGTTCTTTCCACTGAAGCAGGCGCTCACCGAGGTGACGTGGGAGGTGCGCGCGCGCGACGCTGTGCGACGCATCGTGCAGGACATCAGTCCCACCGCGGTCCAGACGCAGTTGTCGATCGAACGGCGGACGCTCTCGCTGCGCGTGTTGATCGTCGGTAGCACGGCGCGGGCGGTCGTCATCGAAGATTCGCTCGTCGGCCGGATCCAGCGCGCCACCGGCGTGACCCCAGTGGTGACGGTAGTGTCCCTGCCCAATGCCCGCGCGCTGCTCGCCACCGCGGCCAGCGACGCAAAGACGCCGCGCAAGGTCCCGCCGGCGCGGGCACTCGCCGACCTTCGCAGCAGCGTGGCCACCGCACTGGCCTCGGCGTGGCCATCGACGGCAGGCATCCCACTCGGGTGGTCGCTCGAGATGTCGCCGGACGATACGGCCCGTGTGGTGCAGCGCTACCTCGGTGCGCCACTCGGTGCCGTCGGTGATGCGCTGCTCACGCGCGCACTCGCGGCGCAACTGAATTCGCCCGTGGTGGCACGCACGGTGGCCCTGTCGGCGACCGCGTATGCGGCGGACAGGAGGCAGGAGGACGCGTGGATCGACTCCACGCTGGCGCTGCTGCGCGAGGTCGCGCTCACCGACAGTGCGGTCGCCTGTGTGCGCGGTCCCATTGCGAACAATCGTCGGCGAACCACCGCGCAGAAGGCGATCGCCTCGCGATTGCTCACGTCCGGTGCCGCACAGTCGGGGCGGATGGCGCTCACCGACGCGCCGCGATGGGACGTCCGCATCTCCAAGGCGGCTTGCACGCCGGTTCCCACCTCCGCGCCAGCCGCCGCCAGCGCGGCCCGTTGACCGCGGGGGTCGCATGGGCCTGACGGTCGTCTGCGTCAGAGAATCACGCGCACCCCGCCGAGCTCCTCGATGCGATGTGGAAATCGGTCGCTCGGCGTTCCGATGAACATGAGGTTCTTCGGAATCGCGAGGTGACGTGAGAGCTGCTCGATGAG
>JBBQDT010000275.1:0-4923 GCA_038319955.1 Gemmatimonadales bacterium | reverse complement strand
CTCCTTCGTGATCAACGACTCGGCGGGGCCGGTCACCGTCAAGGTCGGCGGCGTGTGGTCCACCGTGATCTGCCGGACGACGCTCGTGGCGTTGCCCGCCGCGTCCGTCGCCGTGATCGTGACGAAGTTCATCCCGCTCGCCAGCGTGATGCTGCGCGAGAAGGTGTGGCTCGCCGAGTCGATCGCCAGCGGCTGGCCGTTGACGTTGGCGGTCACGGCGGTGGCGTCGAGGATCGTGCCGCTCACCGTGAGCGATGAATCGGCGCGGACGGTGGCGCTGTCCGGCAACGCGTTGAGGGTGACCGTGGGCGCCTGTGTGTCGCGAATGACCGTACGCGTGGAGTCGGTGCGATTGCCCGCCGCATCCACCGCGCTGAACGCGAGCGTGTTGGGGCCCTCGGTAGTGAGCGGCACGTGCGCGATGAAGCTGGTCTGCCCTGCTGTGCCAGGCGTGACCGAGGCGAGCTGGCTATTCACGGTGATCTTCACCGCGGTCTGCTCGACGACGACACCGACGGCGTCGATCTGCGTCTGTCGCATGATAAAGGACGGTGTCGGCGCCGTGATCGTGAGCTGCGGTTTGAGCGAGTCGGTCGCCATGCCGCAGATCGTGAGGCGCGAGCCCGGCGACCCATTCATCTCCACCTGAAGGACGTTTGTCGCCTGGAACGTGACCGGCTTGAGGAACCCCGCGACCTGCTGATTCAGGTCGGACGGCCCGATGATCTCCACGCCGTTCAGGATGACGCGCGAGCTGGAGTTGCGGCGCGAGCCGTCGAGCTCACCGTTGCGAATGCAGAGAAAGCTCGGCGGGCGGGCGCCGGCGGGCAGCGTGAAGTTCGACGTCACGAAGACTGGCTTGCCGTTGTCGCGCTCGAAGGTCCGCGGCCCGAACACGGTGAACGTGGGATCGGGCACCGTGAGCAGCGACAGGCTGATCGCCGCATTCGCCGGCCCGGTCAGCGTCGCGATGAGTGTGTCGGCCGCAGCTGCAATCACGGGAACGTCGCGCGTGGCGCCGGATGGCAATGCCACAAAGTCGGTGGCTGTGAAGACGACGGCGCCATTGAGACTCACGGTGCCGCCGGTCATGCGCGGCGCGCCGTTGGGTCCGTTCGTCACGCGTAACAGATAGCCACCACTCTGCGGAGCGGCGACGGTGAACTTCTCGATGAAGGTGCCGCTCGTTGCGGCGCCGAGGGCCATGGTCTTTGGCCCGAACACCACGACGGTGTCGGAGGGAGTCGCTGGAAGCTGCTCCACGCTTAGCCACCCGACGGCGCGTGCGAGCCGACTCAACCAACTCGGCGCACTGTGTGCTTCGACAATGCCTGTGGTGACGACGAGCGCGAGACTCGCGGCGAGCACGACAGCAGACATCGCGGCGCGCCGCGACGGGCGGCGGGCGGCGGGCAGGCGCCGAGGGCTCGACAGACATGTGTGTGGAGCTTGTGCGAGGGTGGGTGGCTCACATCCCTCGCCGGCGACCGGAACCGTTACACGGCTCACACGGCACACAGACCAGCGATCAGCCGTAGCGGCGGCACAACCGAACGTCATATCTCCGCTACGAACAACCGTCGTCGGCTGCACGGCTAATGACGTCTGGCGCCTGCTAATGTAACGGCAGCAACCGTCGCACTAGCACTACGCCCGACAAACTCGCAGGACTTCCTCCGGAGTGGTGACGCCCTCGCGTACCAACCGGGCCCCGTCGTCCTTCAGCTCGGGCACCGCTCGAGCACGCGCGAGACTCCGTACCGCTGCCGCGCCGTCCCCGGACGTAATCGCGGCGCGCATCGCGTCGTCGAGCACGAGCAGCTCGTACACTCCGGTGCGCCCTGAGTACCCGCTTCCGCGACACGCATCGCAACCGCTGCCGCGCGACACCTCACGCAGTTCCGGAGTTCCAAGCATCGCGCGCTCCGCATCGGTCGCCGGCACACGCGCGACACACACGCCGCACACCGTCCGCACGAGCCGCTGCGCGAGCACCGCCTCCACGGTCGCCGATACGAGAAACGGCGCGACGCCAAGATCGACGAGCCGAGTGAGCGCACCGGCCGCATCGTTCGTGTGTAGCGTCGAGAGCACGAGATGTCCCGTGAGTGCAGCCTGCGTCGCAATCTCCGCGGTCTCTCCGTCGCGAATTTCGCCCACGAGCATGACGTCCGGATCCTGGCGCAGCAGCGCGCGCAGCGCACTCGCGAAGGTGACACCAACCTTCTCGTTCACCGGCACCTGTGGAATGCCGGCGAGCTGATACTCCACCGGATCCTCCACGGTGAGAATCTTCTCTCGCCCTGTGCGCAATCGCTGGAGCGCAGCGTAGAGCGTGGTCGTCTTGCCGGAGCCCGTCGGACCCGTCGCGAGCACGACACCATGTGTTCGCGTCAGCACGTCCTCGAACCGCGCGAGATCGCTGGCCGACATGCCGAGCGCGGCGAGCTCCAACGTGCCCGACTCCTTGTCGAGCAGGCGGAGCACGACGCTCTCGCCATGCAGCGTGGGCACAGTCGACACGCGCACGTCCACCTGCCGGTCCTGCAGCGTGAGCCGAATGCGCCCATCCTGCGGCGTGCGACGCTCGGCGATATCGAGATCGGCCATGACCTTGAGCCGGCTCACTACCGCCGGCGCCATGCTGCGCGACGGCGACGGCGCTTCCTGGAGCACACCGTCCACGCGATAGCGCACCCGCATCGCATCGGGATACGCCTCGAGGTGCACGTCGCTCGCCCGCGCATCGAGCGCCTCGCTCAGCAGCATGTTCACGAGACGAATCACCGGCGCTTCATTCGCCAGCGCGCGCAGGTCGTCGATCGCGTGGCTGTCCGGTACGTCGGTGTCTCCACCGGACCCGATCGCATCGATCAACAACTGCGCTGACGACTCTCCGTACGCTTGGCGAATCGCCGCGCGCGCGTCGTCCTCGTTCACCTGGTGTAGCTCGGCACGAGCCCCGAACAACAACTCCATCTCGTAGAGCGAGTCACGCTGCACGTCGTCGCGCCAGACGCCGACGTGCAGCGTTCCCACCTCGAGTGAGAGCGGGATGATGCCCTGCTCCTCGAGATACTCCGGCGTGATGCGCGGCGACAGCGCGCGAACGTCGCTCAGTGAGGGAATCACGGCTTACGGCTTCACGCCCGGTGGCGTCGGCAGCTTGGGAACCGGTACGTCTCTCGTCGGCGTCACGGCGGGATTATCACCCTGCTTGACACCCGTTGCGTCGAGGCGCGTCTCGATGGTGCGGCGCAGCCGGTCGGCATCCTCGTCGGTCGTCACGATGTGCGGCGTGAGGAACAGATAGAGCTCGCTCTGGGTGTCCTTGTCGTGCGTCGCGCCGAACAGCCCACCGATCCATGGGATCGAGCTCAATATCGGAATGCCGGAACGTGTTTGCTCCATCTGGCGGTCGGCGAGACCCCCGATGACCACGGTCTGCGCATCCCGCACGAAGAGATGCGTCGTCGCCTCGCGCGTGCTGATCACCGGCGCGCCGAACTGCACCTCCGACGTCGCCGAGCTCACCTCCTGCTTTACCTGGAGGTTGACGTAGCCGTCGGGATTGATCGTCGGTATCAGACTGAGCGACGTCGCGACGTCGCGATACTGCACCACCTGATCGCGCACCGCACTCTCCGTGGGCAGCGAGCGAAACACCTGCACGAACGGGCGCTGGCTCCCGACGAGGATGCGCGCCTCGAGGTTATTCTGGGCGAGGATCAGTGGACGTGACAGCACGCGCACATTGCCGCGCGTCGCCAGCGCGGCCAGCGCGACGTCGATCGAGACGCTCCCGCCTCGCGTGATGCGCACGAGGAAATCGTCGGGCGTCGCGGACGTCAATGAACCCGACGTCTCGTTTCCGCTGCGGGCCTTGGTCGCATTCGCCGTGATGCCCAGATCGAACGTGGTCGAATGGCGCACCTCGGCGATCAGCACCTCGATCAACACCTGCAGCGGGCGAAGATCCAGTGCGTCGATGGCCTGGCGAATCGTCTCGTAATCCGCCGTCTGTGCGCGGATCAACAGGGAGTTCGTCGTCTCGTCGGGAACGATCTGGACTTCACCCTGCACGGAACCGGGCAACACCACTGCTGCCGTTGGCGCAGAGCGCCCAATGGTGTCGATGTTGAGCGGAGGGATCTGTGTCGCGCGAAGCTGATCTGACAACGGACGCGACGAGAGGCCGTACGCATTCGGATCCGCCGCCCGGCCGCCGTAGAGGGACTGCAGCGTTGCTGCCAGCCGCGCAGCTTTCGCGTGCTTGAGACGGTACACGAAAAGCTGAATGCCCTCGCGAGCGGCCGCGCGCGCCGCCGCTCCGCCCGCCGCGGGATCACGTGCATCCGCCATCTCGACGCGCAAGAGATTCCCGTCGGCGACGACACGCATGCCATTCGACGACGCCACGCTCCGCAGCAGCGGCAGCATGTCGCCGCGCGACAGTCCCTGCGGCAGATGAAGTGTGACGCGACGGCTCGGAAACTCTCCGTACGTCACGTTCAACCCGCCAGCTTCGGCGATTGCCGTGATCACCGCCCGAAGGTCGGCGTCCTGGAAGTCGATGCGCGCGAGTGGAGGTCCTGTGCGCGTCGTATCCTGCGCCATCGCACACGGTGCTCCGAACGTGCACGCAACCGCGAGCGCGCAAAGCGCGAATGGCTGCCGATACCTTCGGGCAGAAAGCGTCATGGTCGGGTTTCCATCCCCGCGTTGGGGGATCGCAATGTGATGCGGGTTCCAGCACGATCTTCGAACACCGCTTCACCGGCAGTGACGGACCGAAGGCGTAGATCGCCAGCGCGTTCGCCGATGCGTACAACCTGCATGCGGGCATCCGGCATTTCCATGACCACGAACCCTGCGCGCCCTTCAACCACGGTGCCGATCAGTCGCGGCATGCGCACGACAGGA
>JBBQDT010000274.1:0-4995 GCA_038319955.1 Gemmatimonadales bacterium | reverse complement strand
CGCGCGGCACGGTGCCCCAGTAGCGGCTGTCCTTCGACTCGTAGCGGTTGTCGCCCATCATGAAGTAATTGGCGATGGGAACGACGAGCGGGCCCCAGTTGTCCAGGCGCGGTTGTGCAGGGGCCGCGCCGAAGCGCGACTCCTTGAGCTCGATCTTGTGCTGCCAGTCGAACAGTGCGGATACGTCGTTGGGCTGCGAGGTGGATGGCCCCGGTTGACTGACGATGCCGAAGCCCTGCCGTTGCGGAACGCCGTTCACGTAGAGGAGGCCGGCGCGCATGTAGAGCGTGTCACCTGGCATGCCGACCATACGCTTGACGAGCGTGGGTGTCGGATCATCACCATTGTCTGCCTGATAGGGCGACACGAAGACGATGACCTCGCCGCGCTTTGGCTCGCTGAACGACGGCAGATGCGCGTTCGTGAAGGGGATGTGCGGTCCGTAGACAGCCTTGTTGACGAAGAGCCAATCCCCGATCAGTAGCGTGGGGATCATCGATCCCGAGGGAATGCGGTACGCCGCGATGAGGAAGGTGTTGATGACGAGATAGATGAGGATCGCGCCGGCGAGAGACTTGACGTTCTCCCAGAGGTCGAGGGTGCGCGAGGTCTTCTTGGCGTTCTTGCCGCGAGCATTCGCGACGACGTTGGCGGCCATGGACGACGGAAGGGTCGGAGAGGGTGAAGGACTGCATGAAATCTCCCTACGTATCGTCTCTGGGCAAGTGTTTCTCCCGGTACGATGCGCCGAGGGGGCGTGCCGACGAATCGACACGCCCCCTCGCTACAGCGATGAAACCCGATGCGAGCTACTTGAGGTGCTTGTTGACGAGCTTCGTCATCTCGAACATGGAGACCTGCGCCTTGCCGCCGAACACCGGCTTCAGGTTGTCGTCGGCGTTGATCTGGCGACGATTCTTGGCATCCTGCAGACCCTTCCGCTTGATATACGCCCACAGCTTCTTGGTGACTTCAGTGCGCGGGAGCGGTGCCGTTCCGACGACCGTGCCAAGCTGCGCGCTTGGCGTCATCGGCTTCATGAACGCAGCATTCGGCGTGCGCTTGGCGCCAGTCTTCTTGGCGGCCTTCTTCGCTGGCTTCGCCGCCTTCTTGGCGCCGCCCTTCTTCGCTGCTGCCTTCTTCGCAGGTGCCTTCTTCGCGGCGCCCTTCTTCGCTGCGCCTTTCTTCGCTCCCGTCTTCTTCGCGGCCATGCTCGTCTCCTGGGATAATGAACAGGTTCTCGCTATGAGCGAAACGCTGTACGACGGGGCGCAAGATACAATGCCCGGTGGGGTGCGCAATAGGGAATGCGCAAAATCTCCCCATGAAGAATGCGATTTTCTCCCATGACGGACGTGTGCAGGTTGTGCGCGACGTCACGTTGTGCGCGTCGAAATGCCCTCACGTCTCCCCTATGAGACCGTTCAACAGCGCCATCATCCGCACGTCGTACGTGTCGGGAGAATCGTCGTCATCGGAGACTTCGTAGTCGAGCTGCGGCGTCTCGAGGATGATCGGCACATCGTGCGTGCGCGCGTCGGCGAGCAGCCAGCCGAACGGGTCCGCGCCGATCAAGCCGTCACCGATGAGCATGTGGCGATCCTTGTTCGATGCGAGCGCGCCCTCACTGTCGTTGAAGTGGAAGAAACCCGGTGCCTCGCCAGTGGCTTCCTCGAACTGGTCGAGCAACGCGCCGATGTCCGCCGCGGACTTTCGCAGGTCGAAGCCGCTCGCGAACAGGTGACAGGTATCGAGGCCGTAGCCCGTGCGCGGGCGCAAGCGCGTGGGCACATGGCGCAGGATTGCACCCACTTCCTCCGGCGTGCGGCCCATGGTCTTCCCTGCACCGGCGGTGTTCTCGACGAGCAGGCGCGTGTCGCCCTTCACCTGCTCCAGGGCGAACGTGATGGCCGACGCAATCCGTTCGGCCGACGCCTCGCGATTGTCGTCGGTGGCCGCGCCGGGATGAAAGCACACGGCACCCACGCCGAGCGTCGTTGAGCGCTCGAGCTCCTTGGCGAGTCCGTCGCGGGCGCGCATCCACTTCGCGTCGTCCGGTGTGGCGGTGTTCAGCACGTAGGCGGCGTGCACGACGACGTTCTGGAGCGTGATGTCCGTGGCGGCGAGCGTCTCGCGAAAACGCGCCACGCGCTCGGCACGGATGGAGACCTTGTCGTTGTAGTACTTGGGGATGGCGGTGAAAATCTGCAGCGCGCGCATGCCGGCGTTGGCGGCGCGGCGAGCGGCCATGTGGATGCCGCCATTGTCCACGGTGTGCGCACCGATCGAGTGAGCCACGCGTTGTCCCCCTGGCTGACGGTTTATTCGCTCTTGCTCGTGCGCGACGACAGGTCGATCATGCGCGCACCGGCGAGGTACTCCACCGACTGCGGGTTCTTGAGCTTGGCGAGACGACGCACCACCTGCGCGATGCGTGCCGCCTGCTCCTGGATGATACGCAGCTGCTCCTGCTGGTCCTCGTTGAGGCCGTTGTCCATCATCAGCAGCTCGGCGTGGCCGAGGAGTGCAGAGAGCGGATTGTTGATTTCGTGCTCGAGGGCGATGGTCGTCTCACCGATGCCGGCGAGCCATCGCGAGCGTGCGAGCTCCGCCTCCGCGGTGCGCCGTACGATGTCCTGCGCTATGCGTAGCTTGGCGATCTCGAGGCGGGCGCGGAGGTTTTCGGGCGAGGTCGGCTTGGTGACGTAATCGTCGGCGCCGGCCTCGAGCACGCTGGCGAGGTCGTCGCGTCCGTCGCGTGCGGTGACGATCAGGACGAAGACATCGCGCCCCGCTTCGTGCTGGCGAATGCGCCGACAGACCTCCAGGCCGTCGAGGCCCGGCATGTTGATGTCGAGCACCACGAGCGGCGCTGGATCGCGCTGGAACACCTCCCACGCCGCCTGGCCGTTGTCCGCGATCGACACGTCGTGGTCGAGGTCAGCGAGGACCGCGGCCATGAGTGTACGAGCGATGACGTCGTCGTCAGCGAAGAGGACGCGCATGAATGGGCGCGAGAGGTGGGTCAGTGAAGGTTGCCGGATCGGAGACGAACGCCCGACTGCCCGTTCGCGCCGCGCTGCCTCCACCCAACCGTGAGCCGAAGGCCGTGCACCGCGATCAGCGGCTGCGCGGCCGCGCCGTTGTCGTCGGATACCGGAAGCAGGCGATCTTCGAAAATGTGTCCCATGGTTCGTGACAAGGCGAGACCAATGCGAGGCGTGCTGCTGTTGGGGTCCTCGAACGCCACCACGACGTGGTCTCCCGCGGCTGCCACGCTCGTGACGCCAAGCCGCTCGCCGTAAAGTATCGGCACCGGGGCGTGAAAGCTGGCACCCCCGTCCATGGAGTGCGAGAAGAACAGGCCCGGCCCCTCAGGCGCGAGCATCGCGTAGGTGACGTGCACGTAGCCGCTCGCCGAGTCGGCGGCGACGGAGGGTGGGGGGCGGCGACAGCCGGTGGCACCGCGGTCCATGGTGTCCACCGGAGCGATGTCGCTCCAGGTGGCCCCGTCGTCGCCAGAGCGCGCCGAGACGAGCCGAGCGCCGCTGTCGGGCCTCGGTGACCACCAGACGGCGTACATCGTTCCGCGAGCCTTGGCTATCCGCAGCGAGCCCTCGCAGGCAATCGACGGCGGCACCAACCGTCTGGCAAATGAGGCGAGGCTGTCGTCGGTGAGATCCCCGTCGGCCGACAGCGCGTACGCTCCGTCCGCTGCGACCACGGTGCGGTCATCGGTCCACTGCACGGGATCCGACGTGCAGCCGACGGTGGCGAACAGTGCAAGAAAGGCGAGGCGCCGAGAGCGTACGAGCATGGGTGGAGCATAGTCCTGCTCGCGCGGGAAGAGCAGGTCCCTCGCTTCGCTCGGGACGACAATGGTGGGCTCGCGCGGGACGACCACGGACGACTCGCGGATGACGGATTATCTTTCGACCCGCAACCACGTACCGTCACCCGACACCGGTTCTCACAATGGCCGCACCCACCGTCTCCGCCCGCAGCGCCCCGGCGCGCGCCGCCGCCAAATCGCACCAGGCTCTCGAGGCAACCTCGCCGCCGAGCGCGCCCCTGGCCGGCTTCTCGGGCACGCGTCGCGTGCCGCCGCCGGTGAACGAGCCCGTGAAGAGCTACGCTCCGGGGTCGCCGGAGAAGGCGGCGCTCAAGGAGCGGCTCGCGAGCATGGCGAAGGAGCGGATCGACATCCCGATCATCATCGGCGGCAAGGAGATTCGCACAGGCGATCTCGCGCAGGCCGTGATGCCGCACGACCACAAGCACGTGCTGGCCGACTGGCACAAGGCCACGACGGCGCACGTGCAGCAGGCGATCGCTGCGTCGAAGACGGCGGGCGCCGACTGGGCGAACTGGGCCTGGGAAGATCGCGCGGCAATATTCCTCCGCGCCGCCGAGCTGCTGACGACCACGTGGCGACAGACGATCAACGCCTCCACGATGCTCGGGCAGTCGAAGACCGCGTTCCAGGCGGAGATCGACTCGGCGTGCGAGCTGATCGACTTCTGGCGGTTCAATCCCCATTACGCACAGCAGCTGTACGACGAGCAGCCGATCAGCAACAACAACATGTGGAACCAGCTCGACTACCGGCCGCTGGAAGGCTTCGTGTATGCGGTGACACCGTTCAACTTCACGTCCATCGCGGGCAACCTGCCCACCGCACCGGCGCTGATGGGGAATACCGTGGTGTGGAAGCCCGCCGGGACCGCGATCGTTTCGGCGTACTACCTGATGAAGCTCCTCGAGGAAGCGGGGCTGCCGCCGGGCGTCATCAACTTCGTGCCGGGCGATCCCGTGGCGATCTCGAACGTCGCGCTGGCGCATCGCGACCTGGCCGGCGTGCACTTCACCGGCAGCACGGGCGTGTTCAACACCATGCGGCAGACCATTGGCGCGGACATGGCGCGCTACGCGTCGTATCCGCGCATCGTGGGCGAGACGGGTGGAAAGGACTTCATCGTCGCGCATGCGTCGGCC
>JBBQDT010000273.1:0-4998 GCA_038319955.1 Gemmatimonadales bacterium | reverse complement strand
GGTGTTCATCGCGGGCGAGAGCGGCACGGGCAAGGAACTCGTGGCGCATGCGATCCACGAACTGAGCCGTCGTGCGGGCCAGCCGCTCCTCGCCGTCAACTGTGGCGCGATCTCCCCGCAGTTGATCGAGAGCGAGATGTTCGGACACGAGAAAGGCAGTTTCACTGGGGCGACGCGCCAGCATCGTGGTTATTTCGAGGCGGCCAACGGCGGCACGCTGTTCCTCGACGAGATCACGGAAATGGCGCCCGACCTGCAAGTGAAGCTGCTGCGGGTGCTGGAGACGGGTAACTTCATGCGGGTCGGATCGCAGGTCGCGCAGCGCACCGACGTGCGGATCATCGCGGCCACGAACCGCATCGCGAGCGAGGCGGTAGCCGAGGGTAAGCTGCGGGCCGACCTGATGTATCGTCTGCGGGTGTTCCCGATCGCGCTGCCGGCGCTGCGGGCACGGCCCGAGGACATCGAGCTGCTCGCCGGGTTCTTCCTCGACGAACTGAACGCGCAGGACGGGCTGCGCAAGTCCTTTTCGTCCGAGACACTGTCGATCCTGCGTCACTACGCCTGGCCGGGAAACGTGCGCGACCTGCGCAACGTCGTACACCAGTCGTTCATCCTCGCCGATGCGATCATCATGCCCGACTGCCTGCCACCGGAGCTCGGGATGCCGGTGCGCGATACCGGCCCCTGCATCACGGTTCGCATCGGCAGTCGAATCAGTGACGTCGAACGACGGCTGATCCTGGCGACCCTCGACCAGTGCAACGGCTCGAAGGTGCAGGCCGCCGAGGCGCTCGGGGTCAGCGTCAAGACCCTCTACAACCGACTGCATGAATACGGCGTGATCGGCGACGCGCCGGTTGCCACGGGGACGGACGGCCCGTGATGTCGACTATCGCGGTGGAAGCCACCGATGCACTCGCTGGTGCCGCGGCGCGGCTCGCGCTGCGTCAGCAGAACCTGACCGTACTGATGCCGGTGCTGCTGCACGACGTCAATGGCTCCCTCAACGGGATCGCGCTGTCGACGGAGTTGCTCTCGCGCCTGCAGCAGCGTGATGTCGCGGATCCAGCCTCGGCCGCGACCCTGCTGTTGCGCACCAAGAACGAGTTGAGCCGGCTGAAGATCGCGCTCAAGGCGCTCGAGAAACGGGTGTCCCCTGGTGTCTCTGGCCAGGCGCCCGCACGCGTGGCGCCGCTGGTGGCGACGATGCAGGAAGCGCAGGCGGTGCTGATGCCGGCCATCCACCGTGGTCAGCACGAATTGCGGATCGCCTATTCCACCGACGAGGTGCAGTTGGAACTGCGATCGGAAGACCTGTTCGACCTGGTGGTTGGGCTGGCGATCGTGGCAATCGAGGCCGCGCCGCCGCGTGCTGCCTTCGACGCGGTGGTGGAATCGACCCCGATTGAAGCCACAGTGACGATCGAGTACGCCGGCAGCCCGCGCGCCATCATGGCGGTGGAGATGCACCGCGAACTGCTGCGTGCGGCGGTCCGGCATTCCGGCGGCCTCGTGGAGTGGCGGCAGTCTGGCGCCGGCAGTCGCGCACGACTGTGCTTGCCGAGGGCGCCGACGCGAAGCTGAGAATCCTATGTCTCGCGTCAGCTCGGCATTGGCTCGCCGGGCGCGGGCGCTTCGTTGATGTGCGACCCGGTCGGAGTCGCGCCACCTTCGCCTTCCCAGCGTGTCTTCTCGACGCGCTCGCGTTCGCGACGCCGCTCGTGGCGCCGTTTCGAGCGGTTGTCCAGCCAGGAGGACGTGGCGACGAACACGGTGATCAATCCAAGGGTTCGGAACAGTTTCATGGGGATATCCGTCTGATAAGTGAACGGGGGAGCGTCGATCAGGTCGGCGGAAACGAGGCTTCTGGCTGCCCCTGCCGGTCTGCACGAGGCGAGTCGTCCGCGGCAGCATCCCGTTCCACCGAGTCCAGTGACTTCCGGTTCGACGCAACGGGCTTGGTCGCTACGGAACTTGGTTGCGGGTCGCTGCCGGCCGCGAAGCCCGTGCAGGCAAATGCGGCAGCGGCGAGCAGATAGCTGGCCGGGGCGTTCATGAGGGGGCCGCCGTCCAGGACTTCTCACCGACCAGCAGGTTCTCGCGGACGTCCGCGATTCCGATGGCCTCGGCATGCTGCACCAGCCATTCGCGCTGGTGTCCGTGGCGAACCGAGCCGGCGAAAACGACCGATTGCTCCTTGACGGTGATCTCGATCGGTTCGCCTGCCAGACGGGGATCCTCGGCCACGCGTCGACAGAGTTCGCGGCGCAGTTCCTCGTCCGAGACGACGTAGCCGGCAGGTCCTGTGCCTCGCTGGCCCGGTACACGCTGCTCGAACTCACCGTGGAAGCTCGAACCAGGATCCGGCGTGCTTCTCATGGACTCGGCGGTGCCGCTGTCATAGAGGTCGCGCTCGTCGGGCAGCTGCTGCCCCGACCTGGCTTTGCCGTCGGGTCCGTTCGGAAATGCTTCGCGAGGCTCGCGCGCCAGGGACGTCATCGTGGCTCTCGCGGCTCGGCGTGGCGCGCTGCCCGCGGCGGCGTAAACGACAAGGAGGGCGACGCCGGGCTTTCGGGCTGTCGCCGCGGCAACGGTTCGCGTGCCCAGTCGCTGGATGGCCCCGCCATCTGCAGTGTCACCAGTCGCACGCCGTAGAGCAGCGCCGCCACGACGAGGGCCAAAAACAGCATCCTCGCCATCAACATGCTGATCTCGGCGGCATCATGGTAAGTCACCGCTGCGATCAGGGTGGCGACAACCAGGAATATCGTGGTCCAGATCCGCATGCGCTTCTCCATCACTGATGCGACAGTGTCGGTGCAGGCGCGGGCGCGCTCCATCGGTCATATGCGTGGCCGAACGTCAGCCGTGTCCGACCCGTGGTCCGTCGGGCGACGTGGGTATCGTCCTACGTCGCAGGCCGGCATTTTCCGCTGTCGGGGTAGGGGGGGCGGTGGCGAGGGTAGTGCCATGCCGGCCGACTATCCGATCTCACTGCCCTACACTGGGTGGAAGCGTCACCTGATCCTCGGAACGGGACGCGCGGTGGTGTCTATGTTTCCGGAGAAGGCTTCAAAATTCAAGGCGGGTGAACTGCCGGTAACGCCGACGCGCTGGGAGCGCCTGCTACTGGCCGGCCTGGTCGACACGCACCTGCGGGTCGGCCGGCTGGATGAATTGACCGCGCTGCACGACTGGGTCTGGGCCGGTGATCTGGCGGTCGACTTCCACTCGCGCGCCGAGGCCCGCTTCCAGGACGTGTTCCTCGCCCACCATTCGGACATCGTGCCGGCGCTTCGCGACGCGATGACGAACACGGGGGGCGGCTACGAGACAGTCTGCGAAATCGGCTGCGGCTCGGGCTTGGTGCTGCAGCACCTGAGCCGCCAACTGTCTGATCCGGATCGATTCATCGGACTCGATCTCAGCCAGCGTCAGGTGGACATCAATCGCACAAGGTTTCGCGACTCCCGCATGGAATTCGAAACGGGAGAGGGCATGACCTGGATGCTGCGCAACGGCCGGCGCGGCAGCTTGTTCTTCACCTACGGCGGAGTATTCGAGTACTTCCCGCAACTTCGCCTGCAGGCTCTCTTGTCGTGGATGGTCGGCGCGCTGCGACCCGCGCTGCTCGGAATCGTCGAGCCCCTGGCGGACGCGCATGATGTCGACGACGACGCGCGCTCCGTGCCTTACGGCGCGGAGAACACGTTCTCGCACCCCTATCCGCTCCTGATCACGCAGGCGGGCCTACGAATCCTCTGGAGGCGAGAATGCCGCGTCGGTGCGCAGCGCTGGCTCATGCTGGTGGCGCACGTCCCTGGCCGCTCGGCTCCGTGAACCCCTCCTGGTAGCAATGGCACTTATTGAGCGCACAGTGGACGGCGTCGATGCGGCCAAGTGATTGGAGGGGAAGGAGTGAAGGCTGGCCAAAGGTTGGCAGCCTGTTTTTCACCCAGCAACCACCCGACCGACCCGGAGAGGCCACGCAGAATCGGCCGATTCCGTGCGCGCCCGCGCGGTTTCGTCTGCATGCCGTGAAGTCAGCAGGTGAGTCCGCAGCTGCAGCGGATGCACGGTTCCTGTTGAACTTATGCCAGCAAATGCAACTTCGAAATGGATGTTTGGCCTCGCCGAAGTGAAGCGCTATCCAGTGTTTGCGGGAGGGATGAATCAAGATTCATTCACACCTCTATTCAAGCGGCAGGGCCTTGCGATTCGGGCAATGTTGGGAGAAAGCATGGCGAACCGCGCGGAAGCGATCCTGGACGACATGCCAAGTAGGGTCGCCCGCCTGGTCACGGAGATCCTGCCCGGGACGCTCGTCTACATTTATCTGGGATCCGCCGGAAATGCGGCCTGCTGCGGGGGCGGTGGACCGCTCCAGTGGCTGTTCCCGGACCGCTCCGCCGGCCGCCGTTCTTCCGTTGATTGAAACAAGATGGCTGACTGGTACTGGGACCCGCGGTCGCAGAACGGACTGCCTAGATCGAGCGGATCTACGTTGCCCCAGAAGACCTTCGCTGTAGTCGGACGTGGTCGACCGAATCGCCTTACTCTGCCCGCGCCGACGGTTTGAAAATCATGGCCCCGCCATTCATGCAATAGCGCAGACCGGAGGGAGGGGGGCCGTCTTCGAAGACATGACCGAGGTGGCCGCCGCAGCGCCGACAATGCACTTCGGTGCGCGTGCCGAGCAAGCTGCGATCGACGGAAGTCCGGATGGCACCCGCGATCGGCTGCGTGAAACTCGGCCAACCCGTCCCGCTCTCGAACTTGGCGCTGGCCGAATAGAGCGACAGGTCGCAACCCGCGCAGTGATAGATGCCCTCCCGATGCTCGTCGTTGAGAGGACTGGTCCCTGGCCGTTCGGTGTCGCTTTCGCGCAGAATCCTGAATTGCGTCGGGTTGAGGACGTTCTGCCATTCGGCCAGGGATTTCGTGACCTCAAACGTTTCGCCGGCCTGGTCTCCGACCGGCGCCGAATCTGCGCCG
>JBBQDT010000272.1:0-5080 GCA_038319955.1 Gemmatimonadales bacterium | reverse complement strand
CCTGGTCACGCCGAGATGGTCGCGGGCGACAAGCAGGGACCGGGCATGGGCGGTGGCTGGATCTGGATCCTCAGCGACCTCAAGTCGATGCTCGAGCGCGGAGAGCAGATGTCGACGAAGCCTGGCTGGCACTAGACCAGTGACATCGCGAAGGAACAGCAGGTCGCTCCCTCGACCTGCTGTTCTTTCGTTCTGATCGATACTCGCCATCACTGGTAGCGCCCGCGCACTCTCGCCACGATCATTGAGTGCGAGGAAGCGCAGCGACCCGATCGGAGATGGCGCGGATGACATTGAAGGACGAGTGGCCACGGCTGGAGCCGCTGATCGATTCGGTCCTTGATGTCGCGCCCGACGAGAGAGGAGCGCTGATCGAGCAGCTCGCGCACGGTGACGTCGGCCTTCGAGCCGATCTCGAGCGGCTTCTCGTCGAGTGTGAGCAGCCGTATCCGCTCCTCGATCGGCCGGCGACGGAGCGGTTCGCCGGACTGTTCGTCGAAGACGGCGTCGCCTTTCCCTCGTCGCTCTCGGTTCGCTATCGCGACGCGCGAGAGCTCGGCCGGGGCGGCATGGCGGTCGTCTTCCTCGCGCATGATGTGAAGCACGGACGCGACGTCGCCGTCAAGGTCGTGCGCCCCGAGCTCGCCGAAGCGCTCGGCCGCGAGCGATTCCTGCGCGAGATCGAGATCGTCGCCGGGCTGCGCCATCCGCACATCGTGCCGCTGTATGACTCGGGCGAATCGGATGGATCGCTCTACTACGTCATGCCGTACGAGGAGGGTCACTCGCTGCGCCAGCGACTCGACCGCGAAGGCCCGCTCTCGATTCGGGAGACGATCGTCATCCTGCGCGACGTCTGCGACGCGATCGCGTCTGCCCATGGGCGCGGGATCGTCCATCGCGACATCAAGCCCGAGAACGTTCTGCTCTCCGGCGAGCACGCCATGGTTGCCGACTTCGGCATTGCGCGCGTCGTCCGTGCGCCATCCGGCGACTCGGCGATGCTCACCGGCGCCGCGATGCTCGGCACGCCGGCCTACATGCCGCCCGAGCAGATCCTGTCGGATCCAACGATCGATCAGCGCGCCGACATCTACTCCATCGGCGTGCTCGCCTACGAGATGCTCGCCGGCCGACGTCCGTTCATCGGCGACACGCTGCAGGCCGTCCTCGCCGCGCATCTCACGGAGCCGCCGGCTCCCCTCGCAACGCATCGCTCCGACGTGCCACCAGCACTCGACGCATTGATCGCGAGGTGTCTCGAGAAGCGTCCGGAGAATCGTTGGCAGAGTGCGAACGAAGTGCTGCAACGCCTCGAGACGCTCGGCGCTCCACGTGGGTCCACGTCGAACGTCCGAGCGACTCCGCGGCGGCGCCTTGCGCCATGGGTCATGCTCGGCGGTGCGGCACTCGGCGTCGCGGTGTGGGCGTACTTCGCGCAGCGCGACAGGACGTGGCGCAATCCACTGGCGAATGCGCGCTTCGAGCGTCTCACCGATTTCGCCGGCTCCGAAGTCGATGCCGCCATCTCGGCCGATGGGAAGTTCGCCGCGTTTCTTGCCGACAGTGCGGGCCAGTTCGACGCATATGTCACGCAGATCGGGAGCGGCCGTTTCGTCAACCTCACGAATGGCAAGCTGCCCGAACTCTACAACGAGGACGTCCGCAACGTCGGCTTCTCCGGCGATGCCACGCAGGTCTGGGTACGAACAGCCGGCATCTCTGCCACGCCGAGCGTGTCCCTCGTGCCGACGATGGGTGGTCCGCTCAAGCCATTTCTCGATCGCGCCGTGATGGCGGTGTGGTCACCCGATGGAAAGCGTATCGCGTATCACGAAGGCGGCAACGACCCGATCTTCATCGCCGATCAGAACGGCCAGAACCCCCGTCAGGTCTTCAGGACCGATCGTGGCCAGCATTCGCACTACCTCACCTGGTCGCCCGATGCGCGCTACCTGTATTTCGCGCATGGCGTACCGCCGGACGACATGGACATCTGGCGCGTTGCCGTGGACAGCGGCGCACCGGAGCGGATGACTGTTCACAACGCTGCCGTCGCGTATCCGGCGCTGCTCGACGTTCGGACGCTCGTCTACGTGACCACCGCCGCCGACGGCACCGGGCCGTGGCTGTACTCGATGGATGTCGACGAACGAGTTCCCCGACGCGTGTCCACCGGCATCGAGCACACGGTATCCGTCTCGGCCACCGCGGACATCCCAGGGCAGCCGCGCAGGCTCGTGACCACGGTGTCGAACCCGACGGTGAGTCTGTGGTCGGCTCCGGTCACGAGCGGCGTCATCGACGAGCAGCAGGTCATGCGCGTCGAGAATGTGCCGACGGCGAGAGCGCGCGGCCCCCGATTCGCCGCCGATGGCACGCTGTTCTATCTCGCCTCGCGAAGTGGTGCCGATGGTCTGTGGCGCATGCGTGATGGTACGGCGACCGAGATAACCACGGCAACCGACGGCGCGGTGGTGGGGGCACCGAGTGTCTCTCCCGATGGCAACACCGTGTGCGCACCAGTGCGGCGACAGGAGCGATCGCGTCTCTACTGCACCAGTCGCGACGGCACCAACGGTCGTATCCTCGCGGACTCGCTCGACGTGCGCGGTGCAGGCTCGTTCTCACCGGATGGAAAGTGGATCGCCATCGCTGCGCGGGACAGCGCGGGTGTGCGGCTGTACAGGATTCCAGCGAGCGGCGGTGCACCGATCAACCTGGTGCAGTCTGTTTCGTCCAACCCGGTGTGGTCGCCGGACGGAACGTTCATTCTCTACTCCGGCGCGCCGCGAGCCCGTGTCGTGCCGGTGTTGGCGGTCACGCCGGAAGGAACTTCGCGGCCGCTACCGCCACTCTCGGTCGACCGAATCGGCGACAGCTACCGCTTCCTCCCCGGCGGCAGGCAACTCGTCGTGAAACAGGGCGGCTTTCGCCGACAGAATTTCTTCCTGTTCGACCTGGCGTCGGGACAGCAGCGACCCCTGACGAACTTGCGACACGGCGAATCGCTCCTGCGCTTCGACGTTTCGCCGGATGGCAAGCGCATCGTGTTCGAGCGCGTGCGCGAGAACTCCGACATCGTCCTGATCGAGCTGACGCGATGACTGCGCCGTTGACGCCGTCCGAGGTGCTGGCGGAGTTGCGCAGCGGCACGCGCCTGTCGCTCGACCGGATCATGCCGCTGCTCTACGACGAGCTTCGCATCATCGCGCATCGGCACATCGCCGCGCGCGGTGGCCACGCGGGCACGCTGCAGACGACAGGGCTCGTCCACGAGGCGTATCTCAAGCTCGTCGATCACTCCCGTGCGGAGGCGCGCGACCACGCGCACTTCGTCGCGCTCGCGTCCGTCGCCATGCGTCATTTACTCGTGGATCGTGCGCGCGCGCGCGTCGCGCAGAAGCGTGGCGGTCCACAGATCCGCGTGACGCTCGATGAGCAGCAGATCGCCGTGGACGACCAACCCGATGCGCTGCTGCATCTCGACGAGGCGATGGTGCGGCTCGCCGAGATGCAGCCACGGTTGGCGCAGGTGGTGGAGTGCCGATTTTTCGGGGGCCTCACGGAGGAAGAGATCGCAGAGGCGCTCGGCATCACGGTGCGTACGGTGCAGCGCGATTGGGCAAAAGCGCGGATGTTGCTGCGTCGGGAACTGGAAGCGTAGACCATCGTCCACTCCGTGCAGGAGCCCGCCGGTCAGCTCTACTCCAGTGATCCCTTCAGCGCGAGCGCCGCCGCCGAACGACCGATCTCGCGTCCCGCATCGATGTCGAAGCGGTAGTGAATGCCGCCGTACACGCGCGACATCCCCGCTTCGTCCACCATCGCGTCCAGTCTGGCCTTCTCGGAGGGAATCGCGTCGCTCACGACGCTCATGAACGCCCCGGTCATGCACGAGTGCCCGCCCGGATATGACGGATGATTCGGGAGCGCGATCGGCATCGTGATCGCCTTGTCCATGTGGGTCGGCCGAGGATACCAGTAGGTGACCTTCGAATCCCAGCACGCGATCTGCGCATCGAACGTCGCCGCGTTGGCGAACGCGAGGATGCGTGCCGATTCGAACTCGCCGATGTGGCGCTTGAGGATGAGGGTGTCCGTGACGAGGTTCAACGTGCCGGCGGTGAACGGGCCACTCGACGTGTTCCAGGTCACGGCGATCGCTGTCTGTGCCGCGGTTCGCGAGTCAGAGATGCTCCGCACCTCTGCCAGGGCTGACAGAAACTGTGCCGAACCCAGGGCCGGCGGGGCGGGCGCGCGAAGCTGGCTTGCCGACGTCATGAAGAACGGACGCGCTCCGTGGAGCGATCGCACGACTGCGGCCGGCGATGACACCCATTTGTCGGGACCCGTCGGCGGCGTACCTACCGGGACGACGAGATAGTTGTCGTTCGCAGCCTGTGCGATGGTCGCTCCACCCACGCTTCGTCCGAGAGCCAGTCCGGCCGCGACATCTTCGTGGCTCAACGACGGCGAGGGCGGATTCGCGAGATCGGCGTTGAGTTGTGCCTCCGTCGCCGCGACGTCGAGGGGGAAGAACGAGTTGAGCACCGCGGCGGACGCAGCGCCGACGGCGGCGGAGACCGACGGTGCCTTCGACCCGTTCGCCATGGCGTGTGCTGCCACGACAGCCCGGAACTGCGCGAGCGATACGTAGGTGAGGATTCGACTGACGGCGGCCTGCCCATTCGACGCCGGCTGCCGTGCAATGACCAACGCTACGGCGCGCTGATTCCACACGGCGCTGGTGCTGACGCTGTCATTTGCCATGAGTGGCGTCCCGGTGACCTGGGTGGTGCGGTCACCGCACGCCGCGACGGCGAGAGTCGTGGCGAACAGGAAGAATCGGGTTCTGTGGAACATGGTATCCTCGCTGAGTTGAAGGCTTCATCGAGGTTGACGGGAAATCGGCAGGAAACCCGACATGTCGCCGGAAATCGGGATTCGGCGCGCGCTCACCGCCGTACGCGCGCGATGCTCGCCACCACGCCCGGGTAGCGCGCCAACAACGCGGCTGCCGATTCAGGCGGCAGCATCGCGAGTGCGGTGGACAGCGCGTCAGCGAGCGCGCCATCGG
>JBBQDT010000271.1:0-5140 GCA_038319955.1 Gemmatimonadales bacterium | reverse complement strand
TCGCCGTCGGGTCGCTCGTGCCCGCGGCGGCGACGTACGCGCTCGTCGAGACGCCGGTCCGCTTCTCGAAGTTCCTCCAGCAGCACGCACGCTACGCTGTCGGCATGGCGTTCGTGCTCGCCGCATTGACGTACGGTGCGGCGGCGTATGCCATCCATCATGCCAACGCGACACTCGCGTCGCCGAGGTTCGCCTCCGTGCTCGCGGTGCGGACGAAGGCGCGCGTGTATGCGGACGGCTGTCAGGTGCCGCTCCTCGATCGCGTCTCGCCGCCGTGCGAGTATGGTCCCGCGCGCAACGACACCACCATCGTGCTCTTCGGCGACTCACACGCCGCGCACTGGTTTCCCGCGTTCGACTCCCTGGTGTCGCTGCGTGGCTGGAAGCTCGTCAACCTGACGAAGACCGGCTGTCCGTCCGTCACGCTCACACTCAACAACCTCGGACGTCGCTACGTCGAGTGCGAGGACTGGAGACGCTATGCCATCGACCGCATCGTGAAGATGCAGCCCACGATGGTCGTGCTCACCAATGACCGGGTCTACAACATCGTCCTTGGCGACAAGCTGCCGTTGACCGATACGAGCGCCGCGGCGCGCCGGGAGTGGCACGATGGGCTCGTGCAGACGCTGACGGCGCTGGTGCCGTCGAAGGCGCGCCTGCTGGTGCTGGAGGACACCCCGCAGCCGGGCTTTGACGTGCCGCGCTGTCTCGTCAGCAACATCGACACGCCAGCCAAGTGCGACGTGACCCCCCGTCGCGCGCTGCACGCCGGCATGGCGACCCTGGAGCGGCACGCCGCGTCCGTCGTACCGGGCGTCACCTACTTCAGCATGAACGACCATCTGTGCGATGCGAAGACCTGTCCCGTGTCGCGCGACGGGATCGTCCGCTTCGCCGACAAGGACCATCTCGCCGTCAAGTTCTCGGCGAGCCTTGCGCCCTTGCTGTCGCAGGAGCTGACCCGCGCCCTCGCCAACCCGCTGCCGGCCAAGTGAGGACGATGGTTCCGCGCGTGTCGGTAATCATGCCGGTGTACAACGGCGAGCGGTTCATTGCCGAGGCGGTGACGAGTGTGTTGGCGAGCGAGTTTCGCGACTGGGAGCTGCTGGTTCTCGACGACGGTTCGAGCGATGCGTCCCTCTCCGTCGCGCGGCGCGTGGCGGGCACCGACGCGCGCGTCCGCATTCTCGAGCTTCCGCACGGTGGCATTGGCGCGACGCGGACCGCGGGGCTCGAGCACGCGCGGGCGGAGCTCATCGCCAACCTGGATTCTGACGACGCGATGTTTCCGCATCGTCTCTCGCAGCAGGTCCGGTATCTCGATGCGCACCCGGAGTGCGTGGCTGTCGGGTCGCGATCCGTCGTCGTCGATGCGGACGGCAGGCCGGTCGGCGTGGCTGGCCGCTACTTCACGCACGAGGACATCGATCGCTCCCTCCTCGACGGCAATGGCGGCGCGATCGGCAACGACACCGCGATGATCCGGCGAAAGGCCGCGTTGTCCGTCGGCGGATACGCGCCGCAGCTGCAGACGAGCGGCGAGGATCACGACATGTGGCTGCGGTTGGGCGAGGTCGGACGGCTGGTGTGCCTCCCCGATGTCCTCAACCGCTATCGCATCCACGAGGCCAACGCGAGCCTCGGCCAGGGCAGCAAGGAGCGTCGGCTGCCGGTGACGCTGGACAATCTCGCGCGTGCCTTTGCGCGGCGAGGGATCAGCGGTCGGACGCCGGAAAAGGCAACGCCGGTTTCGCTGAGCGTTGGGGAGAAGGCGCGCGATTGGGCGCTGACGCAGTATTATCGCGGCAACCGTCGCGCAGCGGTGATCCAGGTATTGTCTACCGCAGTGGTGCATCCTCGCACGCCGGGGCTCTCGAGTGCGGCGCGGACGATCCTCGGCAGGGCACAGCCGATCTGGTAGCCCGTGCCTAGCCTGTCGTCCCGAGCGGAGCGTCCGACCGTTCTGCCTACCGCTTCCGGCTCCGCACCGCGGGCTCGAACGCCGCCGGATTCTGGTCGAAGTACAATACCGTGTCGAACAGCGCGTCGAGTTGAGCCTTCACCGCTGAATCGCGCACGTCCGGGCTGCCGTGCTGATGCAGTGTCGCACCCGCCTTCGTCGCCAGTGACAGCAATCGCGAGCTCGAAACGCCGACCACGGTGCGCCCAGCTCCTGCTCGCGGCGCCAGCAAGGAGCGCCCGTACATTGGCCGGTCGCTGTGAATCCCCAGATAGTCGAGGATCGTCGGCGCCACATCCACCTGCGCCGCGAGTTGGTCAACGATCACCTTCCGCACCGTCGTATCGGACTTCGGCAACTTCACGAACAACGGAATGCGTGCGAGTTCGGTCTCCTTGTGATTCCAGAACGACAGGTTGAACGCGTGATCGGCCATGATGACGACGAGCGCCTCATCCCATAAGCCACTCCCCTTGAGGTGCGCGACGAACTCCGCCAGGTCGTGATCGGTACAGTGCGCGGCGTCGATCATCCGGCGCGTGAGGTCGTCCACCTCGAGCGTCTTCGGGAACTCGTAGTGGCCGCATCCCTTGTGCGGATAACCGCCGGGCACGTGCATCGCGTCCGTCGACACGTGGACGAACATCGGCTTGGTCGTGGCTTTCGCCACGCTGTCGGCAAGCCCCGCCGCATACGTCAGCAGCTCCCCATCGTTCATGGCGTTGAAGTACACGTTCCGCTTGCCTTCGCGCATCTTGATCGCATCGAACACGCGCGAGCGAGCGAAGCCCATCGCCTTGAAGTTGTCGTACCGGTACGGCCGCAATTGTGGGATCGAGACGAAGGAAAACGGCTCGTAGCCATTCTTCGCCAGCACCTGCGGCAGGCAGTTCGTGCCCCACACCGACTCGGACATCGTGTACTGCGAGCACATCACCGCGATGAGGCCGTTGAACGTGTACGCGGAGCTCGTGTAGACGTCCGTGAACATGTCGCCCTCGCTCGACAGCGACTTGAAGAACGGCATCACGTCGGCCGTCAGCGACGGATGCAGCTCGGCGGGCGGCAACACGTACAGCGAATTGAACGATTCGACGGTGACGAGGAAGACATTCGGCCGGCGCGGCGGCGCGCTGGTCGCGGTTGGCACGCGGTCGGCATCCGGCAGTATGAAACGGGCGGGACGCGGCGCCAGCGCATACGACTTGAGCGCCTCCTCGCGGAAGAATCGCGGCAGGCCGATCAGGAACATGTACTCGCCCGACGTCGCCCGCAGCGCATCCGCTCGACGCTCCTGCCAACGGAGGGCGTGCAGGTCGAGCGCCAGCAGCAGCGCGACGACGACGGCCGCGGATAACAGCAGCGGACGTCCGCGCGGGGCCTGCAGCACGATCACCGCGTACGAGAAAGCCGCGCGATACTGCCGCGAGAAGAGGTAGACGAGATAGTGCAGCAGCACGGCGACGAGCACCGCCAGCATGACCGACTTCCCGAGCACGACCGCTGCCCCCTCGTTTGCCGACGACAGGTTGCCGTACAGCACGAACGCGTTCAGCGGGACCTTCGTCGCCGAGTAGTAGTAGTGGTCCGTGGCGCGAAAGAGGACGAGAAAGGTGATGGCCGGAACGAGGAGCACGAGCAGCACCGCACGCGTCCACTTCCACAGCGACCCCACCGCCCACACCAGCATCACCACGAGAAACACGAACAGGTCGAAGACAATCCCCTTCGGAAACTCGCCGAGCACGGGGAGTGTGTACGAGACGTAGAGGTTGGGCGAGAACAGCCGATACGCGAGCAGGAACGCGAGTAGCGGCGCGTTCACCAGCATCGCCCGCAGGAAGTTCGTCCAGGCCAGGTGGGAAAGGTCTCGGAACGGGGAACGGTCAAGTGCCATGAGTCAAGCGAAACCGAGACGGCTGGTGAGACGGGAGAGAAGGCTGGTTGCAGCAGGGACGACCACCTGCCCGACGCCGACACTCGTCTCCGACGTGGCGAAGAGATCCTTGTGCGCGCCGTCACCCGGTCCGAGGTCGATGCGGACGAGACCTGCCCCCGCCGCCCACCTGCACATCTCCAGCATGAGCACGAGACCCGGCGAGTGTTGGCTCAGCGACGGATCGTAGGCCGGATACCAGTAGTGCCACGTGGTCGCGCTGCGCATTCCGGCATGTGCGGCGATCAACCGATCGCCCGCATACAATGCCGAGATTGTGCCGGCGAAAGCAGCGTCCTGGATGCCAGCGAGACGTCGCAACACCAGCAGGCACCACTCGTGCTGCATCGAGCCGCGCGTATTCGTGCGCTCGTACTGCGCCCGCTTCCACTCCACGAGTTTGTCGAACACCTCGGGCTCGTCGGTGTGCGATTCGAACCGCAGCGCGCCGAGCTCCCGCTCCAGCTTGCGCGTCTTGCGGGGCAGCGCATTGAAGCTGCTCACGCCTGCCTGCTTCCGACGCTCGAGATATCCGTTCCAGCCGCCCGCGAGGTCGATGATCGGCGACGGCGCGCGCTTCGTCGTGTACACGTCGAATTGCGGTTGACCCTGCACCTGGTGGTGGAACCTGAGCGTGGTCAGCTTCGCGGCGCGCGCGATGGACTCGGCGTCCCACGCCGCACCGGGGGCCGCGATGACACCTTGAAAGTTCGACATCGACCCTCCCACCGGACGGCCGACCGTTCCCTCCGCCCGCTCGAACGGAAAGAATCCCACCGCCTCTCCGCCGCGACCGATGACACACACGTCCACCGACTCGCGAACTGCCGCCACGGTGCGCGTGTACTCGGGGCGAAAGAAGGGACTCGCCCAGTCGCCGGACGCCGGCAGCAGCGCGTTCCACGCCGCGATGTGTGCAGGCGTGAGCGAATTCGCGGATACCACCTCGTACGTCGACGTGGGCGTCATTGGAGCTAGGCGTCGCCCGCCACGTAGGCGGCCGTCGCGGGATGCCAGCCGTCCACCGCGGCGATCCACGTGCCGTCCACGACGCGGTGCGCATTCACGTGGTGCATGCCCGACTCGTTCCATCCCGAGCCGCTCGCGGCGAGGATGGGGTTGTTCGAGGCAGGAGTCTCTTCATACTCGGTGGGGGTGAGCTTCGAGATCACGAACGCATGCACGCTCAAGCCGTACCTCGGCACACACTCCTGCGCGTAGCGAATGAGCGTGTCGCCGTC
>JBBQDT010000270.1:0-5196 GCA_038319955.1 Gemmatimonadales bacterium | reverse complement strand
GCACGGCAAGCCGCCGAGCAGGAAGGGCACGAGGTCGCCGCCATCCTTCTCGGCAATGCGCGGCAGGTAGGTGAGGGGATCAGAAAGAAAGCTGACGAGTCCAGACCATCCGCGCGACGTGGGGTGCGTCAGCGTCTTCGTCGATGACGGCGCAGAGGCGCGCGTCGTTTCGGCCGTCGCATGAGTCATGCGTCTTTCCTTGGTGAGGAAGGGAGGTAGGCTTGGAGCCACCTTCGGAGGTGAGCCGAGGCCAGGCGGCTCCGGCGGCTGTGAACCTGAAATGATGCGTCCAACGGTATTCCGACAAGGATTTTCTCGCCGGCACCCCACACGGGAATGGTGGAAGGATGACCATTCCCGGCAGCCCTCCCTTCTTCCTCGCACAACAGCCGCAGTTCGTGACCCTCCGCGGCGGCGAGTACCACTATTTGCCCAGCAGCAGCGCGCTGCGCTGGATGACCACACAACCGGCGTGATCGGCCTCGCTACTTGTTGTTGTGCCAGAGTCCATCGTGCGCGGACTGGCGCGTGTACTGCGCCGGATCGAAGAAGCGATCGTAGTACTCCATCTCGAGATGCGAGACCTGCAGCCACATTCCGGGTGAATAGAACGCATCCACATGTGCCGGAAAGCGGCCGTACGTGTCGTAGAGATAGTTGCAGATGTCCTTCACGTACTCGATCTGCTTCGGACCGAATTTCGTGCCCTTGTTGACGTAGGCGCGCGCGTCATCCTTGTTGCGATAGGCCCGCGAGAAGACGTCCTCATTCCCGTACGCTGAGCCCTCCTTCCCGTATTTCATCTCGATGACACGGTCGACCGCCTCGTTCATGGAGCTGACGTATGGCGGCGTCAAGCCCTCGAGGATGCCATCGATGCCGATCGGGTTCGGCTGCGACGCCGGCACGGGCGCGAGCGGAGAGAGCGTCTTCGGTTGCTGGAACCGCATGCCGAGACCGTGCAATCCCTTGGCGGGATCGTTCATGTAGATGTACGGATTGAACACGGCGCCGTGGATCCAACCGCCAAGACCCATCGCCTGCGCGAGCAGCATGAGGTTCTGGAAATAGAAGAACGCCTCATAGTCCGTGCGCATCGTATTGATCCAGCCGAGCGGTCCGGGGCTGTCCTTGGACACGAAACCGTTCCGGATCCATTTGAGTCCACCGATCGGATGGTACGGAATCTTTTCCGCGAGGCCCACCGAGCCAGCGAACTTCGCCATCCATTCATAAGCGCCACGCGGCTTGAACTGGCGCCAGTCATCGAGGAACAGCGGGCGCTTGCCATCGGGCTCCGCAGCGAGAATCAGGAGCGCGTTGATGTACTGCCAGGTGCAGTCCACCAACGGGTAGAACATCGTGGTGCCCGGCGCATTCGACATCTGTGCGTTCCAGCCGAGATAGTACGGCCACTCGCGTGGAAAGCTGAGGCGCTTGTCCGACACGCGCACCTTGCACGCATCGGCGGCGGCAATCCATTCCGCTTCGCTCCATTCCGACCACTTCGGCGGCAGCGCCTTCACCGACTCGAGTGCCTTTCGTCCCGTCGGATGCTTGAGGAGAAAAATGCCGTCGTCGTTGATCATGAAGAAGTGCGTCGCCTGACAGTTGTCAGCACTGCTTCCCGTGCGCGCCATGATGTTCAGGAACGGCGTACCCAGCTCGTCGGTCCCGTTGCTCTTGACGAGTGGGCCATCGTGCGGGGTGGCACCGGTGATGCCGGTGATGCACGTGATCAGGATCGCTTCTTCCAGCTTGCTGAGTGCTGCGGGCTGGTTCGTACTTTGATGGCTGAGCGGTCCCGCGTCCACCGATTGGCCGCGCGGGATGCGCCGCGTGCGACGCTCCGTCAACGCGGACAGCAGTGGATAGTCGAACAGCTCCTTCAGCGACGGATGCTGTGCGGTGTGATTCATCGTGTCCGGTGTGAAGTCTGTGTGGACGTTCGCCATGCTCGCTCCTCGTTGTGAATCAGGCTAGTTGTGCTTGTCCAGCTCGGCGGTCACAACCGGGTACACGTCCCGCGCGGCGTTCTTGCCGATGAAGCAATCCATGTGCGCGTAGTCATCGAAGACGTGGCGCGTGTAATACTGCGCCCCGTTCTTCTGCTTGAGAAATTCGAAGGTCTCCGCACTCCCTTCGGGGAGGAAGAGGCGGTTCTTCGCGCCGTGCAGGAACGCGATCGGCAGCTTGAGCTTGTCGGCGTTCGCGAGATAGATGTCCTCGCCGGCGGCGCTGACCACGTGTCCCGCGCGAAGCGCCTGCGTGATCTGCTTGAACGTCGTGAGGTTGGCGACGCCGAACGCCTCGTGAATCGCCTCGTGCGTCGCGTCGTTCAACTGGTCGTGGTCGAACACCTCGCCGTACATGAACATCATTCGGCGACAAAACGTATTACCGCAGTATTCCTTCCCGGCCGGGTACAGCGCCAGCGCCGTATCGAAGAGCTTCTCTCCCCACGACGCTCCCTCATGGGACTCGGTGGTGAGCGTGTCCACGCCGACCGCCTTGAGCACGTTGGCCATGTACAGGTTCGCTCTCGCCTTGTTCACCGGAGCAACGCGCGGATGCAGTGTCAGCTGCGACGCGACGGCGGATCGCACGCCTTCGAGCCCATTCGCGAGCGACATGAGCATCGTGAGCGAGCCGACACAATGCGCCATGATCTGCACGGAGTCGCGCCCCGTGGCCGCCCGGACAGTGTCCACCGCGGCGGGGTAGTCGTAGCGGGCAATGTCGTCGAGCGTGAACTGCGTGGCAGCCGACGGCAGGTCGGGACTGGCGCGGTAATCCAGCACCCACACGTCGTACCCGCGCTCGTAGAGATACTCGGGAAAGTTCGTCTCCGTCGTGTCGATCGTGTACGCATGCGCCGACGTGCCAAAGCCCGGCGACACGATGACCGGTCCCTTCGTTCCGCCCTCGAACCGCGTCATCTTGAGCTGCACGCCGTCTTTCGTCGTGAAGTAGCGGATGTCGGGAGGGCCTGTGCGCAGCTCTCGGCGCACGCGCGGCGGAGCATCGGGGTTGAAGTGGCTGGGCCGCGCGAAGACACCGCCGTAGATCTCGTTGAGGGCACCCATGAAAAAGCGGCCGAACTTCGCCAGCGCCTTGAGCTCCTCGAGCGTGTTGGCGGCGTTGACCGCCTTCATGGTGCGGAGCTGCTTCTGGAAATCCTTGATGTGGATGTTGACGATGCCCTTGCCGATCACGGGTCCGCTCGCGTCGCCCTCGCGGACGGTGACGTACAACGTCGTCGTGGCTGCCCACAGGTCCGGGCCGGCATCGTCGTGGATGGTCTTGAATCCCTCGGCGTGGAATGTTCGCCCGTCGTCGGCGACCATCGGCATGTCGTACACCATCTTTCGCGTCCGCGCGCGATCGGCGTCGCGCACCAGCAGGTTGAAGCGGCCGGCGTCCACGCGCAGTGGCGTCTTCGAAAAGATCGGCGCGTCCACGGTGCCCCGGAGCAACGCCTCGTGCTGCGGGTTCGCGATGAGCCGATCGATGTTCGGCGCCGTGACGGTCACCGTGAACTCGAATTTCGAGCCGTCACGCTCACCCTGGTCGCGGCCAGCCTGATAATCGTCCGTGACCTTCGTGGACACGAATCCGCGCATCGTCTCCGTGAACTCGACGCCGGGACCGTCGCCACGAGTGGCGCCGGGTTGGACGCTCTGTCCTTCGATGTTCGTCGTTGCCATGTGCGCTACTCCTCTGGAACTGCTTTGGCGCGGTTCACTGTGTGATTCGTCCGGATGCATGATCGAGCTCCGCGCGTGCGAGCCGGTACCCCATCTCGGCGCGGATGACATTGAGGTCGGCCTCGAGCCGGTCGGCACTCGCTTCGCTCTGATCCGCGGGTATGCCGAATCCGGCGTTGGTCGACACGACACGCAGGCGAAGCGCCTCCGTCCGCAGGGCAAGCGCTTCGCGCGCCAGGTCCGCCATCTCGAACGCCCGCGCGAGCTTGCGGTACGCCGCCTCGACATCACCGCGCACTTTGCCGTTGACACGCTCCAGATTCCGGTTCGCCGCGTTCAGCTGCGCGTTGCGCTCGGCGACCGTGTTGCTCCGCGCACCGAAGTCGAGCAACGTCACGCTTCCGATCGCGCCGAACATGAACGTGCTCTTTGGAAAGAACGGGAGGGAGCTCTGGTAGACGTGCCCACCAAAGAGTGCAATCTCCGGGATGTAGCTGGCCTTTGCGTAGCCAACGCCATGCGTCGCCTTGGCCACGAGCGCTTCCGCCTCGAGCACGTCGGGGTTGGAGCGCAGTGCGGCGGTGACGTAGACGTCGAGGGAGTCGAGGCGGTCCGACAGCGGCGCGGGAGCCGTCACGGCGATCGGTGTTCCGCCCGGCAGTCCGATGGCGTCCGCGAGGGCATAGCTGATGTCCGTGTACTCGTTCTCCGCTTCGAGGAGCTCCTGGCGCGCTTGCAACACGCGAACCCGAGCTTCGGTGCTGGCGACATCCGTCGCCATGCCGGCCTGCACCGCGACGGCCTGCGTCGTCGTGCGCATGGATGCCGTGGTGACACGTGCCCGTGCCACGTCACGTCGCTTCGTCGCGATCAGCATGCCGGCGTACGCTTTGAGCACGCCCATCGAAACGGCCAGTTCGGTGCGCCGCAAGTCAGCGCGGCTGATGCTGACGTCCGCGCGACTGACGCCGAGACCCTCACGGATCATGAAGTATTGCGTGATCGGCTGCTGCACGGTCGTCAAAGCAAAGAAAATATTGGAGCCGCCCTGTGGAATATTCGAGGCGACCGGCGGGAACGCGCCGACTCCCGGGACCGTCCCGAGCGCACCGGCCGGCACCAGGATCCCGCGGGTGTTGTCGCTTCCCATAAACGCGCCCTGCGTCGCCACGCGCGGCAGATAGTTGCTGAACACAACGCGATTGCGCCGCTCCGCCTCCTCGACCCGCTGGCGAACGGCGAGCAACCCCGCATTGCGTTCTTGCGCCATCCCGGTCGCCTGCTCCAGCGTCAACACCCGCGGCGCGGACTCCTGCGCACGCGACGCAAGCGGAATGAAAACGCAAACGAGAAGTGCCGATTGTGCGATTCGATGCATGGAAGGGTGCGCGGTGGTCGGAGATCGCGCGTCGCGTACTGGGGTGGCGCGAACGCGACCTATCTTCGCATCGAGCAAGGTTTGGCGCTAGTACGAATGGGGGATGAGCCC
>JBBQDT010000269.1:0-5206 GCA_038319955.1 Gemmatimonadales bacterium | reverse complement strand
GAAAGCACCATCAGGGTCACGTCGGACGTGCGCAGCGGAAGAAGGCCAGCCAGCAGTGCAGCGAGCGGCGCGGCGCCGGCGCCCTCGGCCAGTAGCTTCTCGTTCTCGAGCAGCAGGTGCACGGCGTGCGCGATGTCCTCCACGCTCACGGCGACGATGTCATCCACGTAGCGCTCGATGATCGGAAACGTCAGCTCGCCGACTCGCTTGACGGCGAACCCGTCGGCGATTGTCTCCGACGACTCGATCTTGACGATCTCGCCTGCCAGGCGCGACGCGAGCGCCGATGCCGCGACGGCCGCCTCGACGCCGAAGATCCTGTTGTCGGGACGCTGTGCCTTGAGCGCGATGGCAATCCCGGAAATCAGTCCTCCGCCACCGATCGGCACGATGACCGCCGTGAGTTCCGGAAGCTGCTCGAGCAGCTCGAGTCCGATCGTGCCCTGGCCCGCGATCACGCGCTCGTCGTCGAAGGCGTGCACGAGCACATAGCCTTCGTCGTGCTCCAGACGCCGCGCTTCGACCATCGCTTCGAACAGTGTCGCGCCACGAAAGCGCACCTCCGCGCCGAACCGCCGCGTGTTCTGCACCTTGATGAGCGGCGTGTGCTCGGGCATGACGACCTTCACCGGAATACCAAGCCGCGAGCCGTGATACGCCACCGCCTGCGCGTGGTTTCCGGCGCTCGCCGTCACCACCCCGCGCGCCCGCTCCTCGGCGCTCAGCGCCAGCAGCCGGTTGAGCGCGCCGCGGTCCTTGAACGAGCCGGTCCGCTGCAAGCTCTCGAGCTTCATGTGCAGCGGGCCGGCCAGTCTGTCGCGTAGCGCAAGCGCGGGCACTACGGGCGTCAACACGGTAACCGCGGCAATGCGCTCACGCGCCGCTACGATGTCAGCGAGGCCAATCACATCGACCTCTGCCGTGCAATGGAGTCAACGGCGCGGCGCATGATGCATTACTCTCGCTCTCCCTCGATCGTGGTGGGCTGTGTCGACGTCGTGCGCGGATCCTCGGACTCCTGAACCGGGAGCCACAGCGTGAACGTAGATCCCTCCCCCAGTTCGCTGACTACCGAGATATGTCCACCGAGTGCCTCAGCAAGCAACCTGCTTATTGCCAGACCAAGACCGGCGCCCGGCTTCTCGCTTCCCTCGATGCGACTGAATTCCTCAAAGATGAAATCCTGCTTGTTGACTGGTATGCCAATGCCGGTGTCATTGATTTCGACGAGTGCCCAGTGATCGGCAGTTCCGAAAGGACCCTCCGCACGGAAGAGCGTTCGTATCGTCACCCCCCCCCGCTCGGTGTACTTGATGGCGTTTGACAGCAGGTTGGAGACGATTTGTCGTACCCTGGCCCCATTGGTCTGGACTATTGGAAGCCCCGTGTCCACGACCACGAGGAGCGACAAGCCACCGGCTCGAGCGGCGGCCTGATACTCCTCATTGATGGTGCACACCAGCGAGGCAAGATCTACCGGCTCCAACGGCAGCGCGATGTGACCCGTCTCGGCGCGAGCGAGCTCGTGGAGGTCGTCGATGAGCGAGAGCGCCTCGCGGATGCAGCGGCGAATGCGCCGAATGCTCTCGCTCTGGTCTACGGAGAGCTCACCATAGATTCCTTCGCTCAACAATGCCGCGAATCCGTCGGCCGCACCAATCGGATTCTTCACATCGTGGCTGAACCCACGAATCAAGCGTGAGCGACTTTGTAGCACGCGCTCGAGCTTTCGCCGTCCGTCGTACGCGTCATCGAGAATCCTGAGCTTCTCGTATGCCAGCGCCGCGAGGTGGCCGAAGATGGCAGCTCGCGCAACGTCATCGACGCGAAAGTGTCCGCGCGCGGGGCTCAGTACGAACAGGGCACCCACCGGCGCCGCGAGAGTGCCGAGTGGAACGACGATCGCCGCCCCTCCGCTTTCGCGGAACGCGCCGACCGCACCGGAATATCCCGGCTGTCTGAGATCTGGAATGAGCATCGGAGCCCCACTCTCCAGGACCTGCTCCGTCACTGAACCGGCGTATGGAGATATGCTTTCGAACGGCGGCATTCGGGCGCCCGCCGCCGCGCGGACGGTGACGACGGGACTTGTCCCATCCGGCGGGGCAACGATTGTTTCGACGAATGCGCCCTGCCCCTCGATAGCTTCGAGCGCCGCGTGCGCGATTCGGTCTGTCACCGCGTCGATCGTGAAGGCGCCGGCGAGTGCCTCGGCGGCTTCCCGGAGCGCAACTTCCTGCCGCGCGCGGCGTCGAGCGTCCTCAAGCGCGCGTCGCTCGGTGGCCATCCCATCCATACGGCGCAACGTCGCTGATGCGAGATCACCGATGAGCTGGATCTGCCGGCGTTCGTCCTCTCCGAACGCCGGTGCTCCCGCCTCGCGCAGGAGCGCGAGCGCACCAACGTTCCGGCAGACGAGACGAGCGGGGCAACCAAGCCAAAGCACTCGCGACACGAATCGTCAATGTGGGCAAGAAGGCGCTCGCTGATCGCCCCCATCTCCATCAAGCCCTGCGCGTTTCCCCGCGTCACGATCGCCGCAGTCAGCGAGTCGACGTTCGACACACGTGTGCGCGAAGACGCTGTCCTCTCGCTGAAAGCTACGACGACGTCGATCTGCTCTCCGTCAGCGACCTTCCACTCGACGTATGCGCCGAATGCGCGAGCGGTGGCCAACGCCCCCGCGACAGTACTTTGCATGGCCTCGTCGAGCGTGACCGCGCCACTGAGCGCGCGCGCGAGTTGACGCAAAGAGGATTCCTCGTCGATGCGATGCCGGAGGGTTATCGCGAGTCGACGTTCCCGCCGCGTGAGGAGCACTGCGCCGTAGAGGGCGGCCAGCGCTGCGAATACCAGTGCTGAATTCCATACGAGGCTCGAGTGCTCGAGCGTGCGGACATGGTCGTCTCGTGTAATGGCTTCGGCAGCGAGCTCCGACGACAGATCGTCGATCGCACTCAATGTCGCGTCGTAGTACGGTTGCGATGCCTTGACCGCTGCCACGAAGGCAGCGGGCGACCCGCGCCGCGCCAGAATCACGCTTGCGCGCTGCCGCCAATCGTCGGTACGACGGCGAACGGTCACTATTTCGAGTGCAGAGGCAGAGGTGAGGCGCACTGACACTGCGTCGAGACTCTCCAGGCGGCGCTCGTCTTCGGCCGCTATCGTCCGATACCGAACGAGCAAAGCCGTGTCACCAGCAAGCGCATAGCCTCGCAGCGCGCCCATCTCCTCGGCAAGTCCAGAGCGGAGCGCCGACTCGACCAGGCGGGCCGGCGCCAGCACTTCGGTGTTATGGCGGAGTAGTGCGGTAATGCGCAACGTCTGGCGCGCAGGGATGATCACGGAACCCAATAGCGCCAGCACGATGACGGCGAGTGGTGCCACTCCCCACGAAAATGATCGCGTCTGGCCCATCGCTACCGGACGGCCAAATGAGACGAGCTGGGTCCACCCAGATTCCGCCTCAGTGCGCCCTCCGAAGGTAGGTCATTCACGATCGCGAGATTCGGCCGGCCGCTCGCCAAACGCGGTATCGTCGTCGGGTTCATCACCTGGAGTCCCGCCGACATCGCGCATATCGCGCGGTGACCCGAGACGAATGCCGTTCCACGGCGGCGGATCACTGGCTGGGAAGCTGTCTTCCGATGCACGGTCTACATCGTCGCCACTACCCTCGACGCTCCTCTCGCTTGCAGTCATCCGGGCGGCCTGGGTAATTGGATATCGGTCATTCGCACTTCTCTCGATACGAATGGATAGGGCGCATCGCGATCGGCGGCAATACGTCCAAGGCGAAATCGCTTCTTCACGATCCGGCATTTACCGTCGACACGGGCGTTCGTCAGGCCGGCTTCCGGGAGGCCGAGGTCGGCGAGGTGTCTGCCGACAGGTTCTTGTCGGACTCCGTCACGGTAACCTCCCATGGTTTGAATCACTATCTTTTCACCAGGATGAATACCGGTTCGGAAAACGCGTCACAATGAGGCGTTTGTACCACGCGAGAGGATAGTCGTCCCGATGCACCGAAGGGACGCGCGCCGCGCCCATGTGGCTCGCGACTCTCGACCATGCCAGCGAGGAGAGCGATGCTCGAAACGGAACTGTTTGGGCTGCTTGAGCAGACAGCAGACGCCGCGTACACGGTTACCGGCGATGGCGAGATCTGCTCATGGAACGGAGCGGCAACGCATCTCTTCGGCTATTCGGCAACAGAGGTGCTACACCGCAACGTCGATGACTTGTTCGACGCCCGCGATACCCTCGGCACGGATGCGCTCGCCGGGGGACTCGAGGCGGCAACCCGTCAATGGGATGGGTCGTCTGGCGGTATCCCGAACTTCGATCTCGAGTTGACGACCCAGTCAGGCAAACGGATCTGGGTCAACGTCTCGACGATTGTATTCGACAACCCGCGAACGGGACGTCGGCTGTTCGTCAGGCTTGCGCGTGACATGACGCATCGACGTCGCAAGGAGCTCCTTTGCAGTGAGATGCTGGCGCTCGCACGACACGTCGTAGCGCTCACGGAGGAAGTCTCCGATCACGCGCCCGTGGAGTTGCTCTCGGACCAGGAACGGAGGATCCTTTCGCTCTTCGCCCAAGGCAGCAATCCTGCGGCGATTGCGCGCCAGCTGACCATCTCCCCGCAGACGCTTCGGAACCATCTGCATCACATCAATCGCAAGCTCCGCACGCACACCCGCCTCGAAGCGGTGACGCACGCGCAACGCCGTGGCCTGATCGAGTAATCGTCCGGGCAACGGGGCGAGCGCATTACGTGACGTGCCTTTCACGTTTCTGCTTCGGCGCGGCGTAGATACACAGCGACCGGATGCGTTCGTGTGAGTAGAATGAACGCGACCGACGCACCAATGAGACTTCCGCCGAAGATCGCCGGCCACGCGACGTTGCCGACTGCGCTCGCAGCGAGCAGCGTGGTCAGCATCGCAAACGCCACCTGGAAAAGAATGGCTCCGAAGATCAACGCGAACACCAGGCTTGGCTCGTGTTCTGCGCCGTGAACCGCGGCGACGAGGACGACCCCATACGTCACACAGAGCGCGTAGTGTACCGCCGTGAACGCGACGACGCCGCCTAACGCGTGAAAGGTGTGGAAGGGTCGTCCGGACGCGGCATCGACGATGGCGACCCAAAACCAGGTCGCAGTGGCGACGATCAGCCCCAGCCTGACGCCCTCTCGCCG
>JBBQDT010000268.1:0-5206 GCA_038319955.1 Gemmatimonadales bacterium | reverse complement strand
AGAATGCCGACCCAATGATGTTCGACCTGACTCGAAGGCTGGCCCTGGTGGGGGATGCCGTGTCGTGGACAATCGCCGTGGCTACGGTGTGCCTGGTAATGGGGGCGCTGCTGCTGTTTCGTACCCAGGTGCGACGCGCCTTTGCGCGCATGGCAGCGACTGAAGCAACGGAACTGATGGAGATCCCGGCGAAGGTGCTCAGCCGCACCAGCACGGCATTCCTCGCCGCACTGGCACTTTTCCTGGGGCTGCAATCGCTGCAGACCAGCGCGCGGGTAGACCGCGTCGCCGTCGCGCTCATCACCATCGCGAGCTTCTGGCAGGCCGGCTTGTGGCTGTCGGCCACCGCCGTCGCGCTGATCGATCGTAAGCGGCATGCGAGCGCGTCGACGGACCGTGAGGTCCTCGGCTCTCTGGGAATCATCGGCTTCATCGCCCGGGTGCTGATCTGGGCAGTGGTTGTGCTGTTGATGCTGGACAATCTCGGCGTCGACATCACCGCTCTGGTCGCAGGCCTTGGCATCGGTGGCATCGCTGTCGCGCTCGCGGTCCAGAACGTGCTGGGCGACTTGCTGGCTTCGCTTTCGATCACCTTCGACAAGCCTTTCATCGTAGGCGACTTCCTCGCCGTGGGCGACTTCCTTGGAAACGTGGAGTACATCGGCATCAAGAGCACGCGCCTGCGCAGCTTGAGCGGTGAACAGATCGTGATGTCGAACGCGGACCTGCTTTCGAGTCGGCTGCGCAACTTCGGTCGCATGGCGCAGCGCCGCGTGGCGTTCACCATCGGTGTCGCATACGAGACCCCGGCCGATACGCTGGAACACATCCCCGCGCTGATTCGTCGTATCGTGGAATCCCAAGCCGACACTCGATTCGACCGCAGCCACTTCGCGCGCTTTGCCGCAGCCTCTCTGGATATCGAGACCGTCTTCTACGTGCTTTCCGCGGATTACAACAAGTACATGGATATCCAGCAGCGTATCAATCTCGCGATCCTGCGCGAGATCGAGACCCTTGAGGTTGAATTCGCCTATCCCACGCAAAAGCTCTGGCTGACTCGGGTCCCGCCCGCTCGTCGGCCCGCATGACGTGCCGGGTCGGGGAGGGTCACCTTCATTCTGAGAGCGCAGGTGCCTCGTTGCCCGGCCTGGCCAGTGCAGCACGGATTGCGGTGTGTCCAATGCCGACGGCAGAGCGCGCTTCGTCCAGCAGCGTGCCGATGGCCGCGTTGCGCGCCAGTGCATCCCTCAGCTCGCGCAGGGTGGCGTTGGCTCGTGAGCAGGCCGCCACCGCATGCGCCGTCGGCGATGCCTCGCCAAGTGGTGGCTCCGCGGACTGACCGGATCTCGCCGCCTCGACGCGCAGGACACCGTAGGCACGCACCATGCCCTGATAGGCCCCGTAGAACTCGTCGCGCGTCGTCGCATCTGGAGTGCGAGCAGCATCGACAGCCAGTCGGCGCAAGACCGCACTCACCGCGCTCATTTGGCGGTCGGCTCGGACCAGGGCTCGATGCAACGTCGATGGAGACGGCGACGCCAGATTGGTATTCGGATAAGTGAACACAGGCGGCGCGTCGACGACGCCCGGGGACGTCGGGGCGCAGATCGCGGGGCGTACCGCCGCGAAAACGAGGACGAAGAACGGCAACATTCCTGGTCGTCTGGGCGTCATTGACGGCGGCCGGCGAGTGGGCGCGCATGGTCGCCGTCGAGGGCGGCTGGGCACGAGACGGGGTGCGCCGTACGGGCTTGCCCCAATCCCCTCGTGCCGCGGGTTGCCCCTGAATGACACCACCGCTAGAGTGAAACGGCTGCGTCGGTTGCCAGTGCGGCACCGGTGCGTTTTCACAAGGGGCTTCGCCGGGCAGAATGCCCGCATGAAGCGCGGCATGAGATTACCTGCCTGATCGGGTTTCGGATGGCGGCAGATACTGGCCTCTGACCATGAGTCCATACGTAGAGTCCGGACGCGCTGCCTTCCCGGCCCAGCGCTCCGCCAGCCACTGGAGCGCCGAGGCTGCGATCGGTTGCGGCTACGTCCTCAGCTACATCCTGCTCGACTGGATCAGTTACGTGCAGCCGGTGCTGAAGTTCGGCATCACGCCATGGAATCCGCAAGCCGGTCTGACCCTGGCGTACCTGCTCTTCCGGGGTCCGACGCGAGTGCCGTGGTGCGTCCTGGCCGCATTCCTCGCCGAAATCGTCGTGCGCGGCACGCCGGCGCCATGGCATTTGCTGGCGATCTCATCGGCCTGGATCGGCAGCTGCTACGCGCTGCTCGCGGCGCTGTTCCGGCACCTGCACCTGAGCTACCAGCCACGGACGCTGCCGATGGCCGCGCGGATCGCCGTCAGCGCAGGGCTGCTGTCGCTGGTGGTTGCCACGGGCTACGTCGGTTTGTTCGTGGCGACTGGCAGGCTCGCGGCGAGTTCTTTCGAGGCCAGTGCGGCGCGATACTGGGTCGGCGACTTCAACGGTATCCTGCTCGTCACGCCTCTCGTGCTCGCCGCGACGGGCTGGCGTGATGCCTGGGCGAAGGTCGCACTGAATTCGCAGGAGTGCCTGCTCCAGTTCGGGACGCTCGCTGCCTCCGTGTGGCTGATCTTCGGCCTCGAAGGCTCGGAGCAGGTGCGGTTCTTCTATCCGCTGTTCGTTCCCGTGATCTGGATCGCGCTGCGCTGGGGAGCGAGTGGCGCACTGCTCGGCATTCTCGTGATCCAGGTCGGCCTGCTGGTCGCCGTGCAGGACGACCAGCCGATGGTGCCGTTGGTCGATCTCCAGTTCCTGATGCTGACGCTCGCGTTGACGGGCCTGATGCTGGGGGCGGCGGTTGCAGAGCGCGCCGATGCGCTGTCGCGGGTCGCAGCCCGCGAGGCGGAAGTGCGTGCGCTGCTCGCGACCGCGCCCGATGCCGTGCTGACGACCGACTCTTTCGGCTACCTGCGTAGCGCCAATGACGCGGCGCGCAAGCTGTTCGCGCTTCGCCAGGACGAGATGACGGCCCGCCTTCACCTCGACAGGTTGCTGCCAGATCTCTCGCTGGACAGCCGTGAGGGCCGTGCGACCATGTCGGGGCGCGGTTCGGGCGGGCAGTCATTTCCCGCCGATGTCGCCTGGGTGCAGCTCGAGGCGCCAGCGGCGAGCGGTTGGCTCGCGATCGTCCGCGACGCCACCGACCGGCGTCGTGCCGAGGCTGAGACGCGCGATCGTGACAGTCATTTCGCGCGTGAAATGCGTTTCGCGATGGCGGGTGAGCTGGCCTCGGCGCTGGCCCATGAACTGAACCAGCCGATCACCGCAGTGATCTCGTACCTTCGTGCCTCGCAGATCCTTGCCGCGCAACGACGCGGAGCCGATGCGCGCCTCGACGAGACGCTGGTGAAGGCCTTCAAGGAAGCGAACCGGGCAGCCGGAATCCTGCGGCGCCTGCGGGACTTCTACCTCGGCCGCGCTGGCCGGCCGGCGCCAGTGTCCCTCGCCGCGCTCTGCAGCGCGGTGGTGCAGTCGCTGGAATCGCAACTTCGGGCCGCCGACGTCGATTTGCAGGTCACGATCGACGAACGCGTGCCCATGCTGCACGTCGATGCAACGCGGCTCGAGATCGTCCTGCAGAACGTCCTCGCGAATGCGATCGAAGCGGTCGGCGAACGGCCTGCGGGCTCACGCTGCATCGAACTGCGCGCCTCCGCACCCGGAAACTCCATCTGCATCGAGGTGGAGGACTCCGGCGCGGGGGTGCCAACCGAGACACTGTCCCAGCTCTTCGAACCACTGAACACCAGCAAGCCCGAAGGCATGGGGCTCGGTCTCGCGATCAGCCGGTCATTGCTTCGCGCCCAGTCGGGCGACCTGTCGTACCGTCGCGGCGAGCGCCTGGCAGGGGCCTTGTTCGTGATCAGACTTCCGCATCACAGGCCGACGGAGGCGCGCGCATCATGACCGAGCCGACGGTGTACCTGGTCGACGACGACGCTCCGGTCTGCGATGCGCTGTCGCTGCTGTTGTCCTTGAACGGGATCCCCTCCCGGACGTTTCCCAGCGCCGAGGCGTTTCTCGAGACCTACGACGTCGAATGGCGCGGTTGCTTGCTGACGGACCTGCGCATGCCGGGCATGTCCGGTCTCGCGCTGCACGAGCGGCTGGTCGCCGCGGGAGTGCCGCTTCCGGTCGTCGTGCTGACCGCGCACGGCGACGTCGCCACTGCGCGTGCAGCCCTCAAGGCCGGCGCGTTCGACTTCCTGGAGAAGCCCGTCGATGACGAGCTGCTCATCGATGTGCTCTCGAACGCCATCAGGCGCGATGCAGAGCTGCATCGGACCGCGAGCGAGCGCACCCGGATGCTGGAGCGGGTCGCCCGCCTGACCCCGCGCGAGCGCGAGGTGCTCGTCGCTTTGTCGCAGGGACTGCAGAATCGCGAGATCGCCAGCGAATTGAAGATCAGCCCGCGTACGGTGGAGGTCTACAAGGCGCGCATGATGGAAAAGCTCGATTGCCGGACGCTGGCCGACGTGATCCGCATCGGCCTCGCGGTCGAGACCACGGCTGTCGCTACCGGCGAAGCGCCGACCGAACCGCATTTGGTGCCGCAGGATTGACTGGCGGCGTCCGTTCGTAGATCCCGCGCCTTGCCCGGCGCCGCCGTCACCGGCACTGCGGAGCGCCCCGAATTCAGCGACATGACGTCAGTGGCCGGCTTCAATGGCGCAACGTCATCGTCAATTGACGCTGAATGCGGCAGTCGTTGCCGCCGTTCGGGGCGGGCCCTAGAATCGTGGCCGGCCGCGGGTGTAGCTCAATGGTAGAGCTTCTGGTTCCCAACCAGATGACGAGGGTTCGATTCCCTTCACCCGCTCCAGCGCCCGCCCAGCACGACGCCTCAGAAGACCGCGTGATCGCCTCGCTCCGGCGCCGCCGAGCCCGATACCAGCTGCGCGTGGTTGTCGAGCAGCGTGTCCTTTCCCGTCGACGGCGTCGACGGCGTCGAAGCGCTCGCCGCGGAACCCGTCCAGCGCCAGCATCCAGCAGCCGATAGATGTCTCCTATCACACGGATAGGAGCAATCCATTTCCACTATACGAATCGTGTCCCTACACTGGCCTCATTCGTCCACCAGGCTTCACCCCAACCACCCCTCAACCCATCCCTCAGAGAGGAATCGAAATGTCCCTGATCAACAGTGAAATCAAGCCGTTCAAGGCCAC
>JBBQDT010000267.1:0-5215 GCA_038319955.1 Gemmatimonadales bacterium | reverse complement strand
CGCCCCGTTCGCCCGCGGAGTAGAGCGGCACGATGTTCGGGTGGGTCAGCCGCGCGATCGTCTGTGATTCACGAAGGAAGGAGTCGCGGAGGTCGGCGCGAGCGGCGAGCGCGCGGGGAAGGACCTTGATGGCGACCGGTCGGGCGAGACGTACCTCGCGCGCGAGATAGACGATGCCCATGCCGCCGCGTCCAAGCTCGCGATCCAGCGAATATTCGCCAGCAAGCGCCATCTGGAGGGCGATGAAGTCAGCATCGGGCTGCTGGGCCATGCGGGCAAGGTTGGCTGTGTTCGCGCGAATGCGCCAGTTGAGAGTGGCCCCTCGAGATGAAGGGTTCGCCTCCAGGAGTGCGGTCAACGTCGCTAGATTTCGCGTCATGTCCGCCCAACCCCCGAACGAGCCCGCCACGTATTTCCGGAAGGGCTTCGGCCTCAAGGCCGACGTCCGCGACGACCTGTCCGCCGACTACAACGGACTCCTCGTCGACGCGCTGCGCGAGAACGACTATACCCTCGTCGCCGACGACGTGACCATCCGGCTGGCGAGGGAGTTCGGCTTCTGCTATGGAGTGGAGCGTGCGGTCGAGTACGCCTACCAGACGCGGAAGAAGTTTCCGGATCGACACCTGCTCCTCGCCGGAGAGATCATCCACAATCCGCACGTGAACGCGAAGCTCAGGGGCATGGGCATCGAGATCATGGAGCCGGGTGCAGACGGCAAGCTCGACTTCGGCTGTATCACGCCAGTCGACGTCGTGATCCTTCCGGCGTTCGGTGTCACCATCGAGGCATTCGAGACGCTGCGTGCCATCGGTTGCGTGCTGGTGGACACCACGTGCGGCTCGGTGCTGAACGTGTGGAAGCGCGTGGACAGCTATGCGCGCGATGGCTTCACCGCGCTGATCCATGGCAAGCATTATCATGAGGAGACGCTCGCAACGGCGTCGCAAGTGCTGAAGTATCCAGGGGGCAGCTACATCGTGGTGCGGCACATGGACGAAGCGCGCATCGTCTGCGACTACATCGAGGGGCGCGGCACGCGCGAGGCGTTTCTCGCGAAGTTTGCGTCGGCGTCGTCGCCGGGATTCGATCCCGACCTCCATCTGCGCCGCATCGGCGTCGCGAACCAGACGACGATGCTCGCGAAGGAGTCGCTGGCCATCGGGGAGGAGGTGGGGCAGGCGATCGCGCGCGCGCGCGGCGACGAGGCGCGCGCCGCGGACTTCCGCACCTTCGACACCATCTGCAGCGCGACGCAGGAACGGCAGGACGCCGTGAACGCGCTGCTCGAGGAGCCGCTCGACGCGATGATCGTGATCGGTGGCTTCAACTCGAGCAACACGATCTCGCTCGCGGCGTTGTGTGCGGAGCATGTGCCGACGTACCACATCGAAGACGCGTCGGGCCTCGATCCGCAGGCGGGAACGGTGCACTATCGGAAGGCGGGGGTCCACCACGTGGAGGACACCGAGGCCGGCTGGCTGCGAGCAGCAGGGCCGGTGCGCATCGGCGTGACGGCCGGCGCCAGTACGCCGAACAACAAGATCGGGGAGACGGTGGCGCGCATCCTCGAGACGCGCGGCCTGGTGTTCGCTCCAGCAGCAGGGTAATGCTGCCGTACTTCACCCACTTCGTGGCGCTGGGCGACTCGGTGTCGATCGACCTCTATCCCGCGCTCGACGCCGGCGAGATCGACGTCGCCGTCGCGCTCGAGCGCGATCCCACCGCGGGCAACGTGGCGCCACTCGGCGCGGCGTCGCTGCTGTACCAGAATGACGATGCGCGCTGGCCCGAGGACCAGAGCGACGATCTCGTGACGCGATATGCGGGCATCACGATGCAGAACCTCGCCGCCGACGGTGCGACGATCGGCGACGTCTTCGGGGAGCAGCTCACGCAGCTGGAACCGAACGAGGACGACACGCTCATTACGCTGAGCGTCGGCGGAAACGACCTGCTCAGCGCGTTCTCGAACAAGCCGCGCTCGTCGCTGCTCGAACGCATTGCCGCAGATGTCGGCGACGCGTACGAGTTTCTCGTGGACGCCATTCGCCGCACGCGGCCCAACGCGCTGATCCTGCTGACGACGATTTACGACCCGTCCGATCGCACAGGTCGCATTCCCGGTGTGCTCGAGGACGCAGGGGTGTTGCCCCTCTCCGTGCTCGAGGGGATGAACGCGCACATCGCCCGGCTCGCCGAAGGCACACCAAACGCTGTCGTCGCGGATGTGTACACGCACTTCATCGGACATGGCGCGACCGCACCGGACGCCGATCGGTGGTATTGGCGCCGCTCGCTCATCGAGCCGAACGCGCAGGGTGCCCATGAGATCCGTCGCGTGTGGCGCGCCGCCATCGACACGGCAGACGCCGACGCGTGATCGCCGGCCTGCTTCTCGCCGCGGGGCGCAGCAGTCGCTTCGGCGCCGACAAGCTCTGCGCGAAGCTCGATGGAAAGGCCGTGATCCGGTGGAGCGCGCAGGCGCTGTCGCCGACTGACGAGGTGTATGTCGTCATTCCTCCAGGCGCCGATGCCATTGCGCAGGCGCTTTCGCGGCTCGACGTGCGGTTCGTCATCAACCTCGGGCGTCACGAAGGCATGGCAAGCTCCATCCGCGCCGGCATCGCCGCATTGCCACACGATGTGGACGCTGTGCTCATCGCGCTGGCGGACCAGCCGCTCGCGTCTGCCGATGTGACGCGCGCCCTCTGTGACCGGTGGCGCGCGGGAGGAGTCGCCGCGGTTGTGCCCGAGTATCGCAATGGACGCGGACATCCCGTGCTCTTCGGCCGGGAATGTCTTGCTGCGCTCAGCGCTCTCCGCGGCGACGTTGGTGCGCGGTCAGTGGTCGAGGCCCTTGGCGATCGTGTCGCTCGGCTTTCGGTGGACGCCGCGATGCCGGTGGACGTCGACACACCTGAAGCGCTCGAGGCGCTTCAGGGGACAAATCGACCGCGTTGAGAGAGCAGATCCCTCGCTTCGTTCGGGACGACAAAATGAGCAGGACCCCCACGGCGCTCGGGAGGGAGGGAACGCTAGACCACCGAGTTCTGTGCGATTGACGCGACGCTGGATGGCGTGCGGTCGCCGGCGCGTCGTGACGGCAGCGCGAAGGCGAAGAGCGTGTCCGTGTCGGTGAACTCGGCCCACGCGCGCCCACCCAGCGACTCGACAGTCTCGCGGACGATGCTGAGCCCGAGGCCGGTGCCGTCGATGCCGGATGCCGCATCGCCGCCCGCCCGATAAAACCGCTCGAAGAGACGTGGGCGCATGTCCGGAGCGATTCCCATCCCATTGTCGCGCAGCTCCACGACGACCTGTGCTGGCGCCTCGGCGCTGGCGGTGGTGATGCGGCCGGTGATCCGCACCCAGCGATCCGACTTGGTGTCGTCGGCGTACTTGAGCGCGTTCGACAGGTAGTTCATGAGGCAGAGCTCGACGCCGGCGGCGTTGACCTCCACCTCGGGCAGCGCGTCGTCGATGATCACCTGCACGCCGCGCGATCGCGCGAGCTCGCGCAGTTGACGCACCACCTCCGCCGCAGCGCGGGCGAGCAGTACGTGGCGCTGCTGACGGGCGTCATTAGTGAGACGCGACAGCTCGAGCAGGTTGTCGAGCGCGACACGCATGCTCTCCATGTTGCGTACGATGATGCCGACGAGCCGCTCCTGCTCCGTGGGGTCGAGCTCCGGCATCTGGAGGAGCTGGCCCGCGCCCATCGTGGCACCGATCCGGTTTCGCAACTCGTGCGTGAGCGAGCGGTTGAACGCGCGCAACCGCTCCTCGCGCTCGCCGAGCCGCTCCTTCATGAGCGCGAGAAACTGTACGGTGGTGGCCTGCTGGATGAGCGAAATGGCGTGGTAGAGCCGGTGCGCGCACAGCATGAGGTCCTGCCGCGAGCACTCCTGGTCGATCTCGTCGACGGTACGCGAGACGTAGGCGAAGAGGATTCCGCCGAAGATCTCGTATTCCTTGAGCAACTCGTACTCGTCGAAGCCCTGCGTGTATCGCAGTGCGCCGAGCTCCATCGCCTTGGCGATGACCGGCATGTCCGCGGACACGGGCTGCGTGGGATTCTCGAGATACGCGGCGATGCCCGCAATGAGCAGCGGCACATGGTCGAGCAACTCGTCGGTGGGAAAGATCCGGTTGGGATCGAGCGCGACGCGTTGGCTGATGCGGTCGAGCCAGCGCCGCGTCAATTCGTCTTTGTCCGCGAGCAGCCGCGAGGCGAGTGCCCCGGCGAGCGGGCAAGGGGCGAGCAAATCCATACTGTACGCTAGCGGATAGCTCGGCACTTCGCTGGACCGGCGGCCTGATTCATGAAGGTGACGCCACATTCCCCGAACCGGAGCGATTCATGGCAGCCTGCGACATGTGCGGCAACGAATACGACAAGGCGTTCACCGTGACGCTGGGAGGCAAGACGAACACCTTCGACTCGTTCGAGTGCGCCATACACATGCTGGCGCCGTCGTGCTCCCACTGTGGCTGCCGCATCATAGGACACGGCGTCGAGAGCGACGGTACCTTTTACTGTTGTGCGCACTGTGCCCACGAGTCCGGTGTGGCAGGCGTGGACGACCGCGCCGACGGGTGACCGTCCGAGCGCGCCGCTTGCGGCGCGCTCGACGCCGTGCGAAGCTTCGACGAGAACCTCCTTCGCAGTGCGATGCACCCTCGCCTCACTGAACTCCTCGAGTATCTCGACGCGCAGCGCGCCCACGTCCTCGGGGCCGCATCGAGCCTTCCTCCGGAACGCTGGATGGAACGGCCGGAGGCAGATCGCTGGTCCGTGTCCGAGGTGTGCTGGCACCTCCAGCGTGTGGAGACGGGCGTTGCGAAGCTGATACGCAAGCGCGCCGGCGAGGCGCGCCAGCGGGGACATCCGTTCGAGGAATCCGACAGCTCGGTGCTTGGCGCGCTCGACGAGAGCCATTTCGCCGACCGCAGTGTACGACTGGTTTCGCCATCGCAGGTGACTCCGACCGAAATGCCGACGGCGGAGATCGTACAACAGCAACTCAACGAGTCGCGAGAGCTACTGCGTGCGGCGATTGCCGACGCGGACGGCCGCGCGCTCGGCAGTATCACGCAACCACACCCCCTGCTCGGCGAGATAGAACTCAACCAGTGGATTCTGTTAGTCGGGCACCAAGAATCACGGCACGCCCAGCAGAACGGCGAAGTCGCCCCAACAGTGGCGAAGGTC
>JBBQDT010000266.1:0-5226 GCA_038319955.1 Gemmatimonadales bacterium | reverse complement strand
GGTGCCGCCGCCAAGGGAGCCAAGAAATGAGCCGCCGCAAGAGCGCTGTAAAGCGCACCATCCTCCCGGATGCCCGCTACGACAGCCAGACCGTCTCCAAGTTCATCAACGTCCTGATGTACCAGGGCAAGAAGAGCACGGCCGAGCGGATCTTCTACGCCGCCATGGACCTCGTCGAAAACCGCACGAGCCAGCCCGGCGTGAACATCTTCAAGCAGGCCCTCACCAACCTCAAGCCGGTCGTCGAGGTCAAGAGCCGCCGCGTCGGTGGCGCCACGTACCAGGTGCCGGTCGAAGTGCGTCCCGAGCGCCGTACCGCGCTCGCCATGCGCTGGTTGATCAGCTACTCCCGCGACCGCAACGAGAAGTCGATGGCCGAAAAGCTCGCGGCCGAAGTCATCGCGGCGTCGAAGGGCGAAGGCAACGCCGTGAAGAAGAAGGAAGACACGCACCGCATGGCGGATGCGAACAAGGCGTTCGCGCACTATCGCTGGTAGCACTGCTTCGAAGTACGTCTCTCGCCCCGCTCGTGGCTGGTCCACGGGCGGGGCGAGGTGTATCACACCCTGTCGTATCACGCCGGCCGAATGATCATTGGACATGTCGGCGTCGCCTTCGGCGCCAGGCGGCGCTGGCAACGCGTCCCCATGGGCTGGCTGCTCGGCGCCACCTTCGCACCTGACATCTGGCGGTTGGCACTCGCCGGCTCGGGGTATGGTTGGTGGCCGTCCAACACGCTGTCACACGCGCTCCCATGGAGTGCAGTGATCGCCGTGGTCCTCGGCTCGCTCGCGTGGGTCACGCTGCACGACGGCCCAGCTGCCCTGGTGGTCGCCGCACTCGTCGCCTCCCACGTCGCGCTGGACATGGTGTCCGGGTGGAAGCCGCTGTGGATCGGCGGCCCGAATGGACTCAACATGCAGCACGTGGAACAGGTCGAGTTCGTGATCGAAGCGCTGCTCGCGACAACCGGCTGGCGACTACTCCGCAACGCGAGAAGGCCCGGCTGGCTGTCGAGCAAGTCGCTGCTTCTTATCATGCTGGCCTTTGAGCTGACGTATCTGCACCGCACCTATTCCATGCGCCAGGAATCCGCGCGGTGCATGACCTATCCATTCTCCTCCTGTTGGCGGAGATTGTAATGAAGAACGGGTACCTTTCTTCTTTCCCTTAACGGCCACTGGCTGGTACCTTGCCTCGATAGCGCGGTCTGGCCTTGCGTCGCTAGTGTACTTTCGTTCGCCAACCTGTAATTTGGCTCTACCCAACTATCTGAATCCATTATGACCTCTCCTGCGCCGAGCAGCCCTGTTCGCCCGTCGAACAGCCCTGTTCGCCACGTGCGCGTTCCGGGCTATCTGTTCTTCGGCATCGCGATGCTGCTGCCGATTCTGGACCTGCTGATCTCGGTCTATCCGCTTCGGCCGGGAACCGTCGTGTGGCGGTTCGGCGCCGTCGGCCTGCTCTCGAGCGCCATCGGGGCACCGCTGTTGGTGCTCTTCCTGGTCTTCGTGCTGGCGGTGTTGGCCGGTGATCGGCGCGTCATCATCGCGGTTGGTGTAATCGCCGCGCTCATCGGGTTGCTCCTCGTCGCTGGAACTGGCTCCTTCGCCCTGGACGCTCTCCAGATGAAGCGGCGCGTCCAGGAAGCGGCTCAGCAACGGTTCATGATGGCGTCCATGCAGGCCATGCTGAAGATGATCCTCGAGGGCTTCAGCGCCATCGTACTCGCGATCTACGCGTTTCGCACGGTCAACAAGACGAAGATCGTGCCGGCCAGCCGAAGCGAGTCGCGTGGCTCCGGCTCGCTCGTGATGGGGCGCATGAGTTCCTCACGCGCCATCGCACCGACAACCGAGGTGCCGCCAGCAGCCGCCTCGCCCAACGCTCTCGCCGAGTCGACCGAGGAGTAGCTCATTTGCGGTGCCGAGCCCTCCCGGACGCGCCGTCCGGGAGGGCTTTTTTACGCCGGCATCAGCGGCACCCCGCTTGCGATTGTTCGGCCCGCCATGCCAATCCGTACTCCCCCGAAATCGCCCGTCCCCTCACTCCAGTCTCCAGCAGCGCTGCAGGCGCGATTTGCCGAGCTCGAGGCCCGGTCTGGCGCGACCGCACTCGGTGTGTCGCTCCTCGATTTCGAGACGGGGGCCGACTTCCACTATCACGCCGATCGCTGGTTCCACGCCGCCAGCACCATCAAGCTCGCCATTCTGGTCGGGGTCTTCGGTGCGATCTTCCGCGGCGAATTGCTGCCGCAGTCGCGCGTCCACGTGCGCAATCGCTTCCTCAGCGCCTACGACGGATCGCCCTACCGCGTGCGACTCGAGCGCGACGCGAATCCGGAGATCCACCGCGCCGTCGGCCGCACGCTGCGCGTCAGCGAGCTGGCCGATGCAATGATCACGACGAGCAGCAACCTCGCGACGAACTTGCTGCTCGACCTCGTGGGGCTCGACCTGCTGCAGCGACAGCTCGACGCCTTCGGGCTGGACGGCATCGACCTCCGGCGCGGGGTGGAGGATGAGAAGGCGTTCGAGCACGGCATCAGCAATCGCGTCACGGCACGGGGACTCACTGGATTGCTGCGCCTCATCGGGGAGGAGCACGCCTTCAGCCCGGCGCTTTCGCGCCAGATGCTGGACGTGTTGCACGGGCAGCAGTTCAAGAGTGGCATTCCCGCGGGCCTGCCACGCGGCGCCCGCGTCGCGCACAAGACGGGCGAGATCTCGACCATCGCGCACGACGCCGGCCTGATCTACCTGACGGATCGCAAGCCATACGCGCTCGCCGTCCTCACCGAATGGGAGCCCTCGGCCACCGGTCGGTCCGCGACCATTGCCGCCGCTTCATATCTCGCCTACGCTGCACTCACCGGGGACCGCGACACATGACGACCGAAATCGCGCCATTCCCCCTTCGGCTGGTGGATGCGCGCCGCCTCGATCGACGATACCGCGACGTGTTGCTTCCCGGCAGCGTGCTCTGCGACCACGCAGGACAGGCCCGCGTGCTCCCGCGATATTTTTACGAGATCGAGTCGTGGGAACAGGCAAGCAATACCATGCTCTCGCCACATTTCGCCGCATCGGAGTTCATCCACACCGACGTGCGCGAAGCGCCGCCGCTGCGCGTCTTTCCGCGTTACATCCCGTGTGCGACGGTGCTGCTGGCGATGGCCCTCGAATTGTTGCGCGACGCCGTGGGTACATACGTCTACATCGGCGCGAACGGCGGATATTGCTCGCCTCGCCATGCAGGCGTTGGAGGTGCATCGCCGCACTGCTGGGGCACCGCAGCCAATATCTATCGAGTGGGGGATACCTACCTCGATTCGCAGGAGACCATCGCGCGTTATGCGGTGCTCACGCGCGAGATCATTCCCACGATCTGGACCCGTCCGCTAGGTCCCGCATTGGCGAAGACGGACGACCATTTGCACTTGGACCTTGGCTATGTCGTCAGCGTCCCCCGCGAGGCCGCGGGAGAGACCTACAACCTGAAGTTGGCTGGAGATCCGTTGTGACGGGTGTGCAGTCCATGACGGAAGCTGGAGAATCATGATGGCAATCGACAACAGGAAGGGTCCGCGTCGAGCGGATCGCGCAGCGCGGCATGCACATACGGTTGCTGGCGGAAGCATGCCCGCAATCGGGATGGAGGCGGAGTTCACCACCGTCGTGGACGGCGTGCCGCAGCGCCCGGAAGACGTGTTCGGTTCGCCACGCACGGTCATTCGCGGCCCGCTCCTCCACCGCACCGGACGCTCGTATCATTTGCCCACTGGCGGAGCACTGTATTTCGATACGGGTGTCATGGAGATCGCCACTCCGATGATCGAGATCGCGCGCGGCTGCGGCGCGAGGGGCACGCGCGCGATCTGGGAGAACGTCGGTTTCCTGCGCAGCGAGCTCGATGCGTGGGAGGTAGCCACGCAGCGCTCGATCCGCCTGGTGGGTTTCAGCGCGCACTACAACGTCTCCTTCGACCTGCCGCGCAGCGAGCAGAGGGATGGTCGTTCGGCGGAGCAGCTGGCGTACCTGCTGACGCACGTCCTGGCCGCGCCGGTGATGCTGCTCGCCGCGAACCGTCGCTCCACCGGCGTGGGTGTGCGCCCGCGCGGCAATCGCGTCGAGATCACGGCCGACTTCACCCCTGATGCCGCGCTCATGGCGGCGACGGCAACGCTGATCGTCGGCATCGTGCGTTCTGTGATGACGTGGTCCGACTACTCGCTGGCGCAACTGGCGGCGCATTCGATTCCCATCGTGCGCGGCTTCGTTCCAATTCCGCACAGCTCGCGGAAAGGATGGGTCGCCAAGGACGTCTGCTTTCCGGCCAACCCATTCACGGCAGACGTGGATGCCGACAAGTGGACGCTCCGCTCAGGTGAGCGGGCTTCGTTGCGCGAGTTGGCTGGGCGCACGACCCGTCACTTCTGGACGACCATCTCCGAGCTCGGCGATCCGACATCGCTGCAGCTGATCGCGGCCGTGATGCGGGGGCGCGCGCCGTCGCTGCTCGAACTCGATGACCGACCAGCCGCCTATGACGACGTTGGCCGGCTGTGCAGCTGGAATGACCTGTTTCCCGTCACGCTGCTCTCTCGCTCGCGCTACGAGCGCGTGCTCTCGAATGCCATCTCCGGCAGGCGCGTTCGCATCGCGGGTGCGTGGCACCGGCCTGTTGGCGTACGCGGATGGACGCACGTCGTGTTGCGCCGCGAGCGCGACGGCACCCGTCACGTCCGCTCGCTCGACGATCTCCTCGTCCACCTCGACGCATGGGATCGCTCGGCGAATCGCCGCGTGCGTGAACGACGGGTGATCCCACCCATCATGATTCTCGCCGAGCGCCGCGTCGAGGACCGTCGCGCGGGGTTGGCGGATTCGCTGGAGCGCCGTCGCGAAGGCGATGCGCAGGCGGAGCCCGCATTGCAGACAGGTGCGGTCGACGCATCCCGCGATGCGGGTTCGAACCTGGAGGCGGCGCCGAAGCCGCCGGCCATCCGGCCGCAGACGGAATCTCCCTTGGTGATCGTCGCGCGGATCTAGGCCGGTCCGGTGCGGTGGGGCGGGGTTGGGAATAGCTTCAAGGCATGACGTCTTCCGACGATCTGCCATCCGATCCGGTGTTGATGCACCGGGACGAGCATGGGAACGACGTTCGAATCGCGGCGCTGGAACAGCAGATGGCCGCGCTGCGAAGCGAGATGGCGAGCCTGCGGGA
>JBBQDT010000265.1:0-5285 GCA_038319955.1 Gemmatimonadales bacterium | reverse complement strand
GTGTTGCCGCGCGACAACCGCTGCAGCTCCGTCGCCAGCTTGATTCGCTGCGCCTCGCCACCCGAAAGCTCCGTCGCCGGCTGCCCCAGTCGCAGATAGCCGAGCCCTACCTGACGCAGCACGTCGAGCGAGCGCGCGAGGTGAGGCTCGTCGGCAAAGAACTCCCACGCCGCATCCACCGTCATGCCGAGCACCTCGGCGATGTTCTTCGCGCGATAGGTGATCTCGAGCGTCTTCGCGTTGTAGCGCGCGCCATGACATGTGGGGCAGGGCGCGTACACACTCGGCAGGAACAGCAGCTCGACGAACACGAACCCCTCGCCTTCGCACGTCTCGCAGCGACCCTTGGCGACGTTGAACGAGAAGCGACCAGCGTCGTAGTGCCGTGCTCGCGCGGCCTTCGTCGCCGCGAACAGCTTGCGCACCGTGTCGAATAGGCCGGTGTACGTCGCGAGGTTCGAGCGCGGCGTGCGGCCGATCGGCTTCTGGTCCACCTGCACGAGCCGCTTGATGCGCTCCATGCCGCTGGCGATACGTCCGCCGGTCGTCTCCAACTCGTCGCGTTCGAGTGCTTCCCCCTCCTCCGGTTCGACGACCACCTCGTGGCCGAGCCGCTCCGACACCAGCTCGACGAGCGCCTGGCTCACGAGACTCGACTTCCCCGAACCCGACACACCGGTGACCGTCGTGAACAGCCCGACCGGAAAGTCGACGTCGAGTGCGTCGAGGTTGTTCCGAGTGATGCCGGTGAGGCGAAGCCATGCGCTCGGCTCGCGTGGTGTGCGACGCTCGAACGGGCCCGTGGCGAAGAGATGCTCGCGCGTGCGCGAGGCCTCCACCAGCGCGAGGCCAGCCGGTGGTCCGCTGTAGAGGATGTGCCCTCCCAGCTCGCCTGCCGCGGGGCCGACATCCACGATCCAGTCCGCGCGACGAATGACGTCCAGCTCATGCTCCACGACGAACAGCGAATTGCCCGACGCCTTGAGCCGGTCGAGCGCGACGAGCAACGCCTCGGTGTCCGCCGGATGCAGTCCCGCCGACGGCTCGTCGAGCACGTAGACCACGCCGAACAGATTCGACCGCACCTGCGTCGCGAGCCGCAGCCGCTGGAGCTCGCCCGGTGAGAGCGTCGGTGTGCTCCGCTCGAGGGAGAGATACCCCAGGCCGAGGTCGAGCAGCACGGCGATGCGATCGATCAAGTCCTGCGCGATGCGCTGCGCCACGATCGCCTTCTCCGGATGCTCGGCCTGCAGCCTCTTGAATCCCTTCGCGATGCATTCAGCAGTCGGGCGCATCATCGCCTCGAGCCGGTGGAGCGGCAGCCTGGACATCTCGGCGATGTCGAGGCCGCAGAACTTCACCGAGAGCGATTCCGGGCGCAGGCGCTTGCCGTGACAGACCGGACACACCGTGCTGATGAGATACTTACTGACACGCTTCTTGATCATCGCGCTCTGCGTCGTCGCGAAGGTGTGCATCACGAACCGCTTCGCGCTCGAGAAGTTGCCGAGATAGCTCGGCTCCTCCTTGCGACGGATGGCGCGCTTCACCTCGTCCGATTCATAGCCCGCATACACCGGCACCTGCGGCTGCTCATCGGTGAAGAGAAGAAAATCTCTCTCCTTCTTCGGCAGGTCGCGCCATGGCGTGTCGATGTCGAAGCCGAGCGTGACGGTGATGTCCTTGAGATTCTGTCCGTGCCATGCGGGCGGCCACGCGGCGATGGCCCGTTCGCGGATGCTCCTGGTGTCGTCGGGAACCATCGAGCGCTCCGTGACGTCATAGATGCGGCCGAGCCCATGACAGCGCGGGCACGCACCGTCCGGCGTATTCGTCGAGAACGCCTCGGCGTCGAGATGCGGCTGCTTCGGCGGATACTCGCCCGCACGCGAGTACAGCATGCGCAACAGGTTCGAGAGCGTGGTGACGCTGCCCACCGACGACCGCGACGTCGGCGATCCGCGCTGCTGCTGGAGCGCGACTGCGGGCGGCAGTCCGTCGATCGAGTCGACTTCGGGCACGGACATCTGGTCGAACAGGCGACGCGCATAGGGCGACACGGACTCGAGGTAGCGGCGCTGCGCCTCGGCGTACAGTGTGCCGAACGCGAGCGACGACTTGCCGGAGCCAGACACACCCGTGAAGACGACGAGTGCATCGCGGGGAATGTCGAGGTTGACGTCCTTGAGGTTGTGCTCGCGTGCACCGCGCACGTGCACGAAGCCGGTCGAGTGATTGTCGTTCTCTGCCATGCGTGTTTGTCGTCCCGAGCGGAGCGAGGGACCTGCACTTGTTGGCCCTCCGCAGTTGGCTATAACCGGGCCAGCGTGGCGCAGGCGGTGAGCGCTTTCCATATTGCGTTCGTGACCGATTCATTCATGCGCGCCGCGCTCGACGAGGCAGAGCAGGGCCTGCGCGAAGGCGGCATTCCCATCGGCTCGGTCATCGTGTATCGCGGCGAGATACTCGGCCGCGGGCACAATCGGCGGGTGCAGCAGGGCAGCGTGGTGCTCCATGGCGAGATGGACGCACTCGAGAACGCCGGCCGGCAGCCTGCATCGGTGTACCGGGACTGTGTCCTCTACACCACGCTCTCGCCCTGCCCGATGTGCAGTGGCGCAATCCTGCTCTACGGCATTCCGCGCGTGGTCGTCGGGGAGAACCGCACCTTCCAGGGCGACGAGGATCTCCTCCGCTCGCGAGGCGTGATCGTCGACGTCGTGCAGGACGCCGGGTGCATCACGCTGATGACGTCGTTCATCGCAGCGAACCCGACGCTGTGGAACGAGGACATCGGGGAATGAGTGCGCAGGACTTCTACGCGCTCGTCGATGCGCGTCGCGGGCACTTTCTGCTCGAGTCCGGACTGCATTCGGACCTGTGGCTCGATCTCGATCCGCTGTTCGCCAATCAGCGTCGCGTTGCGCCATTCGTGTCGACGCTCGCGTATGCACTCCGTGCATACAAGGTGGACATCGTCTGCGGCGCGCTCGTGGGCGGGGCGTTCGTCGCACAACTCGTCGCGCGTTCGCTCGAGGCGGAGTTCTGCTATACGGAGGCACGCAGGTCCCTCGATCGCTTCGCTCCTCTCGGGACGACACCACCTGTCGTCCCGGGCGAAGCGAGGGACCTGCTCTTCCAGACTCGTTACGAGCTGCCAACGGCGTTCACCTCACGCGTCGCCGGCAAGCGAGTCGCCATCGTCGATGACGTAATGAGCGCGGGCTCCGCTATGCGAGCCACCTACGCGACACTTCGCTCGGCCGGGGCGAACGTCGTCGTCGCCGGTGCGCTTCTGATGCTCGGCTCCAGAGGCGCCGACTACTTCGCGGCTGAGGGCGTGCGCGTGGAGTCGAGTGCGCGCGACGACTTCGCGACGTGGGCGCCGAGCGAATGTCCGCTCTGTGCGTCGCATGTTCCGCTCGAAGGTCCCGCTTGAAATTCACTCAGCTTCCTTCTCGATGACCTACACGACGCTCATCTCGTCCGCCGACCTCGCCGAGCACCTGTCCGATGCCGCGTTCGTCGTCGTGGACTGCCGCTTCATGCTCGACGATGTCGAATGGGGGCGTCGCGAGTATCTGTCGGCGCACATTCCCGGTGCCGTGTACGCGCACCTCGATGCAGACCTCTCGGGCGCGAAGACGGGAACGAACGGGCGGCATCCTCTGCCGTCGCCCGAGGCGTTGAAGGAGACCCTCGGCCGACTCGGCATCGACGACGGCGTGCAGGTGGTTGCCTACGATCAGGACAACGGTATGTACGCAAGCCGGCTGTGGTGGCTGCTGCGATGGATGGGTCACGACGCTGTCGCCGTGCTCGACGGCGGATTCGCCAAGTGGGACGGCCCACTCGTGTCAGGCGAGGAGCATCGTGCGCCGCGAGAGTTCGTCGGTGCACCGCGCGATGGGCTTCTCGTCCTCGCTGATTCCGTCGCGAACCACGAGTGGCGGCTCATCGATGCCCGTGCACCCGAGCGCTATCGCGGCGACGTCGAGCCGCTCGACACGGTGGCGGGGCACATTCCGGGAGCGGCGAACCACTTCTACAAGCACAATCTCGATGAGGCCGGACTGTTCCTGCCGCCGGGAGAGTTGCGGGCGCGGCTGAGTCCAGTCGTCGGCGGGGTGGCTCCCGATCACGTCGTGAGCTACTGCGGATCGGGCGTCACCGGCTGCCACAACCTGCTCGCCCTCGAGCACGCGGGCCTGCACGGTGCCCGGCTGTACGCGGGCTCGTGGAGCGAGTGGTCGAGCGATCCGTCGCGGCCAGTGGCGACGGGCTAGGCTAGCGACCGTCGGCAAGGCGCGCGATCTCCACGCCGAGCCCGCGAATACCTGCGGCAATGAGCGCGTGGTAGAGCCGTCCACTGATGAGCATTTCGCGATGGGGGGGCGACCCGCCAAGGTACTCGCGCGTCGCGACGACATCCGCCGCGGGCGGCGCTGCGGTCGTCAGGCGGATCTCCGAGATGCGGTAGAATCCGAACCTGTCCCCCAGTGGGCAAACGTACTCCGCATCGCGCTCAGCATCAGGCAGGGCGCCGCCGGCAAAGCGCGTCCCACCGAGCATGGAGATGGGATCGGCGGTGCTGCGCATCTCGAACCACGCCGGAGCCTTACCCGCCGGTGCGCGGCGGAACTCGACGGGGACGAACACGGCGCCGATCGCTCCCGCGTCCCGGTATGCCTCGACAAAGTGGCTGGAGACGACGAACTCCCCGGTATGTCCGCGCACGATGTCCTTGATTCGCGGCAGCTTGCCGAGATGCAGTCGCAATGGGGATAACTTCGCGACGCCGGCGCCGCACACCGGGCACGCCGTCGCCATGGTGTAGACAGTCCCGGCGCGATCGCCGGAGAGCTCACTCGACCACCCGACCGACAGGGTGAGGAGGGATGCCTCGCTCAGCTCACGCTTCGTGTAGCGCCGGTGGTACGTCCAGCCCGTGTAGAGCGTCGTGCCCTCACGCCGCAGCGCCAACTGCCGTTGCTGAATCGCCGGCAATCGGGGGTCGGTTGTCGACAGCAGGACCTTGCGCGTGCTGTGGATTCCCAGCGCCGTGCCTTCGTCGGGGCCGAAGAGGCCATCCGCGCGGTCGAAGTCGACACGCAGCTCGAGAGTTTCACGCATGTATGCATGACGGCGGGGCTCGACGATCGGTCACCGTTGCCCCTCAACGAAACGCCGTCCCCTTCGTAAGTTGGATAGAGCGACCACCCTCTCCATTCGGCCCAATTGATGTCCCCATCACGCCGTTCCTTCCTCAAGACAACTGCCGCCGT
>JBBQDT010000264.1:0-5326 GCA_038319955.1 Gemmatimonadales bacterium | reverse complement strand
CTCCCGTCGGCGACGCGGGGGCGCGAGCAGCGTGCCTCAACGTCGAGCACTTCGTACAGCTGGAACGAAGGGTTGAGGGGGTTGAGTGGTAATGAGTTCGCGGACGGCATGATCAGCGCGGTTCCATGGCCGCACGTGACTTGGCGACCACGCGCGCCTTCATGACAAAGTCGACCTGCTCGAGCCTCGGTCTTTCGACCCTGCCGCCGAACGCGAATACGCGACGGACCAAGGCAGGTCGCTTGTGGACCGTTTGCTCGATGCCAGACGGTCGTGGCGTCAGCAGATCATCGTATCGAAGTGGACCGTGGTGCCATACCATGCGCAATCGTTTCTGTATTCCGTAAGGTCGCGGGGGCCCTCGGCCCAGCGAAATGTCTGTCGCTCGCTGGCCAGCACTCCACGAGCCTCAAGGTCGGCGAGGGCTCCGTCCACGTCCGCGAGGAACACGCCATCGAGACGCGCGACGAGCTGATGCGAGGTGATCGTTCCGCCGGCCGGCATCGCCTCGAGCTCGCGCGCGACCGCCTGATAATCGCGGCACACCGGTTCGAACAACGCATCGACTACGGCGTCGGTGACGCCGTGCTCACAGAGAGCTGTCTCCGGAAACCAGAACCCATTGTAGCGAATGTGCGAAGTCACGGCGGCGTTTCCCGGAGCGCGCTGACGCGCATCGGCGTAGAACAGGTGCATCCACTGGCCGTCATAGGTGCGCTGGAGAAGTGCAGGAACGCGTTCCTCGCCATTCAGCTTGCTCTCGATGACGACGCCGCCGCGCTCGGTGATAGCTGCGCGTAGCGTTGCGCTCTCTATTCCGAGTTTCCGGTGCCGCTCGCAGAAGGCCCTGATGTGGAAGCTGGTGACGGCCGTGTGGCGCTGAAGCTCGGCGACGATGTTGTGGCTTAGCGTCTTGATGGCGGTGTCGGACGCGAGGCGGAGCGGAGCCCCGGCACGAACGTGAATCCTGCCGAGCTTGACCTCTCCTCGCAGCAGCTTGCGCGTCCAATTGATCAACGGAACGAGTCCGCTACGGTGCTTGGCTCCCTGCTCGAGCTCGAGCAGGAATCCCTCCTCTTCCGCGATTCGATCGTAGCTGATCGAGAGCGGCAGCACGACCACCGGCCGTCCCGCTTGCTGAATCGCACGGAGCATTCCGCGCTTGGGCGCGAGGAATCGGCGGCCGCGGCTCCGGGTGCCTTCGACGTAGAATTCCAGCGAGTGGCCATTCTCGACAAGCTCGGCGATCTGCTGCGTCAGCGCGGGGTCCGGCGCGCCGGTTCCGCGCTTGATGTAGAAGGCGCCTGCCGCCCGCAGCAGGCGTCCGACGATCGGAATTCGCGCGAAGTCGTCTGTGGCGGCAATGCGCGGCAGTTTGAGCCCGAGCCCCGGATGAGCAAAGCAGAGCAGCGATGTGACCAGAAAATCGAGATAACTGCGATGACTCGGTGCGAGGATGACAAGATCGTCGTGGCGCACCTGCCTGAGTGCCGACTGGATCTCAATCTCATTGAAGGTGATCTCCGCGCCGCTGACGCGCAGTGCTTTTCGGATCACGTACGCCAGCAGGCGCGTGGTCGCATTTCCCTCGGGCTGCCTGAGCGCCCACCACAGATCCATTCCCTGCGTGCGAAGCGGAGCCTGTGTGGGATCGCGCTCCAGGAGATGCTCGGAGATTCCGTCGGAGAAGGACTGCAGAAACGAGTCGAGATCGAACCCTTCCAACGGGGGGAACGCCGTCCTGAAATCAAACGTGTGATGGCCGAAGTAGTGGAACGCCTCGTCGAGGTAGCTGAGCGACTTCGCGAGGCGCTCAATCCGGACCGTCTGTTTCTTCTGCCCGCGCAGACGCGTCGCGACCTTTGCCGCGCTGAGCGGAGCGCGATGATGCACCAGCTCGTGAAAGCGGAACGCGGGCTTGGATGGACCTACATAGGCCCAGCGAGCTTTCTTCTCGTGCGGCGCCTTTCGGAAGTGCGCTTCGTGCGTGTAGGCCAGGCGCGACAGCGCACCGCTGTTCTTCCAACCCGCAACGGCATGGCGCACGACGAGCGGCTGCTGCAGCGCCGGCTCGAACGCGCAGGCGAGGATGCGATCGGCGACGTCGTCGCAGGGGACGAGGTCGACGACGGTGGCAGGGTCGATCCGAATCACGCGCAGGTGGCCGGCGCCGAGCAGCGAGATGAACGCGGCGTATGCCGCGTGACTGTCTATCCAGCCAGGGAAGGGATACCGCCGGCATGCCGAAACCACGCTCGGCCTGACCAGCGTGAGCGGAGTGTCGCCGCGTCGTGCGGCGAGACAAGCCTCGGCGAGGCACTTCGTAAATGTGTAGGTGTTCGGGTGGCCCGTGCTCGCGAGCAATGCCTTCTCGTCCGCGAGTCCTGCCCTGATCGTCTCGTAGACCCGCTCCGCGTCGAACGGGAGCTCGACGAGGTTCTCTTGGACGACGAGAGTTCCCCGACCGGGGTGCGGAGTCACGTACGCGGTCGAGACATCCACAAGGCGCTCGAGTCCTGCGCAGCTCTTCGCAAAATCGAGCACGTGGAGCGCACCGGTGACGTTGATCGACGCCGCTTCGGCTATCGGCAGGTCGAACCTCACCGACGCCGCGCAATGAATGATGTGCGTGAGATCGCCTCGCAGCTGGTCGGCCTCTTCCTGCGGCAGGCCTAGCCCGAGGCCGAGAATGTCTCCGGCGACGGGCTGGCAGAAGCGTCTCCATCCCGGCTCCAGCCTCGAGAAACAGGGGGAGCCGGCCACGTACTGGTTGAAGCGCACCTCGGGTGACTTTCTGCCGCGCGGGCGGATGAGCAGGTAGATGCGCTCGACGCAGAGCTCTTCGCGCCGGCGCAGCAGCTCCTCGAGCACCACCTTCCCCACGAAGCCTGTGCTGCCCGTAAGGAACACGCGCGCGCCTCTGGATGAATCGGTCGTCATCTCGTCGCGGTTGAAGACGCGTGGCTCGGCTCGAGCGGAAGCTGCGCAGCGAACACGTTCCCGGGGTCGAGTGCGCACTTCAACTGTTCCCTCCATCTCTGCATTGCCGGCGACATGATATCGCTCACGAAACGCAGGCGGAGTTTGCCCACGCCATGATGATGGGAGATGGATCCGCCCGCCGCGAGCACTTCGGCGCGGGCGCAGGCTTCGATCTCGTGATATGCGCGCACGGGATCCTCGACCCCTTTCGCGTAGAACGCCAGGTAGAAATACACGCAACATCCCGTCTCGTATATCTGCGTGACGCGGCACGAGACGAAGGGGCGTCCGGGAAGATTGCGCTCCTCGTGCGCGGAGTAGATCGCCCGCGTGACGCGGTCCACGAGCTCCTGTGCACGGCTCCATGTCACGGACGTCTCGAACGACTCGCCGAATATCTGGTGCTGCAAGACGAAATCGCGGATGTAAGCGATGCCAAACGTGAGCATGTACCCGCGCTTTCCGTTCTCGGCACCGCTCTTGAATCCCCTGTGCCGCTTCGCGAGGGCGTACACCATCTTCTCCTGGCGATCCACTTCGTCTCGCGTTCCCTCGAACGCCAGCGTGAGCGCCGTCATCTTGTCGGGATCGAACCCGAGCGGGCCCGTGACGACCCATTTCTCGAATCGGCTCTTGAGCTTTTTCGCGCCGCGGGCCGCGGGCTTGAGCACCTGTCCGAATTGGAACTGGAGATTATCCACCAGCCGCGCGCTCGCCGGATACACCTCCTGCTGCGCGAGGTCGTACATGAATGCGAGCCCCGACTCGAAATCCCTGAAGACGACCGACCCGTAGCGTCTTTCCTTCGGAAGCGGGAAAAGCTTCACAACCGCCGACGTGATGATCCCGAGGCTGCCCTCGCTGCCAATCACCCACAGCTTGGGGTCGAGCCCGATGCTCTCGCGGGGCGCCACGTGTGCCCGTTCCAGCTTTCCAAGCGCCGAAATCACGGTGACGTCGAGCAGAATGTCCTCGATGTTTCCGTATCGGTTCTTCTTCATGCCGCTGGCGTTGGTTGCGATCCAACCGCCAAGCGTGGAGAACTCCACGCTGTCGGGCTCGTGGCCCATGGTGAATCCGTACTGGGCGAGTTGCTCCTGAATTTGACGACCCGGCGCGCCGGCCTGGATCCTCGCCATGCGATTGACCGGATCGATCCACTCGATGCAATCCAGACGGCTCATGTCTACCGAGATGATCGGGCGCTCTTCGTAGGGCAGACACCGAAGCGCCTCGGTCACGTTGGTGCCTCCGCCATAGGGCATGAGCACGACACCCGTCTTCGCGGCCGCCGTGACGATCGCCATGACCTGCTTCTCGTCTATAGGGTAGACGACGCAGTCGGGAACGCGTGGAAGCCCGCTGGTCCGTATGGCATCGATCTCGGCGACGGTGTGGCCATGCCCGTGACGAAGCCGCACGTCGGCATCGGTCGCGATCTGGTCGGCGCTCAGCACCGCGGCGACTTCCGCGAGGAATTCGGGCGCCGGTTTCGCCTCGGGAACGGGCGGCGTCTTGTACGGCCCATGTGCGCCTTCGAGGAGGAAATCGATGCCCAAGACCGTGCGAAACCAGGGAAGGAGCGCCGGTAACGTCTCACCGCTCAGCCCGGGATACCGGTGCCCGGTGACGGTGATCGCGCCGGCACTGTCCACCGCGAACGAAGTATCCTGGAATCCCCACGCGTATGTGTTGATGACGTCGCGCGGGTCGCGCCGCGGCGGCGGGGGATGGACGCGGTTCTGTCCGGAGGACATCCTCGGGATTCCGGAATTCTCTCCGGACTTCAGCTTCGACATGTCAGCCTTCGCTCAGCCTGAAAGGTGCGAACGCTCGATGGGCGATCGTCGGGTCCATCCGGATCTGTCGGGCCTCCGAACCACTCGGGTCAGCACGTGGCGCGCCGGTGCGCGGGTACCACCGGCAGCGGCAGCGCAGTCATCGCCAGTAGGAGCGGGGCCGCGGCAACGGGCATCTCTCCGACCTTCGCGTCGATCCCAAGAGCATCGGCCCGGACGCGAGTGTAACTGACCATGAATGTTCCTATGATACCGACGAGAGTAATTCCGAGCATCGGCAGACTGCCGTGAACTGGGCTGCGCGCGTATGAAGTAGGCGATCCCGGCGAGCAGGGCACCGTCGGCGACGCGGTCGAGCATCGTGTCGTAGAACGCGCCGAAGACGGTCGCCTGGTCTGTCCGTCGTGCGACGATTCCTTCGAGGGCGTCGGCGAAGGCCGTGACGCCTATGAGCCAGCCGCCCACGCGCATGTGTCCGAGCGCGAAGGCACCACCACCGATCACCGTGGACAGAGTCCCGATCGTGGTGAGCGCATTCGCTGATA
>JBBQDT010000263.1:0-5345 GCA_038319955.1 Gemmatimonadales bacterium | reverse complement strand
GCGCAACACGAAGGCCTCACCAACTCCGCACGCTCCGAGCTGGACGAAGTGCTGAACAGCTTCTACACCGGTGTCACGCCGCATCCCACGGTGACGGGATCGTATCTCGAGCGCGGCAGCGGCTTGAACGGCAGGCCGCGGCACGTGTTCGTCATTGGTGACTACGTCGACGACGCCAAGGGGTATGTGCAGAGCTTCGTGCACGTGCCGAAGACCGACGACCGCGAGTATCGCCGACTCATCGACCATCTCGACCTCACGGGCGATGGCGTCGACGAGATCATCCTCGAGGGATGGCACACCGGCAGCGACAGCTACCTGATCTTCCTGCAGTACCGCGGTGGCCACTGGCGCGAGATCGCGCGCAGCGCCACAAGCTGGTGCGCCGATCCGGGCAAGGTATAGCCCTACTCGATCCCGATGTCCCACGCCTGCTGGAGATCCCGCTTCGAATAGGCTCGGAAGGCAGTGAGCGTCTGCGTGCGCTGGAGGCCGGGCACCTTCGGGAACGACTCCGTCACCACGCGCGCGATCTCGTCGTACTCCGCCACCTTCACGATCGCCACGAGATCCCAGTCGCCGCTCACTGAATACACATCGGTGACGCCGTCGATGTCGGCGAGAAACTGCGCCGCAGCGGGAATCGATGCGGGCTCGGCGCGGATGAGAACGATCGTCGTGATCACGGACGTCAGGAGTTGGGGAAAGGCGGCACGTTCAACAGCCACAGGCCGGCCACTCGGCTCTGCGAATCGACTTCGAGCAACAGGTCGCGCCCGACGCGCACGGTGCGGACATCGCGCCGGGCGCCGACGCGGAAATGAATGACGCGCTCGTCGTTGAGCCAGGAACCATCCTTACCTTCCAGCTCCACCGACCCGGACATCCCGCCTGTCGCGCCACCGCCCTCGAGGCGGGCAGTGAGGATGTCCGTATCCTCGTCCCAGCGATAGGAGACGGGGGGGCGCTTCTGAAGCCGGCTCGAGCTGCACTGCGACGTTCACGGTGCCTCCAGGAACGGATGTGGTCCCGCGTAAAGATATACGCTCGAGGAGGACGGAACGACAGGATGACGGGACGACAGGAATGCCACGGCTGACTATCTTCCGAAACGTTGACAACTTATCGGCGCGCGTGACGCGCCAGCACCGGAGCCAAGAGATTCCGTGGAAGCAGATGCGAAGGAGCCGACGGGTGTGACCCGCGGTCAGAACGCCGTCCAGGTGATGCCCCATGACTGGTCCGCTGCCGAGCGAGTGCTCGCCACCCTTGTGGATCGCATCGATCCGGCGCGCGCCGAGACGCAGCTGCTCATCGTCACTGCCGACGCGGAACATGCCGCCGCAGCAGCACACGCCGTCGTGGCCGCAGTCGGCGACCGCGCCATCTCGGTGCTCGCGGCGACTGCCAGCCCGCGCGCCGCGCGCCTCCTCCGCGTCGGACCGGCACACGTCGTCACCGGTGCGCCGACGGAACTCGTCACCTTGCTCCAGAGTTCCGCGCTCAAGCCGGAGAGCGTTCGCGGCGTCGTCTTCGCGTGGCTCGACCCCATCCTCGAGACTCCCGAAGCCGCGCCGCTCGAGAACCTGCTCGGCGAGCTGCCCAAGGACGGCGCTCGCGTCGTCCTCGCGAACGAGCTCACGCCCGCGTACGAAGCGCTGATCGAGCGCTATGCGCGCCGCGCGCGCCGCGACGTGGAAGCGCCGAGCGCCGAGACGGCTACTCCACTCAATGCGGAGTACGTTGCGACGTCACAGTCGGCACGTGGCAACACGCTGCGCCGCCTGCTCGACTCCATGGATCTTCCACGCTTTGCGCTGTATGCGCGCACGCCATCCGCGCGCAGCGAAGGCATCGCCATCGCACGCTCGCTCGGGTACGCTGGCGATGCCGTCCGCTTCAGCGGTGCTGGTGATCCTGCGAGCAACGATCCACTCGTGCTGCTCGAGTTACCGACCTCGCGCGAGGAAACCCGTGCCATCGTCGGCACCGGAGCGCGAAAGCTCTACGCGCTCGTACAACCCTCGCAGATCGCGAGCCTGCGTTCGCTGCTCGGCGGCACGGTGACGCCTGTGGCGTTGATCGAGGCGGCCGAGCGTGCGCGCGGCAAGGATGCGGCGCTGCGCGCATCATTGCGCGACGTGCTCACATCGGGCGACGTCCGGCGCGAAGTACTCGCCCTCGAGCCCCTGCTGGCCGAGTTCGACGGCATCGAGATCGCCGCAGCGGCGCTGCGCATGCTCGAGCAGCAGCGGCCGTCGCGCCCCACGGTGTCGGCAGCACAGGCAGGCCCGATGCAGAAGCTCTTCCTCAACCTGGGCGAGAAGGACGGCATTCGCGCGCAGGAGATCATCACCGCCATCACCACCGAGGCGGGCATTCCCGGCTCGCAGGTCGGTCGCGTCGAGGTCCGCGACACGCACTCCATCGTCGAGGTCTCGGCGCCCGTGGCGGAGCTGGTCGTCGGGAAGATCACGGGTGCTGTGGTGCGCGGCCGAAAGGTGCAGGCGCGCCTCGACCAGCCCAAGGAGGATCGCCCGCCGCGCAGCGGCCCACCGCGTGGCGGCGCTGATCGGCCGGCACGCTCGTTCGATCGTGGCGATCGGCCCACGCGTCCGCCACGCACGTTCGATCGCGGCGACCGTCCGGACCGCCCAGCGCGCCCCTTCGACAAGGGCGATCGTCCAGCGCGTCCCGGTGCGCCGCGCAGCGGTCCGCCGCGCGGAGGCAGCGATCGTCCCACCCGTCCCTTCACCCGCGATGCAGGCCCGCCGCGCAAGTTCGATGGCGGTAACGCTCGTCCCACTCGTCCCCGTCCCCCCCGCGACGACGCATGATCGGTGACATGTACCCCGCCGGCGCTGGCGGGTGGATCGAGGTGATCTGTGGCGTGATGTTCAGCGGAAAGAGCGAAGAGCTCATCCGCCGCGTGCGTCGTGCGCTCATCGCGAAAAAGCGCGTCCAGGTGTTCAAGTCGCACCTGGACGAACGGTATGCCGGCCTCTATCACGTCTCCAGCCACGATGGCCGCACGGTGGAGGCGGTGCCCATCGACTCGCCTGATCAGATCGCGAGGGCGCTTGCGGCGGAGACGCAGGTCGTGGCCATCGATGAAGCGCAGTTTCTCCAGGAGGGCATCGTCGCGCTTGCCACTGCGCTGGCGGCGAGTGGTCTCCGCGTGATTCTCGCCGGTGCCGACACGGACTTTCGCGGTGAGCCGTTCGGCCCGATGCCACAGCTGCTGGCGATCGCCGAGCAGGTCGACAAGCTGCATGCGATTTGTGTGATCTGTGGGAATCCAGCGAGCCGGAACCAGCGGCTCATCGCGGGGCAGCCGGCGCGCTATGACTCACCCACGATCATGGTCGGTGGCGAGGAGAGCTACGAGGCGAGGTGCCGGAGCTGTCACTCTGTTCCCCGAAAGGATGAGGATCAGGTAAAACTGCTCTGAAGGGTCAGCGGGTCAGCGGGTCAGCGGGTCAGCGGGTCAGCGGGTCAGTGGGTCGCAGTTCCCCTGACCCTCTGACCCGCTCTCCCTCTCACCTGTATAAAGCCAGACGGCCGCGGAGCCTGGATGGCCCGCGACCGCTTGGTGTAACCGCCTGACCGTCAGTCGCCCCCCCGGGTACCCGACCGTCAGACCGTCTCAATCTATTGGACTACCGTTCCACGCAAAAGGTCACGGGTCAGGCGTGATCGACTTGAAGTAGTTCGTGTGGTTGAAGCCGGCCGGATCGAGCTCGAGATACCGGTTGTCCTGGAAACGCCCCGTCGTGGGGAAATACGGTGGCGGGTTCACCACCGCGCAGTGATCGTAGGAATATCTCTTTGCGAACCCCGTGCCACCGCTCGTACCAACGGCTCCGCGCGAGTTCTGTATGAGGCCGCCAGACAGGTAGATGCAGCCGCGACCGTTGTTCGTCACGTCGCAGTCATTCACGTTGTTCGGACCGCTGCCGTAGTTCTGAACACGGAAGGATGTTCCAAGCGCCATCATGACGCCATGGATGTAGATGTCCTTGGTGTCGTCAACGTTCATATAAAAGCTCGAGCCGACGTTCTGCGGCGTGTTCAGCGCGTTGTCGGCGATGACGATGTCCTTGTCCGAGATCAGCCCCAGAATGTCGCGGCAGACGCCGGTGACCGGATCGTTGGCGTAGCGAATGTCATCGAGCAGGACGATGCTGCCATTCGCGTAGAGCGTGATGCGTCCGTTCAGCGTGCCACTCAATCCGACGTTGCCATTGAAGTGGATCACACCCTTCGCGTTGACATTGAAGAGGCGATCGATCGGATAGACATATTGTGCATCGCTGATACGTCCCGCTCCCACGGCGGTGCCAACGGTCGAATATCCGCGCACTCTCGTGATCACGCTGTCGGGCGTGTTCGTCCACTTCTTCCACGAGCCGTACACGCCGGCCGGTGTGAAGGTAGTATCCGTGCCGCCCTTCTGAATGGCTGCGTTCGAGTATCCCGAGCCGGTGAATGGATCGGTATAGGTGCTGCTACGCTCCACGGCGACCAGGTGCGGATCGCCAGGCAGGAAGCATCGCGCATTGGGATATCCCATGATGGTCCGGAGATTGTCGCCATCATGCGCGTTCGCCATGCTCGTGGCCGTTGTCGGCGACGTACCGGCATCGATGAGTCCCTGCCGGTACTGCGCGTTGAACCAAGTGGTGTTGTGCACCTTGGCGGGGTAGAACACCATGGTGTTCACGCCGCCGACCTTCTGGTTGTGCCAGTCGCCGCAGAAGGCCACGTTCGATGCTGTCGCGCTACTCGGAAAGTCGCCGCGCAGGTCGGAATCGAGGCTTCTCGCCGTGTAGATGCGGAAGAAGCCTTCGTTCAAATCGGTGGAGTCGCCTGAGTTGTTCAAGTCCGCCGCGAGGAATTCGATGCGGTCGAGTACACTGCTCTCGTTCTGACTCGCCGTGCGGCCACTCGTGAAGTTCCAGGAGCTCGATGCGGAGATGGCCGCGAGGGTCGCGAGTGCCGCTGTGCTGGGCAGCGGTATGACCTTCTGATATTCCTTGTAGCCTTTGGAGTACGTGCCGTAGCTGCGTCCGGCGATGAAAGCGGCCGTGCCGACTTCATCGTGGAATATTGCGCGGCCCGAGCCGATGCTGATCGTGTCGTTCGACCACACCGGTCCCCACAGCTCGTCGTTGTTGTTGAAGAAGATGGTCGTGCTGCCGTTGGACTCACTGTTGGACCAGTAGGCGAACTTGGCGAAGCTCTCCTGCGTGAGCTCCAGACGGCGAATGAAGCCGTTCCCGCGCTGGTCGCGTGCCTCGGCGACGATGCTCGAGAAGCGTCCAAACTGACCGCTGGTCGAGCCC
>JBBQDT010000262.1:0-5389 GCA_038319955.1 Gemmatimonadales bacterium | reverse complement strand
CTTCCGCACCTGATCCTTCGAGAGCTCCTTCATGAGCTTCTCGCGCTTGCCGGCGCGTTCCTGCTCGAGGATCACACGACGCGACACCACGATGTTGCGGCGACGCTTGTTGAGCTTGATGATCTTGAACTCGTACTTGTGGCCGAGCAGTTCGTCGATGTTCGGCACACGACGGAGCGCGATCTGCGAACCCGGCAGGAACGCATCAACGCCCATGAGGTCGACGACCACGCCACCCTTGATCTTCTTGACGAGCGTGCCTTCGACCGGCATGTCGCTCTCGTAGGCCACGCGGATGCGCTCCCACACGCGCATGAAGTCGGCCTTCTTCTTGGACAGGACGACAGAGCCTTCCTGGTCCTCGAGGTGCTCGAGGAGCACTTCGACTTCGTCGCCGACCTTGAGGTCGGGCATGTCCTTGAACTCTTCGAGCGGGATCGTCCCTTCGGACTTGAAGCCGATATCCAGGACGACCAGGTTCTCGCGAATCTCAAGAACGTGCGCCTTGACGATCTCACCTTCTTCGATCGAGGCGAGCGTGCCGTTGTACAACTCGAGCATACGCTCATACTCGTCGGACGTGAACTCGTCTTCTTCGTAGAGTTCCGGGCGACGGTTCGCGAGCGGGCGGAGCTGGCTCTTCTGCAGGTCGCGCTTTTCGCGCGGCGTGAGCTTATTGTGCGCCGGCTCGGCGTCGAGCTCGTCCATGTCCGCATTAAGGGCGGCGTTCAGCTCAGCAGCGAGCTCAGGGCTCAGTTCAGTGCTCATACTTGTGGGTATCTCCGATTCGCGGAACTGCACTCGCCGCGCCGAGATGAGGGTGGAATGGATGTACAGCGGGAACCCAGAAACGTAGAGGGATCACGCCCCTACGGCAATGGGTACGCCGGTTCGTCCCTCCCCAACCCAGGGCTCAGTGTCCGCGCAGCCGCTCCCGGGTGGCCTTGGCCAGCGCGACGATGCGCTCCACCTGCTCTTCCTGCGTCACCGTCGTGGTATCGATGGTGATAGCGTCCCGCGCCGGGGCGCTTTGGGCCGCGTCGAGGGCATCCCGGGCCACCAGCGCCTCGGTCTCCTCGGCAATCTCGGCGTCATTCGGACGACGTTCCAACCGCTGGATGAGCCGTCGCCGCGCCCGCTCCCACGGATCGGCCACCAGAAACACCTTGAGGGCCGCCGTGGGGAACACGGCGGTCCCGATATCACGCCCGTCCACTACGACGTCGGTGGCCGCCCCAGCCGCCCGAACCAGATCGTTGACCCAGTGCCGCACCGCCGCCATCTGGGCGACCCGGGACACCTGCCGCGTGACGGGCGCATCGCGCATCGCCTCGTCCTGCATATCGCCGTCGACCAACGGCAACACCGACCGCTCGGTCAGGCGCCAGCTGATCCGGTGCGCCTGCGCCATCACGAAGTCCGACGTCCACTGCTCGGGCGGACCCCCCGCGCCTAGCGCCAAGAGCGTGATCGCGCGATAAAACGCGCCGGAATCGACGTGATGCACGTTGAGGAGCTGGGCGACCCACTGGGCCGTCGAACTCTTGCCGGACGCGGCGGGTCCGTCGATGGCGATCACCAGCGGCTTCGGCCCACTCACATCGGGCGTGGTCGCCTCAGGGCGTGCGGCCACCGGACCAATCACCTGCGCCAGATCACGCCAGAACGTCGGATACGACACCGACACGCAGCCCGGGTCGTCGATGGTGATGCGATTCCCCGGCAGCGCGCCCAAGATACCGAACGCCATCGCCAATCGGTGATCGCCATGTGTGACGATGTGCCCGGACAGCGCGGCCTGCGACCCGGTAATGCGCATGCCATCGGGGAGCTCGTCGACATCGACGCCAAGCCGTCGAAGATTCTCGACCACGGCGCGGATGCGATCGCTTTCTTTCACGCGCAATTCACCGGCCTCGGTGATACGCGTTTCGCCAACCGCACGCGCGGCGACGCACGCCAGGATTGGTAGCTCATCGATACAGCGAGGAATTTCCGCGCCGCCAATGGACGTGGCCTGCAGCGACGCCGGAAAGACCACCAGCGTGCCGATCGCTTCGCCACCGATGGTGCGCGCATCCTCGATGTCGATGCGCGCGCCCATCCGGCGCAGCACGTCGAAAGCGCCGGTGCGCGTGGGATTCAGACATACGTTCTCGAGGCGGAGTTCACCGTCGTCGGCCAGCGCGGCGAGCGCGGCGAAAAAGGTCGCCGACGACGGATCGGACGGTACCACCACATCAACAGCGGTGAGTACCTGCGCCGGCGGCAGGACCACGCCCGCGTCGGAGACGGTGAGCTGCACGCCACGCGCGAGGAGCATGCGTTCCGTGTGATCGCGCGACCGTTGCGGCTCGCGAACGGTCACGCCAACGCCTGACGCGAGTCCCGCCAGCATCAACGCGCCTTTGACCTGCGCGCTGGCATGGGTGTTGACGAACGTGATGGCCGAGAGCGGCTTGCCGTGTACACGCATCGGCAGTCCGTCATGCCCGTCGGCACCTTCGAAGTCGATGCGCGCGCCCATCTCTGTGAGCGGCGCTGCGATGCGACGCATCGGCCGTCGGCTGAGACTGGCGTCGCCGTCGAAGCGGGCCTCACGTCCCGCGAGTCCGGCCACGAGACCGGCAAGCAAGCGTGTGGTCGTGCCGCTGTTACCGCAGTCGAGCGCCGATTCCGGTGAATGTAGCGACGCGATCCCGCGTCCATTCACCACAAAGTCGGCACTCAACGCGGGAATCTCGGCCCCCATCGCGCGCAGGGCCCCGGCGGTTGCGTGGACGTCGGCCGACGCGAGGATGTCGCGAATGCGAGTCGGCCCGCTCGCCAGAGCGGCAAAGATCAGCGCGCGATGGCTGATCGACTTGTCACCGGGAGCACGGATGGCTCCGCGCACGACCAGTGGCGAGCGGAGGCTACTCACCGCAACCACGCCTCGAGCGCGGTCGCCGCATCAGTCTTGTCATCCCGGTACTTCACGATAACGGGCGTCTGCAGCGAGAGCCCCTGCGCTTCGCCAAACGCGGAGGTCACGCGACGCGCGCCAGGCACAACGACGGCGCCTTCGGGGATGATCAACGGTTGGTCCGCCGTGGCACGATGCACCGTCTCCTTGACGAGGTCGTACACCGGCGTGCCGCGGGTGAGAATCACGCCGGCCCCCAGCACGGCCTTGGCGCGTACCACCGTCCCCTCGTAGACGCCGCAGTTGCCACCGACGATCACATCGTCCTCGATAATGACCGGTGACGCGTTGATCGGTTCCAAAACGCCGCCGATCTGCGCGGCGGCACTGAGGTGCACCCGCTCGCCGATCTGCGCGCAGGAGCCGACGAGTGCGTGCGAGTCGACCATCGTCCCACGGCCGACATAGGCGCCCACGTTGATGTACATCGGCGGCATGCATACGACGTTCGGGGCGAGGTACGCGCCACGCCGCACCGTGGAACCGCCAGGGACGATGCGGACCTGATTCTCCACGCGGAATTCGCGCGTGGGATACGTGTGCTTGTCAAGAAAATGAAACGGCGCCTGCCCCGGCATCTCCACCACACGCCCGAGGCGGAAGCCCAAGAGGATCGCCCGCTTCACCCACGGCACCGCGTGCCACGTGCCGTCGGCGTCACGCCGGGCCGCGCGAATCTCACCGCGCTCGAGCAATGCGATCGCGTGATCGAACAGATGCTGTGCGTCAGACGGCAGCGCGACGCCTCCATCGAGCAGGAGCGGATCGTTGAAGCGCGCTTCGAGGTCGGTCAGCGAGAAGGCCATGAGAACAGAATCGTGTGAAGTGGGAATCGACGAACGTGACGTTACGACGCAAGCGCGCCGGCCTGCACCAGCGCCGCGCGAACCCGCGGATGGTGCTCGGCGAGTAGCGGAACCAATGGGAGCCGTAGCTGATCGCGCATACGCTCCATCATCGCGAGCATCGCCTTCGCCGGAATCGGATTCGACTCGATGAAGGCGGCATGCACCACCGGTGCAAGCCGTGCATCGATGCGTCGAGCCTCGGTCAGGTCGCCACGCGCCATGGCGTCGCAGAGCGACGACACGAGGGCGGGCACGACATTCGAAATCACCGAGATAATCCCGTCGCCGCCGTGCGCCATGACACTGAGCGTGAGGCCGTCGTCACCCGAGAGCACGGCGAAGTGCTCTGGGCGCTCGCGAATGATCTGCGTGATCTGCGCCAGGTTGCCGGACGCTTCCTTGACCGCGACGAAGCGCGGGTCGACCGCCAGTTCCAAACAACTGCGTGCCTCGAGATTGATCGCGGTGCGGCCAGGCACGTTGTAGATCACGATCGGCAGATCGCAGGCGTCGGCGATCGCGCGGAAGTGCGCGATCATCGCGCGCTGGGGTGGCTTGTTGTACATCGGCGTGACATGCAGCAGATGCGTGGCGCCGATCGCCTGCATGTCGAGCGACGTCGCGATGGCGCGCTGTGTATCGTTCGAGCCGGCACCGGCGATGACCGGCACGCGCCCATTCACTTGTTCAACGGTGATCTCGACGACACGGCGGTGCTCCGCCGGCGCAAGCGTGACGGCTTCACCGGTTGAGCCACACGGTATGACCATGTGCACGCCTGCGCTGACCTGCCACTCGACGAAGGCCCGGAGGGCGACTTCGTCGAGGGATCCATCGGCCATGAACGGCGTGACGAGCGCGGTACCGCACCCGAAGAGTCGCTGCGCCATCGTCGTTCCGCGCTGAGAGGTCAGGAAGTCGCCTGGCTCGATGCCAGGACGTCGCGCATCGTGTACACACCCGGTGCGCGCGCGGCCGCGAGCCACCGGGCCGCTGTCAGCGCGCCGTCGGCGAACACCCGCCGGTCGCGCGCTTCATGCACGAGTCGGATCTGCTCGAAGGGCGCGTCGAAAATGATCTCGTGTGTGCCTGGCACCGAGCCGGTACGCACACTCGTGATCGGCACGTCGCGCCCCAGTCCGTCCCGCAACCGCTCGGCGATGGCGATGCCGGTCCCGGACGGCGCATCGAGCTTGGCGATGTGGTGCGTCTCGACCACGTGTGCGTCGAAGCCGGACACCTGCCGCGCGCGTCGCGCGGCGTCTTCAGCCATGGCGAGAAACAGCTGCACACCGATGCTGAAATTCGGCGACCACAGCGCGGAGCACTGCGATTGCTGCGCCGCCGCTTCGATCTCCGAAAGATGCGCCGACCACCCGGTCGTTCCGATCACCACCGGGCACCCCACGTGGAGAAGCGCGACGGCGTTCGCCACCGACGACTCCGGTGTGGTGAACTCGATCGCCACCTGCGCCCCGTGCAGATCCGCGGCGGTGATCCCGTTGGTCATCGCCGCCGCGTCGAAGCGGGCGACCACTTCGCAGCCTCGCGCAGGAGCCAGCGTGTCGAGCGCGCG
>JBBQDT010000261.1:0-5404 GCA_038319955.1 Gemmatimonadales bacterium | reverse complement strand
GATCTGCGCGAGGTAGTCGGCGCGGCCCCGGTACTTGAGATACAACGGCGCCCCCGCCTCGAGCCCGCCGCTGTGTGTAAGGAGCATCTCCACCGTGATGGCGGCCTTGTCCGGCGCATCGAACTCGGGGAGATAGAGATGTACCGACCGCGCGAGGTCCAGCTTGCCCTGCTCTTCGAGGATCATCGCGACGGTCGTGGTGGCAACCACCTTGGTGAGCGACGCGAGATCGTACATGGTCCCCGCATCGACGGCCGGCGCATCGGGCGCGTAGTCGAGCGTGCCGTAGGCGCGCAGGTGCACGAGTCGTCCGAAGCGTCCCACCGCGACGGCCGCGCCCGGCGCCGCACCTTCGGCAATGGCCACGCGAACGATGCTGTCGAGCCGAGCGGGCAGCATGGAATCCATGCCGACCGTATAGGGCGAGGCAGTTACCAGCGCACGCACCGGCAGCAGATGCGCTCGCGGCAAGATCGGCGTGGGCAACACGAGCGGCGAGGGGCTCGACGCAGGCGGCGTAGCTGCGGGCGTACAACCGGCAATCGCAACGGCGAGGAGCGCCAACCGGCGTGAGCGCGAGTTTACCATCGTTGAGAGGAAACGCATGGTGTAATGCTATCGCATTCACGGTTGAGTCGTGTGTGGACTCCGACTCTGGCGCGAGTGATGCGATCGGCGTTCATGCGCCACCGTCCGAAAACCCGATCTCGGAGTCAGGGCAACGGCGTAGGGTCCGCCGGACATCAGTCCGGCGGGCCCGCGCGTTTCGGGGTGGTTCCGTGCGCCTACGGTGTCAGCGTGCCGCTCGAAAGCTGCCGCACGAGCCGATGCAGGAATTCCTGCCCGTCGAAGTAGGACTTCACGAGCATCCGCTCGTCGCGGCCATGCGCGCGGGAGTCGGTGGGATCCCCGAACAGCCCGCTCACCCCATATGTCGGAATGCCGGCAGCGCGTAGAAACCGGCCATCGGTCGCTCCGGTGGACATCACCGGAATCACCGGCACGTTTGCGCCGAACATGTCGTGCGTGATCACCGTGACGGGATCCATCAGCTCGGCGATCAGCCGACTCGGCGGCGCGCCGCTGCGCTCGCGAATCGGCACGGTGGAGGTGATATGAACGGCGGTGTCGCCGATGACGCGCGCCAGCATGTCGCGCACTTCCTCCGGGGTCTGCGTAGGCACGATGCGACAGTTCACGTTCGCCGTCGCCGTCTGTGGCAGGGCATTGTAGGCGTGTCCGCCGGAAAGACGTGTGGCCACACAGGTGGTGCGGAGCATCGAGTTGTAGCGGGGGTCGCGCGAGACGATCGCCGACGCCGCACTGTCGGTGGGCCGTGCGACGATGGCGAGCATGGCAGCGCCCACCTCCGGCGTCTCGAGCGCGGCAGTGCGCTCGAAGAACGTGCGCGATACCTCGTTGAGCTGCACAGGAAAGCGATAGCGCGCGATCTTCGAGAGGCCGTCCACCAGCTCGTAGATCGCATTGTCGGGGCGCGGTACACTCGAATGCCCGCCGCGATTGGACGCCGACAGCGTGAAGTTCACCGGCACCTTCTCCGCCGCCTGGACGCTGTTCAGGAATGGCTGGCCGTTGCGCAATGACCCTCCGCCACCCTCGTTGATCGCGTACGCCGCGTCGATCAGCTCCTTGTTGTGTGCGAGCAGGAACTCCACGCCATTTGCGTCACCGCCTTCCTCGTCCGCCGTGAGCGCGAGGATCACGTCGCGCGCCGGAACCCAGCCCTCCTTCTTGTCGCGCAGCATGTTCGCCACGAAGATCGACGCCATCGACTTGTCGTCGCCGGAGCCGCGCCCGTAGAAGTAGCCGTCCTTCTCGGTGAGCACGAATGGATCGATCGTCCAGTCGCTGCGAAGTGCGGCCACCACATCGAGATGCGCAAGTAGCAGGATCGGTTTGCCCTGACCCCGGCCACGGTAGCGCACGACGAGGTTGCCCTTGGTGGGTTTGCCCGGCGGGATGATGAGGTGAATGTCCTTCGCGGGAAACCCGGCGGCGCGGAATCGCTTCTCCATCGCCTGTGCCGCCTTCGTCACCGACCCCACGGAATCCACCGTGTTGATCTCGACGAGCTCCTTGTAGACCTCGCGCGCCAGACGCTGGTGCTGGTCGAGTGTGCGGAGCTGCGCCCCGGCAGGAAGGAACGCAATTGCGGAGAGCGGCAGGACGAAGCGAAGCAGACGCATGGCAGATTTGAATGGTGAAGGGATACAGCTACTATCCGACCCACACGGGATGCGCGCAAGTTCACCGCGTGTCGCCGTAGTGCCGTCTCACCCCACATCTTCCGTTGACGCGTGCGAGTACTTCTCGTCGAGGACGACACCGAGCTGGCGCACGAGGTGGTAGAGGGGCTGCGCGGTGCGGGTGCACGCGTCGAGTACGCTGGCACGGCGCGCGAGGCACAGCGCATCGTGAGCTCGTCGGAGCTGGACGTCATCATTCTCGACGTCATGCTCCCCGGCGAATCAGGGTTCACGCTGTGCCGGACGCTGCGTGATGCCGACGTCCACACGCCGATCCTCATGCTCACGGCGCGAGATGCGATCGACGATCGCGTCACCGGCCTCGATGCTGGCGCCGACGACTACCTCACCAAGCCATTTGCGCTCCAGGAGCTCATTGCCCGAGTGCGTGCGCTCAGCCGGCGGCGTCCCACGCTCACGCCGACGATCGTTCGCGTGGCCGACCTCGAGATCGACCTCTCGGCACGTCGTACCAGGCGTGGCGATCGCGTCATCGAGCTCACAGCGAAGGAGTTCGCGTTGCTCGAATGCTTCGCGCTGCATCCCAACGCCGTGATCGATCGCGCGGTCATCACGGCTCACGTCTGGGACGAGAATCACGACCCGTTCACCAACGTGCTCGAGGTGCTCGTACGCAGGTTGCGCCGGAAGATCGACGACGGCTTCGAGCCGAAGCTGATCCATACGTTGCGCGGCGCGGGCTACCGGCTCGGCGAGTGACCACCGCGACGCCGCTGCAGCCGCTCGCACTGCTGAGGCGACGGCTCACCTTCTGGTACGCGGCCACACTCAGCCTGATCCTGCTGCTCCTCGGCGGTGGGCTGTATGGCGTCATTCATTCGCAGCTCGCCCAACAGCTCGACGTGTCACTCCGGGGCGCAACGAAGGAGCTCATCCGCGCTGCGCGCATTCGCGAGATGGAGGCCGTGAGCGCCCACGGCAACGTCGTGGATGCGGTGGATGAGCTGCACATTCCCGATCGCGCGCTCTACCTGCTCGACAGCGTCGGCGTGCCGGTCAAGCCGGACGCGGCAAGTCCATGGATCCGCGCTGCTGCACAGCGCGCGGCACTTGCCGGTGCCGTCGAGGCGGATGTGGACGCCTCGAACCAGCACCGGCTGTCGCTGCACGCCGAGCGGTTCAGGCTGGGCTCGGGGCAGATGCTGGTGGCTGTGGCGGTGGCCGATCAGGTGGAGCTCACCGATCGCTATGCGGCGCTGATCGCCGCGTTCGGCGGCGCCGCCCTGGCCGCCATCGTCCTCGTCGCCGCGGGCGGCTACTTCCTCGTGCAGAAATCGACGGCACCGGCGGAGCGTTCGATGGCATATACGAGGCGGTTCATGGCCGATGCGGCGCACGAGCTTCGCACACCCATCGCGGTGCTGCGCACGAAGGCGGACGTCGCCTTGCAGGAGACCCGAACCCCGGAGGTCTACGCGAGCACGCTGCGCGGCATGGGCCTCGAAGCGCAGCGGTTGGGGCGCGTGGTCGACGACTTGCTCACGCTGGCACGTGCCGACGCGGGCGAGCGGCCGGTCGAACGTGAACGATTCTTTCTCGATGACGTCGTCCTCGATGCCGCGATGTCCATCCGCACACTCGCGCAAGCGGCAGACGTCGAGATGATCGTCGACGAATTCGAGGAGACGGCCGTGCTGGGCGACCCGAATCTCGTACGCGAGCTCGTCGTGGTACTGCTGGACAATGCGGTGAAATTCACTCCGGCGGGCGGATCGGTGCGCGTGTCCGTTGTGCCCGAGCCCCAACCCACGCTGATCGTCGAGGATACGGGGCGCGGCATTCCATCCGACCAGCTCCAACATGTGTTCGAGCGATTCTATCGCGGCGATGCATCGCGGCCACGCCAGGGCGGTGCAGGGCTGGGCCTGTCCATCGCGCAATGGGTCGCCGACGTGCACGATGCACGGGTGCACCTCACGTCGAACGCGGGCCATGGCACTCGGGCCACGGTCAGCTTTCCCAAGCCGGCTACGGTGATCCCCACCTGACCACGTGTCATAGTGGTGACAGGTTGCCGCACTACCATTCGCCACGTGATCCATCCCATCTCGCACCTCATCCGACGCGCGGGAGCAATCGTCGCATTCGGCATGGCCGTAACCCCGGCCGCACATGCGCAGCTTGCTGTCACGCGTGTCGATGCCGAGCGCGCGGCGCTCTCCGCAGGAACGCGCGTGGCGCTGGCCCGTGCCGACACGGCGGCCGCCATCGCACGGCTGCTCACCGCGCGTGCGTTGCCCAATCCCACGCTCGCGGCAAGCTACACGAAGTCGGTGCCGCAGAAGCACCTCACGCTCGACATCCCGGTATTCGATGCACTGTGGAAACGCGGGCTCGTCGTGGGGCAGGCGACGGCGTCGACGCGCGCATCGCGGCTGCTGTTCGCATCGGAGCGGCTGGCGGCGCTCGTCGAGATCGACACCACGTACACGCGCGCTCTCGCTGCCGACGCGCGCTTCCGCCTGTCGAGACAGACGGCGCGCGACGCGGACAGCCTGCGCACGATGACCGTCAGCCGGCGCGACGCCGGCGACGCCAGTGACCTGGACGTCGATCTCGCGACGGTGGTCGCCGGCCAGCAGCTCAATGTCGCGTCCGACGATTCGCTCACGTACATGAGCACACTGCTCAGCGTGCAGGCGCTGATGGGCATCCCTGCGGACAGCATCGCCATCGTGCTGTCGGATTCGCTCGGCATCGCGTCCACGGACACGCTGGTCGAGCGGCGCCTGCACGACAGCACCGGGATCGCGCTCAACCAGCCGCCCGCCAACCCGGGCACCACGCTGACGTCCCGAGTGAGCGCGACACCAAGCGTGGCGGCCGCACAGGCGTCACTCGCGGCCGCCGAGCTCGCGGTGACGATTCAGAAGCGCAGCGTGTTCGTATTGCCATCGCTGAACGTCGGCGCCGAATGGGGAGACCCGTCGGGTGGGGAATCGGGCCTGCTGCCGATCGTCGGCCTCTCGATTCCCCTTCCGATCTTCAATCGCAATCGGGGTCCCATCGCCGAAGCGACAGCCGAGCGTGAACGGCTGCGCGTCCAGCTCCTCGCGACACGGCTCACCGTGCGTCAGCGGTTGATCGAAGGCGTCCGCGAGCGAGCGGTACTCATC
>JBBQDT010000260.1:0-5456 GCA_038319955.1 Gemmatimonadales bacterium | reverse complement strand
CCGTGCGCTTCGGCGCCCAGACGCGCCCGTCATTGCGCAGCGATTCCGACATCAGCGTCAACTTCGACTGATAGTCGCCATGCACGGGAATGCACGTCGGGTGGATCTGTGTGTAACAGGGATTCGCGAACGCCGCGCCGCGCTTGTACGACCGCCAGATCGCCGTCGTGTTGCATCCCTTCGCATTCGTGGAGAGATAGAACACGTTGCCGTAGCCGCCTGTCGCGAGCACCACTGCGTCGGCGAGATGCGGCTCGATCGTGCCAGTGAGCTCGTCGCGCACCACAATGCCGCGTGCGCGACCATTCACCACGATGAGGTCCAGCATCTCGGCGCGCGGATACATCGTGACGCCGCCCTTCGCGATCTCCTTCTCCAGCGCCTGATAGGCGCCAAGCAACAGTTGCTGGCCGGTCTGGCCGCGCGCGTAGAACGTGCGCGACACCTGCGCCCCACCGAACGAGCGATTCGCCAGCAAGCCGCCGTATTCACGCGCGAACGGCACACCCTGCGCGACGCATTGATCGATGATGTTCACGCTGATCTGCGCCAGGCGAAACACGTTCCCCTCGCGCGAACGGAAGTCGCCGCCCTTGATCGTATCGTAGAACAGGCGCTGGACGCTGTCGCCGTCGTTCTGGTAGTTCTTCGCCGCGTTGATGCCACCCTGCGCCGCGATTGAATGCGCGCGCCGTGGAGAATCCTGATAGCAGTAGCACCGCACGTTGTATCCCAGCTCGCTGAACGTCGCCGCTGCCGATGCGCCGGCGAGACCCGAGCCCACCACGAGCACCGTGTATTTCCGCTTGTTCGCCGGATTCACGAGCTTCATGTCGAACTTGTGCTTGTCCCACTTCTCGCCCAGCGGGCCGACGGGGACGCGGGCGTTGAGCTCGAATGGCATCAGCGGATCACTCCAAAGAACACGGCGACCGGCACGGCCGTGAAGCCGAGCCAGACGATGAGTGCGATGGCCGTCGCGAGACGGCGATGCAGCGGATGCGGCGAGCGCTTCGCGAGCCCGAGCGTGCGCAACGAGCTCCACGCGCCGTGGAACAGGTGCAGCATCAGGAACAACATCGCGACGACGTAGAACAGCGTCACCCACCACACGCGGAACGCGCTGATCACGTTGCCGTACACGTTCACGTGCGTGTACGCCGGATACATGGCGTCAGGCCGGCTCGCCATCGGGAACACCGTTCCCGTGGTGAAGTGCAGGATGTGGAAGACGATGAAGACGAGGAGTAGCACGCCGCCCCAGCGCATCGTGCGCGACGCCACGGTGCTCACCTGTGGCTGGCGCACGGCGTACGACACCGCGCGGGCGCGACGGTTGAGCCGCGTGAGCTGCCAGGCCATCAGGACGTGGAGCACCAGCGCCGCGAGCAGACCGAGACGCGTCAGCCACAGAAGCTCGCCCAGGCCCTGCAGGAAGGCGGCATAGGCATTCATCTTCGCCGGACCGATGAACACCTGGAGATTGCCGGCCATGTGTCCGATCACGAAGATGACCAGCAGAAGGCCGGTCACCGCCATGATCACCTTCTTGCCAATCGTCGAACGGTAGAACCTCAGCATTACATCTTGATTGCGGACATCGGCTCCCGGACGGCGTCGGCGCTGCTCGCCAGCGCCTTCTTCTCGTCAGCGGTGAGCTCCACCTCGATGACCTTGATGAGCCCCTGCCGTCCGAGCTTGCACGGAACGCCAAGGTACAGACCGGACATGCCGTACTCACCCTCGAGCCACGCAGCGCACGGCAGGATGCGACGCTGGTCATTGACGATGGCTTCCGCCATCTGGACCGCGCCGGCCGATGGCGCATAGTACGCCGAGCCCGTCTTGAGGTGCTTCACGATCTCCGCGCCGCCGCCGCGCGTGCGAAGCACGATCGCATCCAGCGTCGCCTGGTCCATCAGCTGCGTGATCGGAATACCGCTCACGCTCGTGTACGAGATCAACGGCACCATCGTATCGCCGTGGCCGCCGAGCACCATCGCCTGGATGTCGCGCACCGAGCAATCCAGCGCCTCGGCGAGAAATGCCCGATAGCGTGCGGTGTCGAGCACGCCGGCCATGCCAAGCACACGCTCGCGCGGGAAGCCCGTCGCCTCCTTGGCGACATAGCACATCACGTCGAGCGGGTTGCTCACGACGATGACGATGGCGTTGGGCGACGTGTTCTTGATCTGCTCCGAAACCGACTTCACGATGCCGGCATTCGTGTTGAGCAGATCGTCGCGCGACATGCCCGGCTTACGGGCGATACCGGCCGTGATGATGACGATGTCGGAATCCTTCGTCTCGTCGTAGCCGTTCGTGCCGACGATCCGGCTGTCGTAGCCTTCGATGGGTGCGCTCTGCCACTGATCGAGCGCCTTCCCCTGCGGAATGCCCTCGGCGACGTCCACCATGACGACGACGCGCGCGAGCTCCTTTTCGGCGACGCGCTGGGCAGTCGTCGCGCCGACGTTGCCGGCGCCCACGACGGTGATCTTATTGACCATGAGTGCGTATGTCTGAAGGTGAGTTGCTACCCAGACAAAACTATCGCGGTCGCGTGCTGACGCTACCCTCCCACCTGCGAGAGCGCGCGCAATCCGCCAACGCGATGTGTGAGCAGCGCGTGCTCCTGTGGCTTGTCGGCCAACGCCTGCCGCACGAATGGTGCGAGCGGCTCGCCCGCGCGCAGCGGTGTGCGGAGGTCCACCTCGTGGTCGCCGAACAGGCACGTGCGCAACCGGCCGTCCGCCGTGAGCCGCACGCGGTTGCAACTGCCGCAGTAGGTGTGCGTCATCGGTGTGATCACGCCGATGCTCCCCGTCGCACCGCCAAGCTGGTAGTACGCCGCTGGTCCGTTGCCGCGCGCTGGCCCGGTCGCCGGCGCCAAAGGTCCCAGGGCATCCTGGATGCGCGACAGCACCTCGTCGCTCGGCACGACCATTTCCTCGGTCATCGGCTCCAGCGAACCCACCGGCATGAGCTCGATGAAGCGCACGTGCCAGGGATTGTCGAGCGTGAGCCGAGCGAAATCCACCACTTCGTCGTCGTTCACGCCGCGCATCACCACCACGTTCAGCTTGATGGGTCCGAGCCCTGCCCGCTGTGCGGCCAGCGCAGCGACCACTGGGTCGAAGCCGAGGTCGCGACGCGCGATGGCGACGATGCGTTCCGGCTGCAGGCTATCGGCCGAGATGTTCACTCGGTCCAGCCCGGCGGCCGCCAGTTCCGGTGCCAGCTCCGGAAGCTTCACGCCATTTGTCGACAGGGCGATGTCCTCCACCGCCGAAACGTCGCGGATGAAGCGCACGAGCGTCGCGAGCTGCGGACGAATCGTCGGTTCGCCACCGGTGATGCGGATGCGCTTGAGCCCCATCACCGCCAGCTGTGACACCACCTCACGGATCTCCTCGTAGCTGAGGATGTCCGACTTGGGGAGCCACGGCAGCCCCTCGAGCGGCATGCAGTAGCGACAGCGGAAGTTACAGCGGTCCGTCACCGAAATGCGCAGGTAGTCGATCGTGCGCCCGAACTGGTCGATCAGCGCGCTCACGGCGACACCTCGACCAGCCTGTTGGCCGGATCTACCCACTCGCGCGTGCCGTCCACGTAGTGCTCGCGCTTCCAGATCGGGACGCGTCGCTTGAGCTCCTCGATCACCCACCGCGAGAGCGCATAGGCCTCGTCGCGATGGCCATGCGCCACGGCGATGCCGACGCTCGCCTCCTCCAGCGCCAGCTCGCCGAGCCTGTGCACGATGACGACGCCCGACGAAACGAAGCGGTCGGTCGCCTCAGCCGCGATCGCCTCGAGCTCACGGTGCGCCATCGCCTCGTACGCGCTGTACTCGATACCGGTGACACCGCGACCGTCGTTCACCTCGCGCACGACGCCAAGGAACAACAGTATTGCGCCGTAGGACGGCGCGGATACCTCACGCACGAGCGCAGCAGCGTCGATGGGATCGCGAACCAGGCGAGCCGCGTTCATCCCCCGGCAACCGGTGGAATGAGTGCGATCTCGTCGCCCGCAGACACACGCGTCGTCGTCGCTGCGTAGCGCTGATTCACGGCCACAAGCGGCCGCGCCGGGAGCAGTTGGGCACCAGGCCGTCGTGCGATGTCGGCCAATACATCGGCCACCGTCGCTTCTGGCGGCAGGTCGACCGACACGCTTGGCGCGCCGAGCGCATCGGCGTAGGACGCGAAGAGAAGGACGGTGACGCTCATGGATACATGCTACCGGGAAACGCCCGCCTTTGAAAGCCTGCCTTCGGCGGGCACGGCGACGCCGACATAGCTGCTGAAATGCAGAGCCCCGGCGCGTGGCCGGGGCTCAAGCGTCTATTCGAGAAGCGCTTACGCGTCTGTCTCCTCGTACTCGTCCTCGTGTTCCAGCTCTTCGAGGCTGATGTTCGCGACCTTGGCGCGCAACTCCTTGCTCGGCTTGAACACGGGCACTGGGCGCGCGGAGACCTCCACCGGCGAGCCGGTGCGCGGGTTACGCGCCATACGGGTCTTCCGATGGCGGATCTTGAACGTCCCGAATCCGCGCACTTCGATGTTCTTCTGCTCCTGCAACGCGTCCTTGATCGCGTCCAGGAACGAATCGACAACGCGCGCACAGTCCTTCTTCGAGATCATCGGACCGGCCGTACGAGAAATCTGGGCGGTTACTCGCTCGACCAGATCAGCTTTCGTCATGAGAAGTGCCTCAGAGCGGGCAGCGGAGGGGGGTGCAAGCTGATCGAACTTATCCGCGTTAACTCTTGTGTGTCAAGAGCTTAAAGCATTTCAAGGGCGTGACTTGCGAACCGTTTCCATGAACTGCTCGAACAGCGGACGCGCGTCGTGCGGCCCCGGAGCGGCCTCGGGGTGGTACTGCACAGCGAAGATCGGCAGCTCTCGGTGCCTGAGGCCCTCCACCGTACCGTCGTTCAGATTCACATGCGTGACTTCGAGCGCGGGAGCTCCCGGGATCGATTCCGCAGAGCCCTTCACGGCGAACCCGTGGTTCTGGGAAGTAATCAGGATCTTGCCCGTCTCGATCTCCCGCACCGGATGATTTCCACCGCGGTGCCCGTACGGCATCTTTTCCGTTTCGGCGCCGAAGGTGAGGCCCAAGAGCTGATGTCCCAAGCAGATGCCAAAGATGGGCACCTCCTGGTCCGCCAGCGCGCGCACCGTCGCCGGTGCGTACGTGATTGCATCGGGATCGCCCGGGCCGTTCGACAGGAATACGCCATCGGGCGACATGGCCAGCACTTCCTCCGCCGACGTCTGCGCCGGAACCACCGTCACCCGGCAGCTTGCGTCGTCGAACAGCCGCAGGATGTTGCGCTTGATGCCGTAGTCGTACGCCACGATGTGATGCGGCGCCTGCGGGTTGCCCCACTGGTACGACGTGCCCGTGGTCACGCGCGACGCGAGGTCCAGACCTTCCATCGACGGGCA
>JBBQDT010000259.1:0-5470 GCA_038319955.1 Gemmatimonadales bacterium | reverse complement strand
CGCATCCTTCCACGCCTCGAAGACGCTGAGCGGAAGTGTCTCGCCGGCCGACACGCACTTCACGAGGCTCGACACATCGTGGTCGGCGAGCATGCCACACATCGCGCGATACGCCGTGGGCGCGGTGAAGACGATCGTGGGGCGATACTCCTCGATGGCCTTGATGAGATACGGCGGTGTGGCCTGCTCGAGCAGCAGGGCGCAGGCGCCGAAGCGCAGGGGAAAGAGCAGCAATCCGCCGAGCGCATAGGTGAAGGCCAGCGGTGGCGAGCCGCAGAAGACGTCGTTCGCGGTGGGACACAGGATGTAGCGCGGAAAGCAGTCGGTGATGGCGAGGATGTCGCGATGCGAGTGCATCGTGCCCTTGCCCTGCCCAGTCGTGCCCGACGTGAAGGCGATGATGGCGATGTCGTCGGCGGCAGTGTCGCAGGCGGTGAAGGTCGCGGGCTTGCCACGCATTCGGGCGATGAGATCGTACGGCGCATCGCCACCGAACCGCAGCACCGGCGCGGTCATGGCCGCTTCACAGTCCTCAGCCACCCGAGCATCAGTGATGGCGAGCGAGACTGCCGCCTTCTGTGCGATGGACTGCAGCTCGCGCTCGCGGAGCAGCGCCATCGTGCACACGACGACGCCGCCCACCTTCAGCACGGCGAACCAGCAGGCGGCCAACATCGGCGTGTTCGCGCCGCGCAGCAGCACGCGGTTGCCGGCGACGATGCCGAACTCGTCGACGAGCACGTGGGCGATGCGGTTCGCCTGTGTCATCAACTCGCGATAGCTCCACTCGCCGCCCGGAAACCGAATCGCGGGGCGTTCGGCGTCGCCGGTGCCCACTCGCTCGTCGAGCAGCGTGACCGCGCAATTGAGGCGCGCCGGATACGCCAGCTCGGGAATCGCGTCCCATTCGCACACCGGCAGCAGGTCGGCCGGCGGCAGGTGGTCGGCGCAGAACGTGTCGACGTGACCACTGCGCACGCCCGGCTCACTCATGCGTGCCACCTCCTCTCGCGTACTCGGCGAGCACCTGCGCGGCGATCACCAGTTGCTGCACTTCCGTGGTGCCCTCGTAGATCCGGAGCGCGCGGATCTCGCGATACAGTCGCTCCACTGGATGACCCGCCACAACGCCGCGTCCGCCGAGGAGCTGGACGGCGTCGTCGATGACATGCTGCGCGGATTCGGTGGCGAACATCTTCGCCATGGAGGCCTCGCGCGTGATCCGCTCGGCGCCATTGTCGCGCGTCCAGGCGGCGCGGTAGACGAGCAGCGCGCTCGCGTCGATCGACGTCGCCATGGTGGCCAGCTTCGCCTGCGTGAGCTGGAAGTCCTTCAGCAGCTGGCCGAACATCTCACGCGTTGTCACGTAGGCGAGCGTCTCGTCGAGCGCGCGGCGCGCCATGCCGAGTGCGGCCGCGCCGACGGTGGAACGGAAGACGTCGAGCGTGCCCAAGGCGACGCGGAGGCCCCGTCCCGGTTCGCCGACGATGCGGTCCACCGGGACGCGACACTCGTCGAAATGCAGCGTCGCCAACGGATGCGGCGCGATCGTCGCGATGCGCTCGCCGACGGTGAAGCCTGCGTCGCCCGGCTCGACGACGAGAGCAATGAAGTCACGCTCGCCACTGTCGAGGCGACAGAAGACGACATAGTGGTCCGCGATGCCGCCGTTGGAGATCCACGTCTTCTCGCCGTTGATGACGTATTCACCACGATCGCGACGCGCCGTGGTGCGCATGGCGACGACGTCGGAGCCGGCGTCCACTTCCGAGATGGCAAAGGCAGCGATGGCGTCACCCGTGGCGACGCGCGGCAGGTACTTCGTCTTGAGTGCGTGGGATCCGAACAGCGAGATGGGCCCAGCGCCGAGACCCTGCATGGCGAAGGCGAAGTCGGCGAGACCCGAGACGCGAGACAGCGTTTCGCGCGCGATACACAGTGATCGGACATCGAGTGTGTCGTGCACGCCGCCGTACGCCGAGGGAACCGCGTAGCGCAACCATCCCGCCGCGCCGAGCTTGTGCACGAGTGCGCGACAATCTGCGTCCACGTCGGTGGTCTCGTGCGAATGGGCCAGCTCGCGTTGGGCCCACGACCGCAATCCCGTCGCGAACGTGCGGTGCGCATCGGTGAAAAACGGCCAGTCGTACATGTTGGTCACCAGGGACCGCGATAGTAGCCGGTGACCATGGCGGTGCAGGCCGCGAGCCGCGGATTGCGCAGCACGGTTCCGGCGACCGTCGCGCTGCTCACTGCGAGGGCGCCGATGGGATCATACTTGAGCTCATCGGCACGCGGTTGCGGCAGCTGCGCGACGAGATCGACGAGCGCCCTCTCCGACGGATACCGTGCGAGTTGGGCGCGTGCGCTCCGGATGGCGGCATCCACGTCGGCTCCGTTGCCGAACATCAACTCCCTGACGTTGGTGCACGACGCCGCCGACAGCAGACGCAGTGCCTCGTAGCGCATGCCGAGATACTCGTTCGGGTTTCCCGTCTCGTCGATCAGGAAGCGACGCATCTCGTCCATCGAGAGGCGCGACGGGACGGCGCTGGCCGGCTTCTGCTGCTGCCCGAATGGCGGCAGAAGCGCTCGTGGGTCGTCGGTGATCCTGTAGAATCTCCCGAGCGCATCGCGACCAACCGCGACGATGACGTTGCCCATGAACGAGTCGAGGTTGTTATGTCCGTTGTCGGTCATGGCGAAGCCGACGGACACAATGGAGCGAAGCACGGCCTCCGCGGAGTCCCGCTGACCGATCGACATGTGGTAGGCCGCGCGTGACACCGCGGCGTAGGTGATCTCGCGGATGCCCTTGTAGTCCGTCGGCATCCGGTCCGCAGTTGCGCCGTCAGGAAAGGGGAGCTTGAACGAACCACCGACAACGTCCACCGCCTTCGCACGCGCCACGAGGTCGAATGCACGCCACACAGGCGCCGTGGCGAGTGTATGCAGGTATGCCGCCTCCTTCGGCGTGAATCCATCCTTCACGGCCTCGAGGATGGCCGAGTTCGAAGGGCCGTGGAAGCCGAACGTCATCGTGTGGTTGACGAACATGTCCGCCGTGAGCGGCGCCGTCTGCCAGCTCAGCGCGGGACGCGACGCCAACTCGACTATCGCGAATTCGCTCGCCTTGCGGTCAGGCTGCAGGGCGTTGTACGCCAATCCGGCCTGCATCGGCGTGATCGATGGGTCCTTGACAACCGTGAGCGGACGTGAAAATTCGACGAGGGCGAGCTTCGCACGGATGGAGTTTCCGAAGTTGCCATGTCCCCACGCATTCTCTCCGCGGACGGCGATGATGGCGATGGGCACGAGCGTCATGACGGCCACCGCGACGGCCGCATCGCGCACGATACGAAGTCCGATGCGGAGCCAGGAACGTTTCGTCCGCGACCCTCCTCGCTCGAGGCCGCCCTGCTTCTCGGAGCGCACTGGCAGTGCCCCCTCGGCACGTGCGTCGAACGCACCTGCTGCACCGACTCCCTGTGATGCGGTACGTGTGCGATCCATCTGCTACACCGGTGTGAGTTCGATTTCGCGCGGAAACCGAAGGCGCGTTTCCACTTCCTCGCGCGCGGCGATCATCCGCTCGACTTCGGCCGACACCTCAACGGCGAGGCCGATGTGTGTCGTGAGGCCCTCCACTGTCGCGGAACCGGCGTGCAGGCGAAGGAGGTTCAGCCGAATGGTTTCGAGTGCACCAACAGCGTCACCGAGCTTGTCGTGAACGAGGTCGCGTTCGACCCGGAGTGATTCGTAGTCGTCGGACTGGTCGGCGATACTCGAGTTGCCGAGCGCCTCCTGCAGCTCATCGTGGCGCGCGCGGAGTGTCTGTGCGTCGCGCTGCAACCGGTGGAGCAGCGCCGGCAAGTCGCCGATGGCCTGTCGTGATTCCCTTGGCAAGCTCTCGAACAACTGCTCGGCTGCCATGCCGAGGGAGAGCTCGGTGGCGCGATGCGTCATCGCGGTGCTGAGCGGTTGACTGCCGCGCAGCTTGCGGGCGACCGCAAATGCGAGCGTGCCGATGCGTCCATTCCACACCGTCGACCAGAACTCCGTGTCGACATCTCGCCGCGTTTGCAGGACGGCGAGGTAACACGTCCCCGAGAACACGGCGATGACGGCGGCGGTGCCAGTGATCGGCGTGGCCACCTGTGCGAGCTCCTGCCAACGGCCGACCGCGCTGCTGATGGCGATGGCCGGCACCGAGATGGCCGTGAATGACGCCGACACCCGAGCGATGCGCGAGAGCGTCCATTCCACGGACGATCGCCCGATGCCGCGCCCGACCGCGTGCTCCTCGCGCGAATTTTCGATCTCGGCACGGAACGCCGGCCCGAGGTCGGCATGTGCAAAGCCCAGCCTCAACAGCTTTCGCGCCGACTGCACCGCAAAGGCGAAGGGTGCGAGCGCGACGCCGACGGCAAGGGTGGTCCAGCCCGGCGGCGCGCCGAAGATCGCGCCGATGGTCGTGGCCGCGGTGAGGAGCGCGCCTGCCGTGAGCAGCGTACCGCCGCCATCCATGCGTCCGTTGCGCTTCACGAACGCGCGGAGCGCGGCCGGCAATTCCCGACGCTGGTCCATCGCGACGCCAAGCTGCTCGGCAAGCGCATCCGCATTGGGTGGACGCTTCGCCGGATCCTTGGCGAGGCACCGGTCTATCAGGTGTCCGAGTTTCCTTGGCAGTGCAATCCCGAGCGACGCGATCGGCGGCGGCGCTTCCGTCACCTGCTTGGCCAGAATCTCCGTCGCGCTGCGTCCCTCGAAGGGAAAGCGTCCCGAGAATGCATAGAACGCCGTCGCACCCAATCCATACAAGTCGGAGCGTGCGTCGATGTCGCCGCCGAGTGCCTGTTCGGGGCTCATGAACTCGGGCGTGCCACTGACGCCGTCGCCCGCAGCATCTCCCGCAGCGGCGGCGATGCCGAAGTCGGCGACGAGCGCGCGCCCGCTCGAGAACTCGATGAGGATGTTGTCGGGCTTCACGTCGCGGTGCACGAGCCCTTGCGCGTGTGCGTAGGCGAGCGCCCATGCGACCTCGCGCAGCACGCGCGCGCCCTCGGATGCCGACACGGGCCCGCGCGCGCGCACCCGCTGCGCGAGGGTTTCACCGTCGACGAACGCCATCACGTAGAAGACGAAGCCATCCACTTCGTCGACCGAATGGATCGGGATGATGTGCGGATGCGAGAGCTTCGCCGCGAGTCGCGCCTCGCGAAGAAACCGGTCGCGCAGTGTCGGCAGCACCGACTTCTCGGGCGGAAGCAGCTTGATCGCGACGAGGCGATCGAGATGCACCTCACGCGCGAGATACACCACGCCCATACCGCCGCGACCGAGCTCGCGGTCGATCGAATAGCGACCGGCGAGCGCAAGCTGGAATGCGAGGAAGAGCGAGTCGGGAGTCGTTACACGTTGCGTCATGCGGCTCTCTCGTTGAACGAAAAGCAGGTCCCTCGCTGCGCTC
>JBBQDT010000258.1:0-5537 GCA_038319955.1 Gemmatimonadales bacterium | reverse complement strand
GCGCGTCTGCACTTCCTGCGTGGCCGGCTTGTCGGTGAAGATGAAGCCGATCTTCGTATTGTCGGTGTACTCGGTGCCGTTCGGCGTGTAGTGGATCTGGAACTTGAGCCACGCGCCCTTGGGCAGCTTCTTCGCCGTGCCCTCGGGAAAGCGCATCGCCGGCGTCCCGGGTGCGGTCGCCGCGAAGAATCCGGCGAGACCACCCTGCGGCGCGGGATCACCCGGCTTCCGCTTCCGTTGATCCGGCTCTCGGCCCGGCTCCTCGATGAAGACGATCACGTGGTGCACCGCCTTTGCCGCCTCAGGGCGAATCTCCATCGCGGTAACCCACTTGTCCTCGTCGAAGGTCGTCTTCGTGTACGAGTACTTGTATTCCACCACGCCCTGTGCCGGCACCTTGAACGTGTCCGCCGCGGCGACGATCGCATCCGGGGTCCCGATGTTCCACCCCTTGACGAACTTCCTCGGCAACGGCGCATCCTTCGCACTGCCTTCCGGCGCCCCGCTGTGCGCCCAGGTGATCAGGTCATTGAGGTCGCGAGGAGAAAGCGACCGGTCGTTCGCCCAATCTCCGACCTTCCGATGGGCGAACCATGGCGGCATGCGTCCGCTCTTCGTCATGAACTCGATCGTGGCGCGACGCTCCGACACCTGCTTGTAGGTGTCGAGCGGCATCGGCGCGTTGCCTTCTGCACGATGACAGCTCTGGCAGTTCTCCTGAATGAGCCGGCTGATGCGATTGTGGTACGTCACCGGCCGCGCCGTGCCGGCGACATTCATCTCCGTCGGCAACACGCAGCCCGGGGCATCCGTCTGCCGGTTCACGATCTCGCGGCCGGACGACACACGACCGAGTGATTCCCTGAGATAGTTGATCGTGGGTGCCTCGCGATGGAAGTCGATGCCGTACTGGTCGTCGATGGCGCCGCGATAGCGCAGCGTGCCGCGCGCATCGATCACGAACGCTTCGGCCGCGGAGGTCGCACGCAGTGCGTTCACGACCTTGCGGTCCTCGTCGAGAATCGTCCGCCCGGTGAGCTGATACTTCTCCGCGTCCGCCTTCGCCTCGGCGCGCGTGTGCGGCGTCACGTCGACGTACGCGAAGTTGTAGCCCTTCGGCCCGAACTCCTTCTCCAGTTCCGCCAACCGCGGCGAGTAGCGTTGCGTCACGGGACACTCGGCGTCGCGAATGACGAGCACCGCGCCTGCTGATCCCGTCAGGCCGGCGAGCGTGGACTTCCTGCCACTGATGTCGGTGATCATGACGTCGGCGACGCGCTCGCCGGGCATGAAGCCGAAGGAGTAATACGGCGCCTTGACCGCAGTGCGCGTTGTCGATGCAGACTCGTGCAGGCCCTTTCCGGCCTGCTGCGCCACGAGCGGAAGGCTGACGAGAGCGAGCGCCGAGACGGCGAGAAGCGCGGCACGAGAAACCGGGGAAAACATTCGTGTCTCCTGACAGCGTGATACCAGGGTGGGGCGGCGACGCAAGGATACGCTTTTTTGACACGGCTAGGCAACAGATGGGGTTCGCGCTCCTGTACGGCAGCGCGCAGGTCAAATAACCAGTGACACGCTCGACGGGACTCCTTACCTTGGGTCCTCTTCACCTGTTGCTTTTCGTCCCGAGCGAAGTCGAGTGACCTGCTTTTCGCGCTGTCGCTGTACCCACCCGCCTGGTGACTGCTCATGACTCGCTTCTATCGCTGTTTCTCACTGATGGCCGCCGGTGCGCTCATGCTGACGGCCGCTGCGCCCGCCAACGCCCAATTCGGTGGCCTGATGAAAAAGGCCAAGGAGAAAGTCGCCGAGAAGGCGGTCGAGAAGGCCGCCGAGAAGGCGACGGACAAGATGGGCCCCGTGGCGCCGGGCGAGCAGCTCAGCGACGACCTCCTTGGCAAGGTGATCACCGGCGCCCAGGCCGCGGATCGCATGCTGGGCGAGCGTGATCGCGTTCAGGCCGCACGTGAAGTGAAGAACAAGGATCTTTCAGCACTGCTCGACAAGAACCAGCCGGTCCGCAGCGCCTACGACCAGGCGAACGGCAAGATCACGGAATGCCGCTCGTCGGCGTTCAGTTCTCTCGAGGAAGCGCGGGATGAGCGGTACGAGGCGCGAATGAAGACGTTGCAGTCCGACCCCGCCCTCATGGGCAGGACGCAGCTCATCGCCACGAAGTACGCCTCACGGATGGCCGATGCACAGAAGAAGCAGGATCCCGTGCTGCTGCAGAAGGTGCAGATGGACATGATCAACGAGATCACCGGCACCGACGTCTTCGGCGATTTCAAGAAGGATTCGGCGACCGTCACTGCGAAGTGCGGCAAGGTGCCTGCGTTGCCGCCCGCGCTCGCGCAGGAAGAGAAGCTGCGGAAGGACGTCGCCGCGGCGGACGACAGCATCCGCACCCTCGAAGCAAAGGCGGTGAACGTCGGTGCACAGGCGAGTGGCCTCGAACAGGTTCGCTACCTCCAGCTCAAGGAACGCGCGCTATCGATCATGAACCGCGTGGCGGGTCAGGGTGCGCAGATGAAGTACGGCGACGAGGAGATGGAAGCCGTGAAGAAGCGCCTGCCGGACCTCGAGAAGGTCAAGCGCGCGCTGTGATGCATTGGCGCGCGGCGCTCGTCGCCGCCCTCCTGGTCGCGGGGCGTCCTGCCATAGCGCAGGACGCCCCGTTGCCTTCCTCCACGCTCGACGTACGCGACGCACGCGGCGCCTGGCGCCCATTGTGGTCTTCGGCGACAGCACCCGTTGTCTGGCCGGCGGCGCCGTTGGTCGATTTGATGACGTGGCAGAAGGGCGCGAGCGGCGTCGAGTGGGGTGAGCTGCAGCTCAGGGGCTCGGGAGAGGCGTGGCGTACGCGGCTCGTCGTCGCGCGTGTCGAGCCGGGGCGCGTGCGATTGTCGCTCGACACGGCGTTCACGTCGAGGCGCGAAGCCGCGTGGACACTGCATCGCGCACCGAGGCAGGCAGTGCTTGCGATCAACGCCGGACAGTTCCAGGCGACGATGCCCTGGGGGTGGGTCGTGCTCGACGGCCGGCGCTGGCTGCCGCCCCAGTATGGTCCGCTGTCGGCGGCGTTGGTGCAGGACTCGTCCGGTGTCCTGCGCTGGATCCGGGGCGAGGATGTCGCTCGCGTGGCGTCTCAGCAGGGGACGCGCTGGGCGTTCCAGTCCTACCCGGCGGTGCTCGCCGCGGACAGCGTGCTCGCGCCGCTTCGGATGAGCGGCGCGGGGGTGGACGTCGCGCATCGCGACGCGCGGGCCGGGCTGTGCCTCACGCGCGACGGCCGACTGCTGGTCGCGATCACGCGATTCGACGCTGCGGGGTCCGCGCTGCATTTCGTCCCCTTCGGGCTGACGGCGCCGGAGATGGCCGCGGTGTTGGGGTCGCTCGGCTGTCGTGACGCGATGCTGCTCGATGGCGGGATCAGTGCTCGCCTTCGCGTCCGGGATGCGAAGGGCGACGCTCACGACTGGGAAGGCCTTCGATCCGTGCCGCTGGGGCTGATAGCGCTGCCGAGGTAGTCGGGAAGCGAGTGTGGTACCACCGGCGCGCCAGCTTCTTGCCTATGAGCCTTCCATGAACCTAGCCAGCATCGCTTTTCTGATCTTCGGCGCAATCATCGGATTGCTTGCGCTCATCAGCGTCCTCAGTGCGTTGAAGGGCACTCCGGTTCGCGGCGTGACGGCATACCCGGACGGTGAAGTGCCCTCCGTGCATGATCGTGCCTTTCGCGAGACCATGGAGTTGCTCAGCCACGCGCCGCTCGCGCACGCCCACGGGGTGGAGATCTTCATCAACGGCGACCAGACGTATCCCAAGCTGTGGGAAGACCTGAAGGCCGCGAAGAAGACAATCACCATTCAGCTGTACTACTGCGAGCCCGGCCGAATGGCCGACACGTTCAAGGACATCCTCCTCGAGCGCGCCCGCGCCGGCGTTCGTATCCACTTTCTCTACGATGCATTCGGCACGTCGCTGAAGAAGGAGTACTTTGAGGCGCTGAAGCAGGCGGGCATAGAGTGCTGTCCCTTCCGACCGCTCAAGCTGTGGCAGGCCAACACCATTCAGCATCGCTCGCACGCCCGCGTCATCTGCATCGACGGCACCACGGGCTACACCGGAGGCTTCGGCCTGGCCGACAAGTGGTACGGCAACGGCCGCGACAAGGATCAGTGGCGCGACTCCAACATTCGCTTCATCGGTCCTGCGGTGCGCCAGCTGCAGGCCGCCTTCGTCTGCTGCTGGGGAGAGGCGGCCGGCGAGCTATTGGTGGGGCCGGCAATACTCCCGCCCCCGTACACGCCATCGGAGGAGGGGGTGCTCGCAGGAATGCTCCACGCGCGGCCGTCCGTTGGAAGCACGGACGCCGAGCGCTTCTATGCGCTGTCGACGGAGTGTTCACGGGAGCGATTCTACCTCACCAACTCGTACTTCGTCCCCGACAAGGACTTCAAGGGAATGCTGTGCAGGGCGGCGAAGCGCGGGGTGGATGTACGTATCCTGACCGCCGGGCCGGCGAGCGACGTCAAGTCCACACTCTATGCCGGCCGCGCACAGTACGAAGAGCTGCTCGTTGCTGGAGTCAAGATCTACGAATATCGCACCACGATGATGCACGCCAAGACATTCGTCGTGGATGGCTACTGGGGCGCGGTGGGCAGCATGAACGCCGACAACCGCTCCATGTCGTTCAACGAGGAGACGATGTTCATCATGCTGAACGAGGACCTTGGCGCCACGCTTGAGCGGCAGTTCATGGAGGACCTGCAGTACGCCGACGAAATCACGCTGGCGGTGTTCAGGAAGCGTGGCATCCTCGACCGGTGCAAGGAACAAGCGACGCACCTCGTTCGCCGGGTGCTCTGAGTCGCTCGGCCCTTTCGCGCGATCCTGCTTTGCGCGAACATCCGGTACCTATGCGCCGTCTCTCTTCTCTCGCTCTCCTGCTGTTCATCGCATGCGCGCGTGCGTCACGCGCGCCGGTCGACACGTCCGTGCCCAACGACGCACCTCGCGCCATCGCCGTCTATCGCACGGTGGCCGAGTCGATCTATGTGAGCACGACCAAGCGTGTAGTGGCGGTGGCCACCACGTCACTGGACAGCGCGTGCTCGATGGTCACCTGCGACGATCTTGCGGCACGGTGGGGCGTGGAGACTCTCTGGTGGGCGCGCGGTGATTCATCGGAAGCGCGTGACGCCCGTGCCGATCTGCTGAAGCGAGCGGCATCGCCGTTCGACGTGCGGGCCGTTGCACTGGGCCAGGCCATGTTGCTCGGCGCCGATGCAGGCGACGTTCCCACCGAGGGCGCGTCTGTCGGCGAGTGGATCCGTTTTCGCGCTGCCCACGCCGATGCGGCGGGCGCGGTGCGGATGTCACCAGTGGGATTCAGCCGGTCGGGTCGCACGGCCGTGACGTTCGTCGATTGGCGCTGTGGGCCGTCCTGTGGCCACACGGTGGGTGTTGCGCTGACTGCAACGAGTGATACGAGTTGGGCGATCGAGGAGATGCTGCTGGTGACGTCGCGG